>NZ_JAAAPK010000001.1:1200000-1565207 GCF_009909105.1 Corallococcus exiguus
TGGACATGAAGTCATCCACCGCCGCCAGGCACAGCGACGTGGTGGGGTGGTCTCCCGTGCCGAAGGCCATCTTCGGCTCGATGACGAGCTTCACCTTGTCCGCCGGCGCGTTCACCACGTCCCAGGGCGGGCCCACCCACAGGCGGCCCACCTGCACGGACTTGATGAGCGACTTCCACTCGTTGCTCCAGTCCTGCTGCGGCTGCTCGTCCAGGGACAGGCGCGCGGTGGGGTGGCTCTCCGCCACCGCGTCGCGGGCGTCCTCCGCGCTCTCGCGGTCCTCGAAGTAGGCGACGACGATGGACTCGCCCTTCGTGGGGGCGCGCACACCCGGCATGGTGGGCGTCTCCGTGTCGCGGACCTCCAGGCCCAGGGCTCCGGCCTCATGGAGCAGGTCCTGGAGGATTTCGGAGGACTCCTCCGCGATATCCACGGTGAGTGACAGGTAGGTCTGGGACATGGCGCCCCTTCTACCGCACCCGGTGCGGCGTGGAAGCGCCGTCGTCGTGACGCTTCCACGCTCGCGATGGGGTACCTACGGACCGACGACGGACATGGCCATGCGGTCGAAGTCGATGACCCGGCGGGCCACCTCCTGCACGTCCTCCGCCGTCACCTTCGCCACGTGCTCGGAGTAGTGCAGGAAGTTGTCCAGCCCGATGCCGTAGCAGGTGTCCAGCGCCAGCAGCGTCGCGCGGGCGCTGTTTCGCTGCAGGTCGATTTCATACGCCCCGATGATGTGCTGCTTGGCGCGCTCCAGCTCCGCGGCCGGAATCGGCTCGTCGCGGATGCGCTGCAGCTCGCGGCGCATGCCCTCCACCGCCGCCTCCACCTTCTCCGGGCTCGTGCCCATGTAGACGGCGAAGTAGCCGGGGTCCAACCCGTCCATGGAGAAGCTGCTCACGCTGTAGGCCATGGAGCGCTTGTCGCGCAGCTCGATGAAGAGCCGCCCGCCCTGGCCGGACAGCACCGTGGACAGCACGTCCAGCACCACCCGCCACGGGTCGCCCAGCCGCGCCGCCTGGAAGCCCATCACCAGGTGCGTCTGCGCGCGCGCGAGCACCTTCTTCTCCGTGCGCGGAGCGGACGGAGGCGCTTCCGGCCGCACCTGCTTCGGGGCCAGCGCGCCGCCGCGCGACTTGCCGAAGTACTCGTTCGCCAGCGCCCGCACCTGCTCCACGTCCACGTCGCCCACCACGCTGAGCGTCATCTGCGACGGGTCCATGTACGACCGGTGGTACGCGCGCAGCTGCTCGGGCCCCAGCGCCTCCACGGACGCCTTCTCGCCCAGCATGGACAGGCGGTACGGGTGCTCCTGGTAGAGCGTGCGCGAGAACAGCTCGAACGCCAGGCCTGACGGCTTGTCCTCGCGGGTGAGGATGTCCTGCAGCAGCAGCGCGCGCTCCCGCGCCACCTCCTCCTCGCGGAAGGCGGGGTTCACGAGCACGTCCGCGAACAGCCGGAAGCCCTGCTCGAAGTAGCGCGACAGGAAGTCCGCCTTCACGCTCACGGAGTTGCGGCCGCCCTGGCCGGTGAGGTTGCCCGCGTACAGGTCCGTCAGGTGGGAGATGTCATCCGCGCTGAGCGTCGTGGTGCCCTTGGTGAGGGCGCGGCTGAGCAGCGTGGTGATGCCGTTGTCCTCGGGCGTCTCGTAGCGCACGCCGCCGATGAACGCCGCGCGCATGGAGAACAGCGGCACGTGCGGCTCCACGCGGATGATGAGCGTGGCGCCGGAGGGCAGCTTCTCCTGCACCACCTCCGAACGCGCGGACGCGATGGCGCTCCGGGCCGGACGCGGCGGGGCCTCCGGGGGAGGCTGCTTCGCGGCGCGCTCCGGGGGCGTGACGCCGGGGCTCTTCGCCGCTTCATCCAGCGCGGCGTGCACGAGCGCCTCCGTCAGCTCCGCGGCGGGAGGCACCAGCGCGGTGACGACGGCGTGCTCCAGCCGCAGGTACTTCTGGGCCACGCGGCGCAGGTCCTCCGGCTTCAGGTTGCGGATGTTCTCCAGGTAGCGGGCCTCCGACTCCAGGCCGCCGGGAGACGTCTGGTACGAGCCCAGGTTGCGCGCGGTGCCCTGCACCGTCTCCTTGCGGTAGACGGACTCCGCCTCCACCACCGACTGGATGGTGCGCAGCTCGTCCTCGGGCACGACCGTGGTGCGCAGCGCCTCCAGCACGCGCGCCGTCTGCGTGAGCGCCTTCAGCGACTGCGCGGGCGGCAGCGTCAGCGACACGGAGAAGATGCCCGGGTCCTTGGGCGTGTACGCGGACGCGTGCACGTCGTTGACCAGGTGCTGGCGGCGCTTCACCTCGCGCACCAGCCACGACGAGTTGCCCTGGCCGGCGAGCATCGCCAGCACGTCCAGCGCGGGCACGTCCGGGTGCTCCAGCTCCGGGATGGCGAAGGACAGGTGCAGATAGGCCTCCTTCACGTCCTCCGTCTGGATGAGCACGCGGCGGCCCGTGGACGGCGGGTCGCGAGGACGCTCCACCGGGCCCACGTAGGGCCGGCCCCAGTCACCGCCGAAGATTTCCTCCACCCACTGCCGCAGCTCCGCCTCGTTCAGGTCGCCCGCGACGGAGAGCACCAGGTTCCTGGGCGTGTAGTGCCGGTGGTAGAACTCCAGCACCTTCTCGCGGGTGAAGCTGCGCACGCTCTCCTCGGTGCCGATGACGGGCAGCCGGTAGGGGTGCGTCTGGAACGCGGCGGTGAACAGCCCGCGGGACGCGCGCCGCGACGGGGAGTCGTAGCTGCGCTTGATCTCCTCGCACACGACTTCGATTTCGCGCGCCAGCTCCTCCTTGTCGAACGCGGAGCGGCGCACCGCATCGCCCAGGATGTCCAGGCCCGTGCGGGCGAACTGGCTGGCGATGACGATGTGGTAGACGGTCTGGTCGAAGGACGTCCAGGCGTTGATTTCGCCGCCGTGCGCCTCGATGTCCCGGGCGATTTCACCGGGCCCCCGGCGCTCCGTGCCCTTGAAGAGCATGTGCTCGTGCAGGTGGGCGAGTCCGGCCTGGTCGGGCCTTTCGTCCGCGCTGCCGGCCTTGACCCAGACCTGGAAGGCCGCGACCTTGGCGGCGTGCTGCTCCTCGAAGACGACGGTGAGCCCGTTGGGCAGGGTGTAGCGGATGGCCATAGGAGTGGTCCGAAGCTGTCATCCCCTCCCGAGGAGAGGCAAGGCGAGGTGTGATGTTTGCTCCATTGGCTAACGTCCCGCCCCCTCCACGTCGAGCGGACCGTGCCGTCCGCCTCCCACCAGGCAGGCGAAGCGGCGCGGTGTCCATCGCGTAACTGGTGGAAACCCCCCGTGGCCGGTAAATTGGGACGCGCACATGCCGTCTCCCCCGGACGAGGCGGATCCGCTCGCGGACCTGAAGGAATTGTTGGATGACGGCGACGCCCCGGTGGCGGCGCCCGCTCCGGCGCCCCCCAGGCCACTCGCGGTTCCCAGGCCTCCCCCCTCCGCGCCTCCCCCCCTGCCGCCCCGGCGGCCCGCCGCAGGCCTGCCCGCAGCCCCTGCCGCCGCGCCCGCTGCCCGGGTGCCCACGAACCCCGCGCCCATCGGGGGTGGAGGGTTGCCCACGACCACGCCTCCGTCCCCGGCGGCCGCGGCGCGCAGCCCCGGCAAGGGGGACCCGTTCGCGGAGCCCGCCGAGCCCCGGCTGCCCATGGGAGGCTCGCCGGAGGAGAAGCTGGAGTTCTTCCGGGGCATCCTGAAGCAGAAGACGGAGACCCTGGCCCGGGCGCGCGCGCTGTACGCCGAGCGCGAGGGCGAAGTCACCCAGCTCAAGGCCTCGCTGGAGAAGGCGCGGAAGGAAGGGGGCGGCGGTGCTCCGGCGCCGTCCGCGCAGGACGAGCAGCGGCTGAAGCTGGCCCAGGCGAAGGTCGCCTCGCTGGAGGCGGAGCTCGCCGCGTCGGAGGCGGACCGCAAGGACCTCACGCGCGCGCTGGCGGAGGTGGAGTCGGAGGTCCCCCGGTTGACGGAGGAGCTCCACGCCGAGCGCGAGTCGCGCGGGTCGATGGCGGAGGAGCTGGTCGGCGCGAAGGAGGCGCTGGGGCTCGCGCAGGACCGCATGGCGGAGCTGGCCTCCGGCAAGTCCGAGGCGCAGGGCGCGCTGGAGGCGGTCCAGGAGCAGTACCAGTCGTTGCTCGCGGACGTGGAGCGGCTGACCACCGAGCGCGACGCGCAGGCGCTCAACATCAGCCAGTTGGAGACGGCGCTCTCGGAGGCGAAGGGCGCCATGGGTGCCCTGGAGAGCGAAAGCGACTGGTCGCGCAGCTCGCTGGAGGAGGCGCAAACCCACGCGAAGGGGATGGAGGGCGAGCGGGACGCCGCGCGCCGGCAGCTCGCGGTGGTGGAGGACGGGCTCAAGACGCTCCAGACGCAGGTGACGGAGCTGGAGCGCGCGCTCGCGCTGAAGGACGCGGACGCGGTGGGTCTGCGCGCCGCGCTCACCGCGCGCACGGCGGAGGCCGCGGAGCTGCCCTCGCTCAGAAGTGCCCTGGAGGGCCGCGCCGCGGAGGTCGCCCGGGTCCAGGCGCGCGTGCGCGAGCTGGAGGCGGAGGTCGCCCAGGCGCGTGAAGCCGCGCGCTCGGAGGTCGAGGCCGCGGAGGTCCGCGCGCGCATGACCGAGTCGGAGCTGGCCTCCCTGCGCGAGGTGTTGGAGGCCGCGGAGGTCGAGCAGGTTTCGCTGCGCGACCGGATGGAGTCGGACGCGGCGGCGCTCGGCGAAGCGGTGCACGAGGCCGAGGTCCGGGTCCACGAGGCCGAGGCGAAGGCGGCGGCGTTGGAGGCCCAGCTGGCGGAGCTCACCGCCCAGTCCACGGCCTCGCAGACCGAGCGTGAGGCGCACCAGCAGCAGCTGGCCGCCGTGGAGCGCAAGCTGGCCACCACGCAGGCGGAGCGCGTGGGTTACTCCGCGCGCGTGTCCATGCTGGAGACGGCCGCGGGCCAGCGCGAGGCGGAGGTGCAGCGCCAGCAGGCCCTGGTCGCCAAGGCCCAGGAGGAGCTGTCGCTGGAGCGCGCCCGCCGTGAGGCGGTGGAAGCCGAGATCGCGGACGCCCGGGTGCAGGCCGCCGAGGCCGAGGGCCGCGCCGAGGCGCTGAGCGCGGGACATGACGGCCAGCGCGATGAGCTGGTCTCCCTCGGCGAGCAGCTGGAGGCGGCTCGCGCGGAAGCGGACAAGGTGGACCGGCTCCAGCAGCGCGTGAAGATGGTGGAGGGGGCGCTGGAGGCCTCCGAGTCCAAGCGGCGCGTCGCCGAAGCGGAGGCGGCCCGCGTGAAGGACCTGAACGCGGCGAAGGCCGCGCTCGAAGCGAAGCTCACGTCGGAGCAGAACGCGAAGGCGCTGCTGGAGGCGAAGCTCGCGCAGTCCGACGTCACGCTCCTGGAGGAACAGGGTGTGAAGGCGGCGCTGGAGTCGCAACTCGAGGAGGCTCGCGCCGCGCTCGAAGCGGAGCAGGTGGAGCGGGCCGCGTTGGAGGCGAAGCTCGGCGAGTCCCAGGCCCATGCCCAGGCGGGTGACACACGGCAGGCGGAGAAGGCCGCGCTGGAGGCCCGGCTCGCCCAGGTCAGCGCTTCGCTCAAGGCGGAGCAGACGGCCCGTCAGGCG
This sequence comes from Corallococcus exiguus, assembly GCF_009909105.1. Classification (NCBI taxonomy): domain Bacteria; kingdom Pseudomonadati; phylum Myxococcota; class Myxococcia; order Myxococcales; family Myxococcaceae; genus Corallococcus; species Corallococcus exiguus. Next base: position 1,205,616 of record NZ_JAAAPK010000001.1, read on the forward strand.
CTCGAAGCGAAGCTCGCGGCGGCCCCTGCCGCCGGCGCGGACGGGCCCGCGGACCTGGCGGCGGAGCGCGACCAGCTCAAGGCGGACGTGGCCTCCATGAAGCGCAAGCTGATGGCGGCCGAGGCAGCGCTCGAATCGGCTGCCAGCACCAAGGCGAAGGTGGCGCGGCTGGAAGCGCAATTGAAGGCTCTGAAGTAGAGGTTGGACCTCCATGTCCTTCGCCGCGCCCACGGACCCATTGACGGGCATGCAGGCGGCCCGCTTCGGGCTGTACCTGCACTTCCCGTACTGCCTGGCCAAGTGCCCCTACTGCGACTTCGCGGTGGCGGTAGCGCGCCAGGTGCCAGAGGAGCGCTACGCGAACGCAGTGCTGGCGGAGCTGGACGCGCGGCTCGCCGCCGACCCGTCGCTGCGCACGAAGCCGCTGGAGTCCCTCTTCCTGGGCGGCGGCACGCCGTCCCTGTGGCACCCCCGCCACGTGGCGCGCGTGCTGGAGGGCATCGCCGCGCGCATGTCGCTGGCCCCTGGCCTGGAAGTCTCGCTGGAGGGCAACCCGGAGCGCGCGGACGCGGAGCGCTTCGCCGGCTACCGCGCCGCGGGCATCAACCGGCTGTCGCTGGGCGTGCAGTCCTTCCAGCCTCAGACGCTGAAGGCGCTGGGCCGCGCGCACGACGCCGCCATGGTGGAGGGCGCGGTGGCGGCGGCGCGTCAGGCGGCCTTCCCCGTGGTGGCGATGGACTTCATCTACGGCGTGCACGGCCAGACGGTCGCGCAGGTGGAGGCGGACGCACGCCGCGCGGTGGCACTGGAGCCGGAGCACCTGTCCACCTACGCGCTGACGGTGGAGCGCGAGGTGCTGGCGGAGTCCACGCCGCTGTCCAAGCAACTGGACCGCGGTGAGCTCTCCCTGCCGGAGGACGACGACGTGGTGGCCATGGCGCAGGTGGTGCGCGACGTGTACGGCGCGCACGGCCTCACCCGCTACGAGGTCTCCAACCACGCGCGCCCCGGCCTCAGCTCCCGGCACAACGCGCTGTACTGGACCGGCGGCGAGTACCTGGCGCTGGGCGTGGGCGCCACCGGCATGCTGCTGTCCCCCACGCCCCACCGCTACGTGAACCTCCGGAGCCCGGAGGCCTACCTGCGCACGGTGGAGGAGGGGAGACTCCCGGAGGCGAGCCGCGAGGACCTGAGCCCCGAGGAGCTCTTCGCCGAGCGGCTGAGCATGGGCCTGCGCCTGGTGTCGGGGGTGGACTGGGAGGCCGTCTGTGAGCGATACGGCCAGCCCGTGGAGCCCCGGCGCGCGGAGGTGGAGCGGCTGGTGGCCCACGGCTTCGCCACGCGTCATGGCCGCAGGCTGGCCCTGACGGAGCGGGGGGCGGACGTGCACAGCGCCATCTGCGCGCGGCTGTTGTAGGCGGTTCCAGGAAGGACGATTCGACCGTGCTGACCAAGTGGTTCTTGTGGATGGGCCTCACGATGCTGACGGGCAGCCCGCTGCTGTCCCTGGGGCTCCTGGCCGTGCTGCTGTTCGCGGCGGACCGGTTCACGTTGCAGGTGCTGCCCAGCCCCATGCGCGCCTTCAAGCGGTGGCAGCGCGCGGGGGAGCTCGCGGGCACCATCCTCACCAACACCCACGACCGCCGCGCCCGCGCGGAGCTGGCCGACATCCGCTTGGGCCAGAAGCGCTACCAGGAGGCGGTGGACCTGCTGCGCCCCAACCTGGACGCGGGCGACGACGACGTGGACACCCTCTACCTGCTGGGCGTGGCCTACCTGGGCGCGGGCGACGCGCCCCGGGGCGAGCTGCTGCTCACCGAGGCCGAGCGCCTGGACGCCGACTTCCGCCAGGGCGCCATCGACCTGGAGCGCGGCCGCTTCCGCCTCCAGCGCGGCGACTTCCCCGGCGCGCGCGAGGCCCTGGGGCGCTTCCTCCAGGTGCGTCAGGGCTCCGTGGAGGGGCGCGTGCTCCTGGCGCGCGCGCTGGACAAGCAGGGGCTGGACGTGGAGGCGCAGGACGCCCGCGACGCCGCCTGGCGCGAGTACGCCGTCGCCCCCCGCTTCCAGAAGCGCCGCGACCGCTGGTGGGCGTACCGCGCCCGCCCGTCCCGCCCGCTGGCGTACGCCGCCGTGGCCCTGGTGCTGATGGGCGTGGGGGCGTACCTGACCCGCTACCTGCCCACGCACGACACCTACGGCCGCTACGGCGCTTATGAGGATGAGCCCTACGCCGCGGACGACATGGGCGGCGAGGACGCGGAGTAGTAGTAGGCTTTCCGCGCATGTTCCCCCTGCCGTCCCAGGTGTTGCGCCAGCGCGAGGGCCTGCTGGCGGACACGCCCTTCCCGCTGCTGCTGCACGCGCTGATGGTGGAGGAGCGCACCTGCACGCTGGAGCTCAAGGTGCGCCAGCGCGAGAAGCGCATCACCTTCGAGGACGGCGCGCCGGTGGCGTGCAACTCCAACCTCCTGCACGAGACGCTGGGCAAGTACCTGGTGGAGAAGGGCCGCCTGACTGAAGGCGACTACCAGAAGTCCCTGGCGGAGAGCGTGTCCTCGGGCATGCAGCTGGGCGGGCTGCTCGTGCAGAAGGGGCTCATCAGCCCCTTCGACCTCTACAAGCAGCTCCAGGCGAACCTGGCGCACAAGCTGTTGGACTGCTTCCGCTGGACGGAGGCGAAGTACCGCCTCATCGCGGACGTGGAGCACCCGGACGCCACCGTGCGCGCCAACACCGCGCAGCTCATCCTCACGGGCGTCTCCACCCAGCTGCCCTTCGACACCGTCGCCACGCACTTCACCTTCACGGACGACCGCCGCTTCGGGCAGATGCCCGGCGTGGAGTCCGCCCCCAAGCTGTCCTCCAAGGACGCGCGCCTGTTCCAGGCCCTGCGCCAGCGGCCCACCTTCAACGAGCTGCTGGAGCGCACCGGCTTCGACATGGACTCCGTGCTGCGCCGGCTCTACGCGCTGTGTCTGCTGGGCGTGGCGGGCTTCGCGGAGGACGTGGACGCGCGCGCCGAGGAGCTGGCCCGCCGGGCCCCCGCCGCCACGCCCGCCCCGGAGCCCGTCCCCACGCCGGTGCCCGTGCTGGCGCAGGCACCGTCCGGCACGCCCTTCGCGGACGAGGACGAGGCCGCGCGCAACGCGCTCGTGGGCGCGTTCCTCAACCACCGCAGCCTGGATCCGTTCGCGCTGCTGGAGGTGCCGGAGGACGTGCAGCCGGTGGCGCTGCGCAAGGCGTTCCTCGCCGCCGCGGACCGCTTCTCCCCGCTGCGCTTCCAGACCTCGGAGCTGAAGGAGAAGGCGGAAGGGATGCTCGCCGCGTACGCGCGGGCCTACGGCTTGCTGTCGGAGCCGGAGCAGAACGCGCTGTGGAAGAAGCGCCGGCAGGCGCACCGGGAGAAGGCGCGCAGCAACACCGGCCGGCCCTCCACCGCGGAGCAGTTCCGCATCCGCACGGACCTGCTGGACGCCACCACCCAGTTCGACGAGGCCAAACGGCGCCTGGAGGCGCGCAACTTCGCGGGCGCCTTCGAGTACTTCGAATACGCCTGCGACATCGACCCCCGCCCGCTGTACCAGGCCCACCGCGCCTGGGCGCGCTACCTCATGAAGCCGGAGGCGCACGGACGGCTGGTGCTCCAGGAGCTCCAGGAGCTGACGCGCCAGGAGCCCGGCCTGGAAGAGGGCTGGGCCTTCCTGGGCGACGTGGCCCGGGGCGAGGGCCAGTGGGCGCTCGCGGAGGATGCCCTCCGCAAGGCCTTCAAGCTCAACCCCCAGCAGCGCCGCTACGTGGCGCTCATCCAGGAGATTGCCCGGCGGCGGTGAAGGCCCGCCGGACGAAGGACCGCGATTCGGGACTACAGGCTCTGCAGGGTGGCGCGGTCGGCGGCGGACAGCCCCTCGCCCTGGGACACGTGGTGGACCACGGTCTGGACGCGACCGGCGGCTTCACGCGTGAGCTTCTTGCCCGCCAGGAGCGTGAACACCTCCTGGAAGTCCTTGTGCGTGACGGCGGGTCCCAGCTCGTACCGGTCGTCCAGGCCCGTCGTGGAGCGGTCCTGGTTGACGCAGTAGGCGAACAGCGGGGCGAAGTAGCGCTCACCCGGCGGCACCACGATGCTGACCGTCTGCACGATGATGCCGTTCTGCACGTCGTCGCTGGTCGACTTGAGGATGAGCCCCGGCGGCAGCGTCACGGTGATGGGCGTGCTCGTGGTGTTGTTGAAGATGAGGCACACCCGCACCTCCTCGCCGGTGCCATTGGCCTCGTCCGAGTACTTGTCGTCGCAGTCCTCGGGGTTCTCCGGCACGTAGGCGACGATGGGGTTCTCCAGGGTCAGCCCCGCCGGCAGCGCGAAGGCCTGCCCCGTCGGGTCGTCCTTCGAACGGCCCAGGCCCGGCCCCAGGGACTTGCCGGTGTTGGTGCCCCCATCGGAGGTGGTGCCTCCGTCCGTCTTGCCGCCGCCCTCGCCGTCATCACTGCAGGCCGCCAGCAACGCCACCGCCAGCACCACGCCCATTCGCTTCGCCACGTGCCAGTTCATGCGATTCGTCTCCCTGCGTCTCAACGCGAATGTCCGTGCCAACCATGGCATACGCACAGCGTCAAGCACCCAGGGCTCCGGCCGGCCCGATAATGTCCGCAAGCCCGGTGGCCGGGCCTGCATTCCCGGCCACTTGGCCGATTCCCGCCGAACCTACGGGCGGTATGGTAACGGCACAATGGGTCGGGAAGACTCCCACCTTGGGGTATTTTCAGTACAGGGGCGAAGCATGAGGCGCGGCAACGAATCAGGCCAGGCGGCGGTGGAGACGGCCATCGTCTTGCCCCTGTTCGTGTTCATGCTGCTGGGCATCCTCCAACTGGGGTTGATGCACCAGGCGCGGCTCCTCACGAAGTACGCGGCCTACAAGGCCGTGCGCGCCGGCTCCCTGCACAACGCGGACATCCCCACCATGGAGAAGGCCGCACTGGCGGTGCTGCTGCCCATGGTGAGCACGGCCGCCAGCGGGGGCGCGGAGATCATCAAGCCCATCACCAGCGCCGGTGACTTCAAGTCCAAGTTCGAATCCGGGGACATCTCCAAGAACAAGATGAACGACGCCTCCGGCCTGAAGTTCGCGGAGGTCACCATCTGCGGCCCCCTCAAGGGGAACATGGGCTCCGGCTCCCACGGCAACAAGGAGATGGACTTCGATGATCCGAAGGTCGCCTCCGGAGAAGGCGGCTGGGCGGACAGCCTGCGCACCAAGCTGAGCGTGCAGGTGACGTTCAACTACCGCATGCCCATCCCGTTCGCGGACATGGTCATCTACAACATCGCGCGCGGCCGGGACCTGCCGTACGTCTTGCGCCTGGGCAAGGACTCGGACCGCGACGAGTTCATCGTCAAGAAGATGTCCAAGTACGACTCCGCGGCGGACAACAAGCTCTACATCCTGCCCATCCGCGCCACGTACATCATGCGGATGCACTCCAACATCTACCTCACCCAGAAGGAACTTCCGGAGGAGAACGAATGCATCTTCCCGTTCGAACCGTGAGGTCCGCCTCCCGGCCCAAGCGCCGCCACCGGGGCCAGGCCCTGGTGCTCGCGTGTCTGTCGTTCCTCCTGCTCGCGTTGATGACGACGCTGAGCTTCAACCTGAGCCACGCCCTGCGGGAGAAGATGAGCCTGCAGCAGCACAGCGACGCGCTCGCATACTCCATGGGCGTCGTGGAGGCGCGCGCGCTCAACTACTACGCGGCCAGCAACCGGGCCATCGCGTCCTCCTACGTGGGGATGACGTCCGCGCACGCGTACATGGCCGCCGCCAGCGCCACCGGCGACATGATGCGCGCCGGGCAGATGAGCTTCTTCATCGTCGCGGCCCTGGAGGTGGCGCAGTGCCCGCCCTACAACTTCCAGCACTGCTTCGACGCGATTGAAGCGCTGATGATCGCCATGGACTACAGCTCCAAGGCCAGCGACTACGACTCCAAGGTCAAGGACGTGGAGGACAAGTTCAACAAGGTCATCCAAGACCTGAACAAGATGGCGAACAGCATCCATGACTCGCAGAAGTCCGCCCACAGCAAGGCGCGCAGCGCCGTGCGCGGTGGACAGTCCGCGAACCTGTCGAACCTGACCGACTACAACGTCCCCGGCGCCAACTCGCTCGACTCGTCCGTGGGCGGGCTCAACGGCGAGGAGTTCGACTGCGCGGTGGATGGCATGAACTGCTCGCGCGCCAACTCCAGCAACAAGGCCCGCGCCCAGGTGATGACGGAGATCTCCAACGCCTCTCGCCCCAGCTGGGCCGCCAACCGCAGCCTGCCCGTCATCATGAACGGGCTGCCCACCTACTTCAAAAGCGACTTCATCAAGGACCTGCTCAAGGACATCCCGGGTGAGGGCACGCACGTCATCATGGGCCACCAGGGCACGGCCAAGGTCGCGCAGACGAAGAGCAACATCCACGGCCCCGGCCAGGTCACCGGCAACGAGGGCAAGGTCGTGGTCGCGGACGAGCACGGCACCCTCCTGTCGCAGTGGCGCCACGGCTTCGGCGTGGGCACGTACAAGGCCGTGGTGGAGAGCAGCGAGAACGGCGGCAGCCACGAGCCCTCCGGCGCCCACAGCGGCCAGCACGACGAGTTCAAGGGCATCAACACCAAGGACCTGATGTCCTGCACGGCCAGCGGCAACTGCTTCATGAAGTTCCGCGCGGACGACAACCCGGACACGGACTGGGGCCAGCCGCACGTCTACAGCTACGTCACCAAGCAGTTCTTCGTGGGTGACCCGAAGAAGGCGCCGTGGGAGCTCAACGACACCGGCTCCTTCACGCTCACGCACGGCGCCCAGGGCGACGGAAAGCTGCAGCTGGCGCCCGGCGAAGGCGCGGCGCTCTCCAAGGCGCTCGTCTACTACCACCGCCTGGGCCCCAACGGCTGGAAGGAGGCCCCGGGCCTCTTCAACCCCTACTGGCGCGTGAAGCTGCACCCGTTCACCGCGCAGGAAGCCTCGCGCGTGCTCAACCGCGCCGGCAACAGCGACGCGGCGGACCTCGCGGGCGCCAAGGACCTGGCCCTATGAGCGCCGTGCACCCGCAGAGCCGCCGCGTCCGGGGCGCCGCCTCCGTGGAGATGGCGCTCTCGATGATCGTCCTCATCCCCATCTTCATGTACGCGCTCTTCCTGGACGACCTCCTGCGCTACTCGCTGGATGCCCAGGAGGCCGCGGTGACGACCATCTGGGACTTCACCACGCAGGACTACACCAAGGCGCTCAAGCAGAGCGGCGGCGGCGGCAGCGGCCCCCAGGGCGGCAGCTCCAACGTGCAGCACAACGCCCGCCTCACCTACTGCGACCACGAGTCCGGTATCGACCGGCCGGACGCCATGTCCGGCAGCAACTACGCGGACTGCGAGGACCTGGACCACCACCTGGCGGTCGTCGCCCACGTGTGCTGGATGAACGACAAGGCCAAGCAGGTGACGTGCGAGGCGCCGGACACCGGCGCGGCGTCGCTGGGCGGTCTGGCCGGCCAGTACCAGGGCCAGTTCACCAACGGCGGCTACATCGAATGCTCCGCCCGCGCGGTGGTGGAGAACTACCTGCTGCCCGAGCAGTTCCTTCCGGAGTTCAGCAAGAACGTGGCGCTGACCAAGAAGAACTGGAAGGGCGAGGGGGACATCCACTCGAACGCGCAGCAGGGCACGGGCGACACCGGCGTGGGCGGCAATGCGTACTTCCTCAAGGAACAGCGCATGAGCATCATCACCGACACCTGGGCGCTGACGGAGGACGCGGACATCTCCCCGTCGGATTCCAGCGGTGAGTTCTACGAGCGCGTGGACTACGTGTACTCGAACGTCACCGGCGCCTCGACGATGAAGAGCGGCATGATGGACTTCCGCAGCGCGCTGACGGACGAGCTGCTGGACGGCGCCATGCTCTTCATGTTCGAGGACTCGCCCAACAACCCGTACGTGTCCATCCACCCGCACCTGGCCAACATGCAGACCCCGGCCAACACCGTGGACCAGGAGGGCAGCACCCGCTACTTCAACCAGGAGTGGCGTGACTGGGACAACGACAAGAACCAGAACACCTATAAGCACGGGCAGCGGGGTGAGTGGTACATGGGGTGCAAGGATCCGGAGTCGTGCTGAAGAAGCTGACCGCGCATCCCGCCTTCCGCACCGCGTCGGTGCTGGTGACGGTGGCGGTGGCGGGCATCCTCATCGGCATGGGCATGGAGGAGGCGCGCTACGGGGGCGCCCGTTCGGAGCTGGAGCGGGCGGAGGCCGCCGCGGACGAACTGGACCAGGAGGCGACGGCGGCGCAGACCGGCCCCACGCGCTCCAAGCGGGACGAGGCCATCCTGGCCCGCACGCTGACGTACTTCCCGCCCTATCCCAAGGCCGGACGCCCGGAGGCGCTGGCTGCGGACTACCTGGGGCCGGACACGCCCATCGCGGTGGCGTGGTTCTCCACGCAGGACTCGTCGGACCAGGTGCTGCAGCACTACCGCAAGGTCATCCTGGACGAGGGCCTGCCCGTCGTGGGCGTGCGCTTCAACGACAACGCCGGCTACGTGGGTTACTGGGTCCCGAAGGATGACGAGGTGCGGCTGATGTCCACGCTGCACCAGGGGGGCGAAACCCTGGTCTTCGTCTCCTCGGCGCGCATGCGCAACTACCTGGAGCGCGCCGGCCGGGTGCCCTCGGGCGTCCCGGTGCCCCGGGGCCTTCAGGACGTGGCGTCCCTGTCCCTGCGGATGGAGGGCGCCACCAGCATCACCGTGTCGGGCCGGGTGCCTGACACCACGCTCTCCGAAGCGGAGCAGGCCTACCGCGCGCAGCTGCGCGACCAGGGCTGGAGCGTGACGGAGGCCCGTGAAGAGGAGGGCTTCCAGGAGACCCAGCTGAGCCTGACGCGCACGGGGCTGCGCGGACAGGCCACCTTGAGACAACCTGCCGCGCAGCAGTCGGTGGACTTCCACCTGTCCCTGATGCGGGCCCAGGCCGCGCCGTGAACCCGGCGCGCGGAGAGTGACGAGTGATGAAGCGTTTCAAGAACCCGGTCCTGGCCCTGTCCCTGAGCGTGGGCGCGCTGCTGTGGGCCCCGCAGGCCTTCGCCGCTGGCCCCAGCTGCGAGCGCCGCTGCGCGGACGACAAGGCGAAGTTCGAGAAGGTCTGCAAGGAGAAGGCGAAGAACGCCATCCCCTACTGCATGAAGGTCGCCGGCCAGGCGCGCGACAAGTGCATGAACCAGTGCCGCACGGGAAAGAAGGGCGGCGGCGACACGAAGATGGAGGCGCCCGGTGAAGAAGACGCGCACTAGCCTGAAGCAGGCCCTCCAGCGTGGCCAGGCCATGTCGGAGTACGGCGTCATCACGGCGGCGTTCTTCGGCTTCACCGTGATGAGCTGGCCGTTCCTCGTCCAGTTGCTGCGGGCCCTCAACACCTACTTCCAGTCCATCTACTACATCATCCAGTCGCCCATCCCCTGACGCCGGGGACGGGCGGCCGGAAGCGGCTCAGGGCTTCACGGTGGTGACGAACACCGCCTTGCCGCCCTCCACCTTCATCACCACGGCCTGCTTCACCGCGTCGCGGTTGGCGTCCAGGTTGATGGTGCCCGCCACGCCCGGGAAGTCCTTCGTGGACGCGATGGCATCTCGCAGCGCGGGGCCCGAAGTGTCCGGCGCGCGCTTCATCGCATCCACCAGCAGGCGCGCGGCGTCGTACGCCAGCACCGCCACGCTGTCCGGCACGCTGCCGTAAGCGGCCTTGTACGTCTTCAGGAAGTTCTGCACGACGGGGTCCGGGTTGTCCGGCGAGTAGTGGTTGGAGAAGTAGCTGCCCTCCAGCGCGGAGCCGCCCAGCTCGTACAGCTTGTCGGAGTCCCAGCCGTCACCGCCCAGCAGCGGCACGCGCAGGCCCACCTCACGCGCCTGCCTCGCGATGATGCCCACGTCCGTGTAGTAGCCCGGGACGAACACCGCCTCCGGCTTCAGGTTCTTGATGGACGTGAGCTGCGCGCGGAAGTCCGTGTCGCCCTTGGAGTAGCTCTCGTTGCCGACGATGGTGCCGCCGAACTCCTTGAACTTCTGGTTGAAGACCTCCGCCAGCCCCACGGAGAAGGCGCTCTTGTTGTCGGTGAGCACCGCGACCTTGGACAGCTTCAGGTTCTCCCGCGCGAACTTCGCCATCACCAGGCCCTGGAACGGGTCGATGAAGCAGACGCGGAAGATGTAGTCGCCCCTCTTCGTCACCTCCGGGCTGGTGGAGGTGGGCGTAATCATGGGCACCTTCCCCGCCTGCGCCTTGTCCGCCATGGCCATGGACACGGACGACGCGGCTTCACCCAGCAGCGCCACCACCTTGTCCTGCGCGATGAGGCGCGTGGCGGCCTGGGCGCCTTCCTCCGGCCGGCCCTGGCTGTCGTAGACGCGCACCACCAGCTTCTGGCCGCGCACGCCGCCCGCGGCGTTGGCCTCCTGCAGCGCCAGGTCGATGCCGTTGCGCGCGGAGATGCCGAAGGTGGCCTCGGAGCCGGTGAGGCTGCCCACCTCGCCAATGAGGATGCTGCCCGCCGGCGGAGGTCCCGGCGGAGCGGCCGTGGCGCCACCCTCTTGCGTGGCGGGCGCGGGCGCGGGGGCCGGGGCGGACTTCTTCTCACAACCCACCAGGGCCAGGGCCAGCGCGGTGAGCAGGAGGGGGAGGGAACGGCGCATCGGTGGGGCTCCTCGGGGGGAGACGGACTCAAAAAGCGGACGGCTCCACCCTAGCTTGCTCGGTGGAGTGCGGCGAACCCACACCCGACGTAACGGGCAGGGAAGCGCTCTGGATTTGAATGTGGACTGAACAGGTCCACATTACATAAGAGGCCGTCGCGGGCATCGGGCCCGCGGACAGCCACAGGAGACACCCCTACATGCTCCGGATGAGCAAGATGACCGACTACGGCATCGTGCTGATGACCGAGCTGGCGCGCGCGGACGGGGAAACCCGCACCACGCGAGAGCTGGCGGCGCGCACGCATGTCGCCCTTCCGTCCGCGAGCAAGGTCCTGAAGGGCCTGTTGCAGGCGGGGCTGGTGGTGTCGCACCGGGGGGCGAATGGCGGCTACGGCCTGGCGCGTCCGGCGGAGGCCATCTCGCTGGCGGAGCTGGTGTCCGCGCTGGAGGGGCCGGTGTCCCTCACGGAGTGTGGCCAGCACCAGGGCAAGCCCGCGGGCCCCTGCGAGCTGGAATCCGTCTGCCAGGTGCGAGGCCACTGGCGCCTCATCAACCAGGCCATCCAGGAAGCGCTGGGGAAGCTGACGCTCGCGGACCTGCGCGCGCCCGCGCCCCGCATGCCGGAGCGGCTGGTGGGCCTGGGCCTGCCGGCGTCCATCAGCGCTCCCGCTTCCGTCACGGGAGTCCGCTCATGAGCACCACCGAAACCATCCAGGAACTCACCCGCAAGGGCTACCAGGCGGGCTTCGTCACCCAGGTGGAGTCGGACACGCTGCCGCCCGGCCTGGACGAGGACGTCATCCGCGTCCTGTCCGCGAAGAAGAACGAGCCGGCCTTCATGCTGGAGTGGCGCCTGAAGGCGTACCGCCACTGGCTCACGCTGAAGGAGCCGTCGTGGCAGGCGGTGAAGTACAACCCCATCGACTACCAGGCCATCCGCTACTACTCGGCGCCGAAGCAGAAGCCGAAGAAGGACAGCCTGTCGGAGGTCGACCCGGAAATCCTCCGCACCTACGAGAAGCTGGGCATCCCGCTGGAGGAGCAGAAGCGCCTGCAGAACGTGGCGGTGGATGCCGTCTTCGACTCCGTGTCGGTGGCTACGACGTTCCGGGAGAAGCTCTACAAGGCGGGCGTCATCTTCTGCTCGTTCTCCGAAGCGGTGCGCGAGCACCCGGAGCTGGTGGAGCGCTACCTGGGCACGGTGGTGCCCTTCTCCGACAACTTCTTCGCGGCGCTCAACTCCGCGGTCTTCAGCGACGGCTCGTTCTGCTACGTGCCCAAGGGCGTGAAGTGCCCCATGGAGCTGTCCACGTACTTCCGCATCAACGCGGCGGACACGGGCCAGTTCGAGCGCACGCTGCTCATCGCGGATGAAGGCGCCTCCGTGAGCTACCTGGAGGGCTGCACCGCGCCCATGCGCGACACCAACCAGCTGCACGCGGCGGTGGTGGAGCTGGTGGCGCTGGATGGCGCGTCCATCAAGTACAGCACGGTGCAGAACTGGTACCCGGGTGACGCGGAAGGGCGCGGCGGCATCTACAACTTCGTCACCAAGCGCGGCATCGCGCACCAGCGCGCCAAGATTTCGTGGACCCAGGTGGAGACGGGTTCGGCGATTACGTGGAAGTACCCCAGCGTCATCCTCAAGGGGGATGACTCGGTGGGCGAGTTCTACTCGGTGGCGCTCACCAACCACCGGCAGCAGGCGGACACGGGCACGAAGATGGTGCACATCGGGAAGAACACCCGGTCCACCATCGTGTCCAAGGGCATCTCCGCCGGCCGCGGGCAGAACACGTACCGGGGCCAGGTGAAGATGCTCAAGAGCGCGGCGAACGCACGCAACTACACGCAATGCGATTCGCTGTTGCTCGGCGACGAGTGCGGCGCCCACACGCTGCCGTACATCGAGGTGAAGAACGCGACCGCGCAGGTGGAGCACGAAGCGTCCACGTCGAAGATTGGCGAGGACCAGCTCTTCTACTGCCGGCAGCGCGGCATCTCGCAGGAGGACGCGGTGTCGATGATCGTGAACGGCTTCTGCCGGCAGGTCTTCAAGGAGCTGCCCATGGAGTTCGCCGTGGAGGCGCAGAAGCTGCTGGGCGTGAGTCTGGAAGGGAGCGTGGGGTGATGGCGTCGTTGTTGAGCATCCAGGACCTGCATGCCCGCGTGGGCGGCAAGGACATCCTGAAGGGCATCAACCTGGAGGTGGGCGCCGGCGAGGTGCACGCCATCATGGGGCCCAACGGCTCCGGCAAGAGCACGCTCGCGAGCGTGCTGGCGGGGCGTGAGACGTACGAAGTGACGAAGGGCACCGTGCGCTTCGACGGCAAGGATTTGCTGGGCACGCCGCCGGAGGAGCGCGCGAAGGCGGGCGTGTTCCTGGGGTTCCAGTACCCGGTGGAGATTCCCGGCGTGGGCAACCTGCACTTCCTGCGCACGGCGCTCAACGCGCAGCGCCGCGCCAAGGGCGAGGAGGAGCTGGACGCGATGGACTTCCTCTCCCTGGCCAAGGAGAAGGCGAAGCTCGTGCAGTTGGACGCGGCGTTCATGAACCGCTCCGTGAACGAGGGCTTCTCCGGCGGAGAGAAGAAGCGCAACGAGATCTTCCAGATGGCGGTGCTCCAGCCCCGGCTGGCGCTGCTGGATGAGACGGACTCGGGCCTGGACATCGATGCGCTGCGCATCGTCGCGGGTGGCGTGAACGCGCTGCGCGCGAAGGACCGGGCGATCGTGATGATTACGCACTACCAGCGGCTGCTGGACTACATCGTGCCGGACCATGTGCACGTGATGTCGGCGGGCCGCATCGTGCGCTCGGGGGGACGCGAGCTGGCGCTGGAGCTGGAGGAGAAGGGCTACGGCTGGATTGGCGGGGAGGGGGCCGGTAAGGCGAAGGAGGCTCGGCCATGAGCGCGTCCCACTACGTGGACGTGGCCCGGGCCTTCCAGGCGCGCGCGGATGTCCCTGCGTGGCTCCAGGCGCTGCGTGAGGAGGGCTTGAGCCAGTTCCAGGCGCGCGGCCTGCCCACGTCCAAGGACGAGGAGTGGAAGTACACGCCCGTGGCCACGCTGTCGTCGCATCCGTTCCAGCCCGTGCGGGACGTGTCCGTGGGCGAGGACGTGGCGCAGGCGGTGGCGCGGCTGGCGCTGCCCGGTCCCCGGCTCGTGTTCGTGGATGGGAGATTCGTGCCGGCGCTGTCGGTGCTCGCGGGGCTGCCGCGCGGTGTGGTGCTCAAGCCGCTGTCGCAGGCGCTGCGCGAGGACGGGGCGCTGTTGCAGGAGACGCTGGGCCAGCGCGCTCGGCCGTCGGCGCATGCCTTCACGTCGCTCAACGCGGCGCTGCTGGAAGAGGGCGCGCTGCTCACGCTCGCGCCTCGCGCCCTGAGCGAGGTGCCGGTGCAGTTGCTGTTCCTCGCGCGCGGCGGCGACGGGCCGGTGCTGGCCAGTCCGCGCATCGTCGTGGTGGCGGGCGAAGGCAGCGAGGCCACGCTGGTGGAGACGTACGCGAGCCTGGGCTCGGGCGCGACGTTCACCAACGCGGTGACGGAGGTGTCGCTGGGAGACAACGCCAGCCTGCGCCACTTCAAGCTCCAGGCGGAGGGTGACACCGCGCTGCACCTGGGCGGGCTGTACTCGCGGCAGGGGCGCGACAGCCGCTTCCAGTCGCACGCGTTCTCGTTTGGCGGTGCGCTGGCTCGCAATGAAGTGCACGCGGCCTTCGCGGGCGAGGGCGGCGAGTGCGTGCTCAACGGCCTGTTCGTGGGCCGGGGCACGCAGCACCTGGACAACCGCACGGACCTGGACCACGCGGTGCCGCACTGCTCCAGCCGTGAGCTCTACAAGGGCGTGCTGGACGACCGCGCGCGCGGCACCTTCCACGGGAAGATCCGCGTGCGTGAGGACGCGCAGAAGACGGACGCCAGCCAGCAGAGCCGCAACCTGCTGCTCTCCGAGGGCGCGCAGGTGGACGCCCGGCCGCAGCTGGAGATCTTCGCGGACGACGTGAAGTGCGCCCACGGCACGGCGGTGGGCCGGTTGGATGACAACGCGCTGTTCTACCTGCGCTCGCGCGGCATCCCGAAGGTGGAGGCGGAGCGGATTCTGACGCAGGCCTTCGCCAGCGAGCTGGTGCGCGCGGTACCGGAGGGTCCGGTGCGCGCGCGGGTGGAGGCGTTGCTCGCGGAGAAGCTGCCGGGTTCGGCGGAGGTGATGGGATGAGCGGCCCTGGATTCGACCTGGCGCGAGTGCGCGCGGACTTCCCCATCCTCCGGCAGGAGGTGCGGGGCCGGCCGCTGGTGTACCTGGACAGCGCCGCCACGGGGCAGAAGCCGCAGGCGGTGCTGGACGCCATCACGCGCTACTACACGCACGACAACGCGAACGTGCACCGGGGCGTGCACATCCTCTCCGAGCGCGCCACGCAGGCCTTCGAGGACGCGCGCGAGACGGTGCGCCGCTTCATCCACGCCAAGGACGTGCGCGAGGTCATCTTCGTGCGCGGCACCACGGAGGCCATCAACCTGGTGGCCGCCACCTACGGCCGCAAGCACGTGGGCCCGGGCGACGAGGTGCTCATCTCCGCCATGGAGCACCACTCCAACATCGTGCCCTGGCAGATGGTGTGCGACGCGGCGGGCGCGAAGCTGCGCGTGATTCCCGTGGACGAGCGCGGCGAGCTGCGCATGGACACCGTGGACGCGCTGCTCACGGAGAAGACCCGCCTGCTGGCGATTACGCACGTGTCCAACGCGCTGGGCTCCGTGAATCCCATCAAGGAGCTGGTGGCGAAGGCGCACGCGAAGAACATCCCGGTGCTGGTGGACGGGGCGCAGTCGGTGACGCACTTCCCGGTGGACGTGCAGGACCTGGGCTGTGACTTCTACGCCTTCAGCGGGCACAAGCTCTTCGGGCCCACGGGCATCGGCGTGCTGTACGGCAAGCTGGCCATGCTGGAGTCGCTGCCGCCGTACCAGGGCGGTGGGGACATGATCCTCTCCGTGACGATGGAGAAGACCGTCTACAACCGCGTGCCGCACCGCTTCGAGGCGGGCACGCCGGACATGGCGGGCGCGGTGGGGCTGGCCGCGGCCATCCGGTACCTGGAGGCCGTGGGCATGGAGAACGTGTCCCAGCACGACCAGTGGCTGCTCGCGTACGCGACGGACGCGCTCCAGTCGATTCCGGGGCTCAAGCTGGTGGGCACGGCGCCGCACAAGACGGGCGTGTTGTCCTTCACGCTGGAGGACGTCCACCCGCACGACGTGGGCACCATCCTGGACCAGGAGGGCATCTGCATCCGCACGGGGCACCACTGCGCCCAGCCGCTGATGCAGCGCTTCGGGGTGGCGGCCACGGCGCGCGCGTCGCTGGCGCTCTACAACACGCGTGAGGACGTGGACGCGCTGGTGAAGGGCCTGCACAAGGTGAAGGAGGTGTTCGCGTGAGCTCGGACCTCAAGGACCTGTACCAGGAGGTGGTGCTGGAGCACTCCAAGCGCCCGCGCAACTTCCGGGTGGTGGAGGGCGCCACCTGCGCGGCGGAGGGCTACAACCCGCTGTGCGGCGACCAGCTCTCCGTGACGCTCAAGCTGGAGGACGGCGTCATCCGCGACATCGGCTTCCAGGGCCAGGGGTGCGCCATCTCCAAGGCGTCCGCGTCGCTGATGACGGGCGCGGTGAAGGACAAGACGCGGGAAGAGGCGCAGGCCCTCTTCGAGCGCGTGCACACGCTGGTGACCGAAGGGCCGGACAAGGTGGACGTGGAGTCGCTGGGCAAGCTCGCGGTGCTGTCGGGCGTGAGCGAGTTCCCGGCCCGGGTGAAGTGCGCGAGCCTGGCGTGGCACACGCTGAACGCGGCGCTGGATGGCCGCTCCACGTCGGTGTCGACGGAGTAGGGAGGGGTCATGCGAGGCGCGATGACGGTCATCGAGCGCGACGTGGACGCGATGCTCATCCCCAGCGGGGACAAGGTGTTGCTGCCGGCGGGCTCGGAGTTGACGGTGGTGCAGACGCTGGGCGGCAACGTCACGGTGCAGGATCCGTACGGCCAGCTGTTCCGCATCGACGAGAAGAACGCGGAGGTGCTGGGCGAGGAGTACGCCGCCAAGGCGAAGACGACCGATGAGAGCGTCACGCCCGGCGAGTTCCACGAGGAGCAGGTCTGGGAGCAGCTCCGCACGGTCTACGACCCGGAGATCCCGGTGAACATCGTGGAGCTGGGGCTGGTGTACACGTGCAAGGCCACGCCGCTGGACGAAGGCGGTCAGCGCGTGGACATCGAGATGACGCTGACGGCGCCCGGCTGCGGCATGGGGCAGGTGCTGGTGGAGGACGTGCGCTCCAAGGTGTCCTCGCTGCCCGGCGTGAAGGAAGCCCACGTGGAGCTGGTGTGGGAACCGCAGTGGGACCAGAGCCGCATGTCGGACGTGGCGCGGCTCCAGCTGGGTTGGATGTGAGCGCTCGTCGCTAGACCAGGGCCTTCCGTCCGCGCGCGACCAGGCCCAGCGTGGCCGCGGCGGCGAGCCCACCCGCGAGCCAGCGGGGCCAGCGTGGCGCGGCTTCCGCGGTGGAGCGGCGGGCGATGGCGGGCGACATGCGCTCCGCGAAGAGCTCCACCATCGCGTGCTCGAAGGCGAGCAGGTCGTGCGGCCCCCGGCTGGACACCCAGTTGCTGTCGCGCACCACGGGCTCGTCCGTCCAGTGCGCGCCCGCGTTCTCCATGTCGTTGCGGATGCCCGGCCAGGACGTCAGGTGCCGGCCCTCCAGCAGCCCCGCCGACGCGAGCAGCCACGGCCCGTGACAGATGACCGCGATGGGTTGGTCCAACAGGTCCGCGTCCTTCACGAAGTCCAGTGCCAGGGCGCTCTGCCGGAGGAAGTCCGGGTTCATGAAGCCGCCGGGCAGGAGCAGCGCGTCGAAGTCCGCGGCCTTCACGTCGCGCAGCGTGGCGTCCACGCGCACCTTGCGGCCGGGCACCAGCAGGTTCATGCCCCGGATGCGGCCCTTGTGAAGGGAGACCACGGTGACGCGTGCGCCTTCTCGCTCCAGGCGCTTCACCGGTCGCGTCAGCTCCACCTGCTCGAAGCCATCCGCCGCCAGCACGGCCACTCGCATCCCCTTCAGCTTCTTCATTGCCCTGTCCTCCCGATGTCGCGATGTCCGGGCATGCCCTACAACCCGAACCTGCACAGTGGTCATGCCCTTCCGGGAGGGGAAGCGGAGGGCAGGCGGACAGGCAGGCGCCTGGGGTGATGCCTTCTCGCGGGGTGGTGCGGCGCGGCATGCGGCGGCGCTGGACGCCTTGGGGGAACGGCTTTACGACGAAGGCAGTCCGCCTGAACGCGGGCCCCCTTTTGGAGGCGCACGGCATGTCCCCCTCGTTTTCTTCACGGATGCACCGCGGCCTGCTCGCGAGCACCGCGCTGCTGCTGGCCCCGCTGGGCTGCGCCACGTCGTCGCATGCGGGCGCCGCGCGCGACGAGGCGGCCTTGCGCACGGACGAGCCGCCGCGCGTGAAGCCGAAGTGGGGGCTGGTCATCCATGGCGGCGCGGGCGTGATTTCGCGCGAGAACCTGACCCCGGAGCGCGAGGCCGCGATGCGCGCCGCGCTCACGCAAGCGCTCCAGGCGGGGCACGCGGTGCTTGCGAAGGGCGGCCGCAGCATGGACGCGGTGACGGCGGCCATCCGCGTGATGGAGGACTCGCCGTACTTCAACGCCGGCAAGGGCGCGGTGTTCAACCACGACGGCGTGAACGAACTGGACGCGGCGGTGATGGACGGCAAGACGCGCATGGCCGGCGCGGTGGCCGGTGTGCACCACATCCAGAACCCCATCGACCTGGCTCGGCTGGTGATGGAGAAGTCGCCGCACGTGATGATGGTGGGCGACGGGGCGGAGGCCTTCGCGCAGTCGCAGGGCATGCCCCTGGTGGACGCGAAGTACTTCTACACGGAGGAGCGCTGGCAGGGCCTTCAGCGCGCGCTGGAGCAGGAGCGCGCGAAGGGGGCTCCGCCCGCGGAACAGGGTCAGCCGTCCACGCAGGGCCTGTCGCCCGCGACGCCCGGGCAGCCCTCCGCACCGGGCCATCCGCCCGCACAAGGCACATCGCCCGCAACGCCCGGACAGCCGCTGACGCCCGCGCATCCGCCCGCACAAGGCACGTCGCCTGCGACGCCCGGGCAGCCTTCCGCACCGGGCCAGCCGCCCGCACAACGCACGTCGCCTGCGACGCCCGGACAGCCGGTGACACCCGCGCAGCCGCCCGCATCGGCGCCGCCGCCGGGCCAGCCCACGACGCCCGCGCAGCCGCAGCCCGGCTCATCGCTGACGCCGGGCGTGGACCCCATCACGGGGGACCACAAGTTCGGCACGGTGGGCGCGGTGGCGTTGGACATGGAAGGCAACCTCGCGGCGGGCACGTCCACGGGCGGCATGACCAACAAGCGCTTCGGCCGGGTGGGGGACGCTCCCATCATCGGCGCGGGCACCTACGCGGATGAGCGCTGCGCCGTCTCCGCCACGGGCCACGGCGAGTTCTTCATCCGCTACACGGTGGCGCGCGACATCTGCGCCCGCGTCGAGTACCAGGACCTCCCGCTGCCGGAGGCCGCCAGCTACGTCATCAACGATGTGCTGGTGAAGGCCGGCGGCGAGGGCGGCGTCATCGCCATGGACCGCCAGGGCCACGTGGCCATGCCCTTCAACTCCAGCGGCATGTATCGCGGCTACATCAGCGAGGACGGCACGCCCACCGTCGCCATCTTCCAGCAGCCCTAGGAGGGCAACCGGGTCCGGCTCCGCGCACCCCTGACGGGTGCGCGGAAGCGGCTCGAGGACTACTGCTTCACGAGGAACAGCTCGCGCACCTGGAGCAGGTCCACGTCACCGGCGAAGCCGGAGAACTTCTCGTACTCCGCCGGGCTGACGCGGGCGCGGGGCAGGTTGAAGGACTCCGAGATGCTGAGCGTGCGTCCATCCTGCTTCTCCGACCGGGTGTAGTGGCCGAACTGGCTGTCCACCTTCAGGCCCGTCTGCGGGTCGCTGAGCTTCCAGCCCTGGGGCAGGGTGACCGAGACGTTGGTGCGGCTGGCCTCCGTGTCGTCGATGTAGAGCGGCGTGGTGCGCGTGGACAGCTGCACGTAGCGCCGGCCCAGCAGGGCGGGGAAGGTGAGGGGGCCCAGCGCCATGCGGCTGTCGCCCTCCATGCGCCCGAAGCGCGGCACGGTGAACGCGTAGCGCAGCACGAAGGGCGCGCCCACGGCCTCCTCGTGCTCCAGCTTCACGGACGACAGCTCCGCGCCGCCGAAGTAGCGCGCCACCGCGCCCTGCAGCGCCTGGTTGCGGCTCTCCGCGGAGAGCTGCTCGAAGGCCTCGGCGATTTGAGCGGCCTCGAAGCCGGAGTAGACCTCCTCGCCCTGGCCCTTGAGGCTGCCGTCGGCGCCCAGCTCCAGCGTGAGCTTCACGTCCTTGCCCGTGCGCGGCTTGAGCGGCGGCGTCTTCACCTTCTGCAGGGGCTTGCCCGGCTCCGGCAGCAGGTACGCCTCGCGCTCGCCCGTGGCGGTCTCCGGCAATTCGCCGAAGGGGCCGTAGCGCACGGACGTGTCCAGCCACACCGGCTGCTCACCCGGCACCTCCACGCGCAGCGCCGCGTAGGGCAGCAGCGCGTCCGCCGGGAAGAGGTACGGCGACGGGTCGGTGTTGAAGGTGCGAATCGCCGCGACGCGCGACGGGATGCCCAGCGTCTCCAGGCCCGCCTTCATCACGGTGAGCCGGCTGCCGCGGTCCTGCGCCACCGTGGAGGCCGCGGACTGCGCCAGGCTCGCGTCGCGGCCGGAGAAGCGCTTCATCACCGCGGAGTGCAGCGCCTTCACCGCCTCCAGGCCCTTCTTGCCCTCGGTGGCCTGGCGCGCGAACGCCTCCACCTCCGAGGTGCGGATCCACCGGTCCTGGAACGCGTCGCCATACACGCGCGCCAGGCCGTCGTTGCCCGTCTCGCCCGCGCCCACCATCACGAAGGGCAGGTACTCGTTGCCAGAGGGCGGCGCGTCCGGCTCCGGGATGAACGGCGGCACGCGGCGCGCGTCGTAGTGGAACACCTCCACGTCGCCCTTCACCTCCGGCGGCGGCGCCTTCATGCCGTGCGCGTCCACCTTCATGCCGCTGCCCTTGGGCGCGACCACCGTGTACGTGCTCCACGCGTTCGGCTGGTTGGCGATCTGGAAGTAGAACGCGGACGCGGTGAAGCCCGGCTGCGCGGGGCCGCGGTCGCTTTCGGGCAGCAGGTACTCCACCTCCACGGAGTCACCGACCTGCACGCCGGGCAGGCTCATGGTGTCCTTGCCCTCGATGTTCTCCGGCTCCAGCACGCGGCCGTCCGCCTTGAGCGTGCGCAGCGCCAGCACCTGGGCGCCGCGGGGGATGTTCGCCTCCGCGATCTCCTGCACGCCCGACTGCTCCAGCGCCTTCTGGATGGTGTGGATGCGGTTGACGATCGAGCCGTCCGGGTAGACCTGCACCGCCGCCGCGTCCAGCACGTACGCCGCCGCGCTGCCGCCGGTGACGGGCGCCGCCTCGTAGGCCTTGAGCGCCTCCTTGCCGTCGATGGCGTACGCCGCCAGCACCTCCTTGCCCGTCTTGGCGCGCTCCACCGCGCGGCGCAGCGACAGGTCCGTGCCGTCCAGCTTCAGCGCCTGCTCGCGCAGCTTCAGCGCCTCCGCGCCCTGGCCCGCGTACTCGCGCACGTCCGCCAGCCGCTTGAGGATTTCGGCGTTGCGCGGCCACACGGCGGCCTGCGCCTGGAGCACCTTCGCCGCGTCGTCGTAGCGGCGCTGGCTCACGTAGACGCCGGAGAGCGCCGCGGCGGTGGTGAGGTTGTCCGGGTCCTGCGCGAGCAGCTGCGTGTAGCCCTTGGCCGCGCCGTCCAGGTCGCCGCGCGTGCGCAGGTGGTCCACCCGCCGCGCGTCCGCGCCGGGGCAGCCCTCCTGGGCCTTCACCAGCTCGTCGGTGCGGGTCACCGCGTCACGACGGCGCGCCAGCGAGGACTGCAACCCCAGCGCCTCGCACAGGCCCGGCTGGGCTTCCAGCGCCGAGGCCAGGGCCACCTCCGCCTGCGCGTCCACGTCCAGCGCCAGCGCGGCGCGGGCCTGGAGGATGTGCACCGGGAAGCCCGCGGGCTTCACCGCGTCGCGCGCCGTCTTCAGCGTGTCCAACGCCGTGGCCGGCTGGCCGTCATCCAGGAAGAGGTCCGCGCGCAAGAGCAGCGCGGCCACGTTGCCCGGGTCCTTCGCCAGCGCCGCCTCCAGGTCTCGCGTGGCCCGGCCTCGCGCCACCTTGGACGGGATGCCGCGGTCCTGCGCGGCCTGCTCCGCGCGCAGGGTGAGCAGCGCGGGCGTCGTCGCCTCCAGCTTCGCCATCAGCCGGTGGGTGCCGTCCAGGTCTCGCGCCAGGCCGTCGCGCACCGCCAGGAAGTTGCTCAGCGTTTCGCCAGCCTCGCCCTGGAGCGCCTGGGCCACGTCCTCCGCGCCCGGGTACATGTCCGGGGCCTCCACCTCGCCCGGGGCGCTCGCGTTCCAGCGCGGCGCGGGCCCGGTGGCGGCGGTGAGGCGCGCGCCGGAGGGGCTTCCGTCCGCCTTCAGCAGCGCGAAGGAGAGGCCGCCCTGCGTGTTGTCGCGGGACATCTTCACCACGAAGCGGTGCTTGCCGGCGGGGAGCTCCATCGCTCGCACGCTCACCGTGGACGCAGTGCGCGCCCAGTCGCGGCGCTCCAGCACGGGGGCGCCGTCCATCAGCACGCGGTGCGACGTCTGGCTCACCGTGCGCAGCACGTACACGCCGGCCTGCGCCACCTCCGCGTCGATGCCCAGCGCGTACATGTCCCCGTGGCCGGGCTCGCCGCCCAGGTCCAGCCGGCCGTCCGGCGAGCGCAGCGTGCGCGCCGTCAGCGGGCCGTACGCTCCCGTGAAGGGGCCCGCGAAGGAGCCGTCCTTCTCCGGCGCGATGGGCTCGTCGATGGCCAGCACATGGAAGGGAGAGAAGGGCCCCACCAGCGTGGCCTCGCCCGCGCCGCCCAGGTCCTTGAGCGTCTGGGCCTGGGTGGCCGTGTCCGCGCGCAGGCTCGCCACCGACAGGCGCGCGGCGCGCAGCAGGTAGGCCGTCTCACCCCGGGCGCCCGCGGCGAGCGCGGCGTCCACGCCCTTGAGGATGTTGTCGTCCTCCGCGCGGGAGGTGCCCACGCGGTCCAGCACGTAGCGCGCGGCGATGACGGCCACCGGGTGGCGGGGCGCGCGCTTCACCAGCTCCAGCGACGCGGCGAGCGCGCGGTCGGACTGGCCATTGCGCCGGGCCAGCAGCACCTGTCCCTGCAGGGCGTACGGGTCGCCGGGGTCCTTCTGCACGGCGGCGTCGAAGCGCTGCTGGGCGAGCTTCACGTCGCCCGCGACGAGGTACGCGTGGAAGCCCGCGAACGCGAGCGTGCGCGCCTCCGCGTCAGCCTGGCCGGCCCGCTCCGCGGCGGACTCAAGCACGTGGGGCGCGACGACGGAGGAGGGCCGGGGGCAGCCGGTGAGGCCGGCGACGAGGGCGAGCGCGGTCAGGCCGCTGCGAAAGGTGCGCATAGGGGAGCCGAGGGATAATGCAATCCCCTCGGCGAGGCCATATTCCCCTTGAGGTGCTTGTCCGGAGCCAGCCCGGCTGTGTCCCCTAGCGACGCTTCGGGGCGGGCTTGGCGGGGGCCGCCTTGACCGGCTGGCGCTTGGGCGGGGGCGGCGGGGCGGGCTTCTTGGCCACCACCGCCTTCGCCGGCACCGTGTTGGCGGCCACCGTGCGCACCGGCGCCTGCGGGACGACGACCACCGGCGTGGACGGGGCCTCCGTCACGGGCGCGGGCTTGTCCACCGTGTAGGTGAGCCCCTCGATGGTGCAGGTGCCCTCGATGCAGCCGATGGCCGGCACGGGGGGCTCGCCGAAGTGGGCCTGCCAGTCCGGGCCCAGGTTCAGCGGCTCCGCGATGGGGCGCTGGTCCTTCCCCTGGCCGACGAAGGCCTGCATCACGCCGTCCTCGGTGACGAACAGCTCCAGCCGCACCTCGCCCTCCGGGGACGCGAGGCCCAGCATGGCGCCGCCGCGCTCGCCCAGGGACCACTCCAGGGTCAGCGGCGCGCCCGCGCCATGGTGCACGAGCGTGACGTAGCGGCCGTCCCGGCCCATCAGCCCCAGCGAGGCCACCGGCTCCGGCGGCGGGCCGTCCCAGACTTCCTTCAGGCGGCGCTTCCACGTGGTCGGCGGAGCTTCAGCGCGCACGCGCGCGGTCAGCCGGGCCACACCGCCCACCAGCCCCAGCACATCCACGCGCGCGCGGCCCACGCGCGACGCCTCGTTGTCGTCCACGGGAGGGAAGACCAGGGCCTTGTTCTCGAAGTTCAGCGTTCGGCCGGCCACCAGCATCTGGGGCAGATCCGGACCGTCTCCCATGGTCACGCGGCGCTTGTCCGGGGTGACGTCCTCCACCCGGCCTGGACCGTTGCGCGGCGCGTCCCGCAGCGCCTGGTCCATGATGGCCTTGCCGGCCAGCGGCGGCTGGACGCGCACCTGCCCGCTGCGGTTGTACGCCACGCCCAGCACGCCCGCGGCGGCCAGCACCATCACTCCCGCGGCCGTCTGCGCCGTCACGCGCGCGGCGCGGCGCATCGCGGCCTTCGCCCGCTGCCAGCGCGTCAGCCTCAGCGGCGGCATGGACAGCAGGCTTCCGGGAACCAGCGGCTCCAGGTCCGCGATGAGCGCGGCGACGGACGGATAGCGCTCGTCCGGATCCGGCTTGAGGCACCGCATCACGATGGCGTCCACGCGCGAGTCCAGCCCCGCGCGCTTGCGCGACGGCGGATCAAAGGTGCCCAGCGGCACCTCGCCGGTGAAGGTCTCGTAGAGGATGACGCCCAGGGAGAAGATGTCCGCGCGCGCGTCCGCGCTCTTCGCGTCCACGCGCTGCTCGGGCGCCATGTACGAGATGGTGCCCATGGACACGTGCGTGGACGTGAGCGCGAAGCGCGACGCCGCGGACGCGTCATCCAGGAAGGACGCCAGCCCGAAGTCGGACACCTTCGCGATGCCGCCGGCCTGCTGATCCAGCAGGATGTTCTCCGGCTTCAGGTCGCGGTGGATGACGCCCCGGCCGTGCGCGTACTCGATGGCCCGGCAGATTTCGAGCATCCGGCGCAGGAGCGCCGGCGTGTCCATGGACGGGTTGCGCATGAGCTCGCGCAGGGACGGCCCGTCCACGAACTCCATCACCAGGTAGTACGTGTTGTCCGTCTTCCCCTTGTCGACGATGGCGACGACGTGGGGGTGGCTCAGCGTCGCCAGCGCCGCGGCTTCCTTCTGGAAGCGCGCGATGAACGACGGATCCTTGGCCAGGTCCGGATTCAGCAGCTTCACCGCGACCGTGCGGCCGAGCGACAGCTGGGTGGCCTTGTGGACCTCTCCCATGCCGCCAGCGCCGACGAGCTTCTCCAGGCGGTAGCCGCTGACGAGATCAGGAGGCCGGGAACGACTGATGGCGGTGGGCTCGAACGAGGACATGGGCGGGGAACCGGGCGGCGAGGGTAGCAGAAACGGGGCGCCGCGTTACCGCTCCCCAGCTGCCCTTCCAGCCCCCTCCCGCTCGCCGGGTGGGCGGGCGGCCATGACCCGGGTGATGTCACTTCCCGTGGGAGCCCCAAATGGGCTCCCGAGGTGGGCTCAGGTGTCCCCGGCGACGGGGCGCAGCACGCTGGTGAGGTTGGTGCGCACCTGCGACAGCGAGGAGCGCATGTTCGCGTGCCGCACCGACGCGCCAATGGCCCGCGCCAGCGACTTGAGCAGCGAAATCTCCTCCGGGCGCCACAGGCGGGCCTGGCGGCAGTCCTCGAAGGCCACGAAGCCCCACCACTGCTTGGCCGGGACGATGGGGCACATCAGCACGGACTGCACGCCCTGGCGCTCCAGCAGCTCGCGCATCATCGGCGGCGCTTCCTTGGTGGTGCAGGAGACCACCATCTGCGCCTCCAGCATGTCCGCCCACGCCATCGCGTAGTCGCGCATCGGCAGCGAGCGCAGCACCGGGTGCGCCAGCGGGGACACCACACCCGGCTCCGCCCAGGCGTAGCGCAGGTCCGTGAGGAACCGGCCCGCCAGGTTCGTGGTCCGGTTCTCGAAGAGGCACGCGCGGTCCACCTTCATCGGGCGAGCCACCATGCCCAGCGCATCCGAACCGGTGGCCGGGCACAGGCCCTTGTCCAGCAGCAACCGCGACGCTTCGGACACCTTCGTGAACGCTTCCACCATGACCGTCTCGCTTGAAGGGGGGGAGGGGGTCACCCCTTCCTGTCGTGGATGAGCTGTCATCCACACATGTCCCGTTATGCAGGATTCCTCTGTTCCTGTCAAATGGTGGTTTTACTGGAAACCCAAGAAGAGGAGAGTCGGAGCGTTGCAGGGCCCGGAAACGCGAACAGGGGCGCCCTCGTGAAGAGAGCGCCCCTGCTCGGGCACGGCGTGTGGTGCGTCCCTTGGAGGAGGGCGGCGGACTACTGCGCGGACTTCTTGGAGGCGGGGGCCTTCACGGGCTTCTTGGTGCCGCCGGTGCCCTGCATCATCGTCTCCGTGCGGCCGGAGGGCGCGGTCTCGGTGGCCGCCTCGGTCTTGCCCTCGGTCTTCGCGGGGGCGTGCGGGTCGGCCTGGATGTCGTCGCCGGTGGGGGTCTCGAGGGTGCCGGTCGCGGGGGGATTGACCGGGCCCCGCGTATCCGTGGGCGCCTTGGTGGGCGGCGGGGAGGCGATGGCGGTGGAGGCGGCGAACAGGGCGGCGACGAGGAAGGTCTTCATGATGATGGGCTCGGAGTCGTGACAGACGGCCCGCGCTGGAGTGCGCCGGGCATCGTCATCGCGGCTCTAGATGGGGGCGGAGGTTTGTTTATTCACTCGCCGTCACGTGGAGCCCGCTCACACGCAACCGGTTGAAGGCCGCTGGAGTGGCAACGATTCCGCTCTCACGCCCAAACGACAACAGGGGCGCCCTCGTGAGGAGAGCGCCCCTGCCGGGACCGCATCCTGTCCGTCCCTTGGAGGCGGACAGGGCGCGAGTGAAGCGAGGGATCAGCCCTCGGTCTTCGTCTCGGTGGTGGTCTTCTTCTCGGTCTTGGTCTTCGTGCCCTTCTTGCCGGCCTTGCCCTCGTGCTTGGTCTCGGTCTTGGACTCGGTCTTCACCTCACCCTGCGCCTCGACGGGGGCGGCGGCCTCGGTCTTCGCCTCGACGGCGGGAGCCGGCTGCGCGGCGGGGACGGCGGCGGGAGCCGGGGTGTTGGCGAACGCGGTGGTGGCGGCGAAGAGGGCGGCGACGATGACGGTCTTCATGGATGGCTCCGGGGACGACACGCCGACGCGGAATTGCATCGGTTGATGCCATGACCCTTGAGCACTCGCCGTGCCAGCACCGGTTTTGAGCAACTTCGCGGGGTTCTCCAGGTAGGAGCGGATCCGCCATGGGGAGAAACTCCTCAGTTGCGATTGCAACAATGGGTGCAAGCTCCCCAGGCAGGCGCACGTTGCTTTGACGGCAACGACGCTCTTCTGCAAGCTGCACCGCAACCTTCCGTTCCGAGCACCACGCGCCGGGACATGAAGGGGAGCATGAAGCCCGGACGTCCTCGTCGTGCATGTCGCGCGGCCAGGTGTCGGGAGAGATGGCGTATGCGGCACCTGCTGGTGGCATGGAGTGTGGCGTGGCTGGGAGTGGGATGCGCCGCGACCATTCCCCCCGAGCGCCTCCAGGCCCAGGTGTTGGAGACGGAGCGCTGGCAGCGCGAGTTCCAGTCCGAGCGCGAGCGCACCGAGGCCCTGGCTGCGAAGCTGGCGGCGCTGGAGTCCGCGCTGGAAGAGCTGGCGCAGGAGCGCGCGGAGGCGGAGCAGGCGCGCGCGGAGGCGGAGCAGGCGCGAGCGACCGCCACGGAAGAGCTGGCGCGGCTGGAGACGGAGCGCCACTCGCTGGAGGAGCACAACGCGCAGCTGTTGGCGCGGCAGCGCGAGCTGGCGGCGCTGCACGAAGAGCTGTCGGACGTCTGGTACGAGTCCGCGCTGGAGCGCGCGCGGCGGCGCACCCAGCCGCCCCTGCCGGGCGCCACCTCCACCGAGGCAGCCAGGCCGGTGCCGTGAGTTTCGCGTGGGCGTCCGTGACGGGACGCCCGCTGGTTCTTCCTCTGTCGACCCAAGGAGCGTTCCCGTGGCGATGAACTCGCGGACCCCCATCCGTGGATACCGCGCGGGTTTCTTCTTCGTGGTGATGCTCCTGTCGGGCGTCACCGGCTTCATGCTCCTGACGGAGGTGCGCACCGGGCGTCAGGTGGACGCGCTGGTGCTGGAGGCCCTGGAGCGCGCGAGCCTCATCGGCCGCATCCGCGTGGACGTGATGGCGCTGGAGTCCGCCATCGAAGCGCACGTGCGCTCCAGCGGCGACGCCGAGCGCAAGGAAGCCGACGCGGTGATGGAGGACATCCTGGGCAGCATCCGCCAGTCCTCGGAGGCGTACATGCGCCACCTGCCGCCCGGCGAGAAGGAGATCTGGCTGCGCTTCAACGGCGCGTGCCAGGGGCTGGCGGATCAGGTGCGCGCGGCGGCGGTGTTCTCACGGCAGCGCGACGCGGAGCGCGCCCGGCGCCACCTGGTGGAGAGCATCCGTCCCCTGGCGGCGGAGGTGGACCAGCTGGCGGGACAGCTGGCCACGGAGAACGCGTCCGACGCGCGCGTGCTGGTGGGGCGGCTGGGCACGCTGCGGGTGCGCAACACGGCACTGGGCGCGGCCACCACGCTGCTGGCCATCCTGCTGTCCATGCTGGTGGGCTGGCACATCATCTCCCTGCTCAAGCGCCAGGACGCCACCATCCAGGGGCAGCTGGAGGAGCTGGGGCGGCACAACCAGGAGCTGGATGCGTTCACCCGGCGCGTGGCGCACGACCTGATGGGGCCCCTGTCCCCGCTCAAGGGTTACCTGACGCTCATCCGGCGCTCCGGCGCGGTGAAGGACCCGGGCGCGCTGGAGATGATTTCGCAGTGCGAATCCAGCGCGGTGCGCATGGGGGAGCTCATTGAAGCGCTGCTGCGCTTCTGCCGCGCGGGCACCCGGGGCGACGGGACGATGGGGGAATTGGACACGGCGGTGAGCACGCTGCTGTTGGAGGTGAGTCAGACGGCGACGGCGCTGGGCGTGTCGCTGGAGCGCGAGCTGGAACCGGGCGTGCTGGTGGATTGTCCGGCGCAGCTGCTCCAGGTGGTGGCGCGCAACCTCTTGTCCAACGCGGTGAAATACACGGCGGGGAGGCCGGATCCGCGCGTGAAGGTACGGGTGGCGACGGAGGGGACGGACGCGGTGGTGGAGGTGACGGACAACGGGCTGGGGATGAGCCCGGCGACGCAGGCGTCGCTGTTCCAGCCGTTCTTCCGGGCCGCGGAGGTGCGGGGCATTCCTGGGCACGGCCTGGGGCTGGCCACCACCCGGCGAGTGGTGGAGGCGCACGGCGGCACGCTCACGGTTCATTCAGAAGAGGGCAAGGGCACGCGGATCCGCGTGCGGTTCGCACGTGTGGCGCGCACTCCGGCGCCGCTTGTGGTGGAGTCCGACGCTCACTCCATCCGCAAGGCCTCATGAGCACAGCCCGAATCCTCGTCGTCGATGATGATCCGCATGCGCGGGACCTGCTCCAGCGCCTGCTGGGCGTGCTGGGGCCGGTGACGCAGGCGCCGGACCCCAAGGGCGCGGCGGAGCGGATGGGCGAGCAGTCCTTCGACCTGGTGCTCACGGACATGGCCATGCCCGACCCGGGCGACGGCCTGAAGGTGCTCCAGACGGTGAAGTCGAACCTGCCGGACACGCCGGTGATTGTCGTGACGGCGTTCGGCAACATCGAGGGCGCGCTGGACAGCATCCAGCTGGGCGCCTTCGACTACCTGTCCAAGCCGTTCGACGTGGACGCCATCATGCGGGTGGCGAAGCGCGCGCTGGAGCAGAAGCGGCTGGTGGAGGAGAACCGCACGCTGCGCAAGCAGGTGGAGCGCACGTCGCTGGTGGGCCGCAGCCCGGCGCTGCTGGAGGTCTACAAGCAGGTGGCCCGCGCGGCGACCAGCAACGTGCCGGTGCTGATTACGGGTGAGACGGGCACGGGCAAGGAGATGGTGGCGCGGGCGCTGCACAAGCGCTCGGCGCGCGCGTCGGGGCCGTTCATCCCGGTGGACTGCGGCGCCATCACCGAGTCGCTGATGGAGAGCGAGCTGTTCGGCCACGCGAAGGGCAGCTTCACGGGGGCGTCGGGCGCGCGGCGCGGCCTGTTCGAGGAGGCCAGCGGCGGCACGCTGTTCCTGGATGAGATTGGCGACGTGGGGATGAAGGTCCAGTCGCAGCTCTTGCGCGTGCTCCAGGAGGGGGAGATCCGCCGCGTGGGCGAGAGCGTCCCGGTGAAGGTGGACGTGCGGGTGCTGGCGGCGACGAACAAGGATTTGAAGGCGCGGGTGGTGGAGGGGCTGTTCCGCGAGGACCTGCTGTACCGGCTGGACGTGGTGCACCTGCACCTGCCGCCGCTGCGCGAGCGGCGCGAGGACATCCCGGCGTTGGTGGAGCACTTCGCGTCGCTGCACGCGAGGGGCGGGGTGCGGCCGGTGGTGACGGCGGACGCGATGGCGCGGCTCACGGTGTACGACTGGCCGGGCAACGTGCGGCAGTTGGAGAACGTGATGGCGCGGGCGCTCGCGCTGAACGTGACGGGCGTGCTGGGGCCGCCGGACTTCCCGGAGCCCATCGGTGACGCGCCCAAGCGGCTGACGGGACTCGCGGGGGATTTGCCGAGCCTCGCGGAGCTGTCCAGGCGCTACGCGGCGCACGTGCTCCAGCACGTGGGGGGCAACAAGAGCGAAGCGGCGCGCCTGTTGGGCGTGGACCGCAAGACGCTCTACAAGCTCCTGGAGGCGCCGGAGTCGCCCGAAGGGATTCCGCCCGCGGAGGGGCGGAGTTGATCCGCGGCGGCGCTTTCCGCCGTTCGTGGCAATCGCCGTTCAGGGCGCAAGCCCTGCCCACCCACGCGCTTCCGCGCGCAGGAGATCGCACCTGAGCCGACGTTGAGGATGTCAGCGGGGACCCGTACCGTTGCGGCCCGTATGCGCCGCCGCTGGTTCCCCCTCGGACTCCCCCTGTTGTTCTTCGCGTGCGCTCCGGTGGAGCCCCCCGTGCCCGCCGCATTGGTGGACGCGGGCACCGTGACAGCACAGGCCCCCGTGCCCGAGGCCCGCGCCGCGCCGGCCGTGACGGCACAGGCCTCCGCGCACGCTGTAGAGGCCGCGCAGGAGGAGTCCGCGCAGGCGCTTCACTCCGCATGGCAGGCCACCGCGCCCGAGCCCGCTGATGACGGTGGCGTCACGCATGCGGCTGCTCCCGCGCTGCTGGACGTCATGGAGGAGCAGGAGGACGCGGGCAGTGCGCTCTCGCTGGCGCAATCCATCTCCGTTGGCGCGAACACCGGAGCCCTTCCGGGCGAAGAGGAGCCGCAGGTCATCACCGAGTCCGAGGTCCCCGTGCTGGAGCTGGGGCCGGACGGCGAGCCGTTGATCGACGCGGACGACGACGCCACCGCGACCGATGCGGAGGCCCTCGCGCAAGCGCTCGACGGCGGGAGTGCTCCGGGTTCGCCTGACATCGCCATGGGCTCCGACCCGAACGCGCCTGTCGCGAACGCGGGGACCGACACCCACGGTCCGCCCCCGGCAACGCCCATCACGGGGGCCGACGGTGACGAGGACGTGGTCGCCGAAGTACCGCTCACGGACGTCGACGCGGGCATGGAGCCCTACGCCATCCCGTACGCGCCAGACGCGGGCTCGCTGCGCGTGCGCCGCTCCATCGCGGTGCGCTCCGAGCCCCGGCAGGACTCGCCTTCATTGGGCACCGTGGCCCAGGACATGCGCGTGAAGTGGCAGGGCGCGATGCGCGGCCCGGACTGCGAAACCTGGGTGCAACTGCAACCGCGTGGCTGGGTCTGCGAGCGCTACCTGGAACAGAACTTCCGCGAGCCCCGCGTCCGCCCGCTGCCTCGCGTGGAGGAGGGCGCGCTCACTCCCGGCGTCTACGCGCGCGTGGTGGGCCACCGCGTGCGTGCCTATCCGAGCCTCGCGCTCGCCCGCCGGAAGAAGCAGGGCGTGCTGCTCAAGGGCTCCGTCACCGTGAAGCTCCTGGGCCAGGTGAAGGTCGGCCGGCGCACCTTCTGGCGCACCTCCGACGGTCAGTACTTCGAAGCGCGCGTGCTGCGCGAGCACCGCCCCTCCGACTTCAGCGGCCTGGACGCGGAAGCGCTCGCGTCCCTGCCCATGCCCTTCGGCTGGGCCCAGTCCCGCGCCGCGCCTCGCACGGACGTGGTGGTGCGCAAGGCCCCGGACGCGCGAGCGGAACGAGAGACGACCCTCCCGCCGCGCACGCTCGTCTCCGTGCGAGAGCTGTCCCCCGACGGCCAGTGGGTCCGCATCGCCGAGGACCACTGGGTGGCGCGCGACGACCTGCACGTCGCGTGGTCGCTGGCGTCACCGTCCATCGTGGAGCCTGGAGCGCGCTGGCTGGACGTGGACCTGGAGGCCCAGACGCTCATCGCCTACGAGGGCGACCGCCCCGTCTACGCCACGCTCATCTCCTCCGGCAAACCCGGCACGGACACGCCAGAAGGTCTCTTCCGCATCTGGGTGAAGTTCGCGGAAGCAGACATGACGGGCAGCATGGGCAAGGCCAGCTACCGCGTGGCCACCGTGCCGTGGACCATGTTCTTCGAGGGCGACTTCGCCCTGCACACCGCCTACTGGCACGACCGCTTCGGCGAAC
The DNA here is from genome assembly GCF_009909105.1 of Corallococcus exiguus. Taxonomy (NCBI): domain Bacteria; kingdom Pseudomonadati; phylum Myxococcota; class Myxococcia; order Myxococcales; family Myxococcaceae; genus Corallococcus; species Corallococcus exiguus. The sequence continues at coordinate 1,238,228 of NZ_JAAAPK010000001.1, forward strand.
CCGTGAGCCACGGCTGCATCAACCTGGCCCCCAAGGACGCGCGAGCCCTCTACGGATGGACCACGCCGGAAGTGCCCACCGGCTGGTCCATGGCCCACGCGATGCCGGACGACCCCGGCACCTGGGTGCGCATCCGAGGACAGGCTCACGAGGCGCCAAAGAGGCGCCGCAAGGGCGCCCCCATCGTCGCCACCGTGCGTGACCTCTAGCCGCCCAGCACGGACACCGTGACGCGGCGGCGGTGCGGTGACGTGCGGTGCTCCCAGACGTAGACGCCCTGCCACGTGCCCAGGTCCGCCTCGCCGTCCTTCACCGGGATGCTCAGGGACAGCTGCGTCAACACCGTGCGCACGTGCGCGGGCATGTCGTCCGGCCCCTCCGCGTCGTGCTGGAACAGCGGATCCCCGTCCTTCACCAGCCGGGAGAAGAACGCCTCCAGGTCGCGCTGGACGACGGGGTCCGCGTTCTCGCCGATGATCAGCGACGCGCTGGTGTGGTGCAGGAACACCGTGCACAGGCCCTCGCGGATGCCCGTGCCCTTCACCGCCTGCTGCACCTCACCGGTGATGTCCACCAGGCCTCGGCCTCGCGTGGACACCGTCAGCTCCTTCGCCTGATACACGCGAAACCCTCCGTGTCCCGCGGGTCAGCGCCCGTCCAGCTGCTTCACGAGGAACGCCGCCAGCTGCTCCAGCTCCTCGGTGATGATGGTGTGCCCGCCGTCGAACGGCAGGAACTCCACCGGCAGCCCCGCGCCCGTCAGCAGGTCGCGCAGGCGCTCGCCTTCCTGGAAGGGCAGCACCGGATCCTGCCGGCCATGTCCCTGGAACACCGGCAGGGATGGCCGGCCGCGGACCTTGGGCTCCCACTCCTTGCCGGCGACCATGGCCCCGGACAGCAGACACAGGCCGGCGGGGCACTCCTCCAGCCGCAGCGCCACGTCCGTGGACATCATCGCGCCCTGGCTGAAGCCTCCCAGCACCACGCGGTTCAGGGGCACCTGGAGCGCCGCCACCACGCTCATCAACGCCCGGCGCGCGGCGGGCATCCCCGGCGGCACGGTCTGGGAGTACTGCGGCCAGTCCCGTCCCTGGCCCATCAGGATGGCCATGGGGATTTCAAACCATGCGCGGCCACCAGGCATGCCCAGGGCGTCCAGTGACAGCAACGCCTCCGGGAAGACGAACCGCACGCCCTGCGCCAGGCGGGGCGCGGCCATCATCAGCTCGGGCGCCAGCGCCACCAGGTCCGTGCCCGGCGCGCCGAAGCCGTGGCTCAACACCACCACCAGCTCCGGCGTCGCGCCCTCGGGGAGCGCGTCCACCACGTGGCAGTCCAGCTCACCCAGCTTCGTGCGCACGTGGCGCGGACGGAGGCTCACGGCTGCGTGTCGCTGATGGTGATGTGCTTGATGCTCACGTCCGAGAACGGCCGGTCCGCCCGGTTGCGCTCCACGCCGGCGATCTTCTGCACCACGTCGTAGCCCTTCACCGTCTCACCGAAGATGGTGTGCTTGCCCTTGAGGAACTGCGGCTTGGACGTGGTGATGAAGAACTGGCTGCCGTTGGTGCCCGGACCCGCGTTGGCCATGGCCAGCAGGCCCTCCTTGTCGAAGTCCCGGTTGCTCTTGAACTCGTCCCCGAAGCGGTAGCCCGGGTCGCCCCGGCCGGTGCCCGTGGGGTCGCCGCCCTGGATCATGAAGTCCGGGATGACGCGGTGGAAGAGGACGCCGTCGTAGAGCGGCTTGCCCTCCTCGCGCTCACCCGTCTTGGGGTTGATCCACGGCTGCTCGCCCGTGGCCAGGCCCACGAAGTTCGCCACCGTCTTGGGCGCGTCCTTGGAGAAGAGCTTGATGACGACGGTGCCTTCGCTCGTCTCCATCGTGGCCCAGAGGTCCTGGCCCTCCAGGGCCTTCTTCTGGAAGCCCTTCGCGGAGGCCGCGTCCGTCTGCAGGCTCACCGTGCGAGTGGCCGCCGCGGAGTTGGAGGGTTGAGCGGCGGGGGCCTTCGCGGCGGGCGGCTGCTCCTTGTCCTTGGAGCACGCGGTCAGGGCGAGGCAGAGGAGTCCAGCGGTCAGGAATCGGGTGCGCATGGGGCGGGCATCCTAGCGGCTTTCGACCCGGCTCCAGCGTGTTAAAGAGGGTCTCTACTCCCGGAGGTTTCCCCTGTGACAACCGGACAGGAATGGCTGGTTGACGCGAGCGGCTGCACGCCGGAGCGGCTCAAGGACGCCGCCGCGCTGGCGGCACTCTTCGAGGAGCTGGTCGTCCTGATGGACCTGAAGGTCGTGGGCCAGCCGCAGTGGCACGTCTTCCCGGAGCCCGGCGGCGTCACCGGCCTGGCGCTCCTCGCGGAGAGCCACCTGACCGTCCACACCTTCCCGGAGCATGGCTTCGCCGCGCTCAACGTCTACTGCTGCCGCACCCGCGCGCGTCCGGACTTCGCCGCGCTGGCGGCGAAGCATCTGGGCGCCACGTCGTGCCGCGTGCGCGAGCTGTCGAGAGGGGTGGAGGCGTGACGCAGGGGGCGTGTCCGTCGTGTGGCGCGAGCGTGGAGTTCTCCGCCGGGTCGGCGCAGGTCGTGGTGTGCGGCCACTGTCAGACGATGGTGGCCCGCGTGGGCGCGGAGCTGGAGGACCACGGCCGCGTGGCCCGCATCGTGGAGACGGACTCTCCGCTGCGCCTGGGGCTGGAGGGCCGCGTCAACGGCACCTCGTATCAAATCGTCGGGCACCTCCAGAAGGACCACGGCGCCGGCCCCTGGGACGAGTGGTACGTGGAGATGGCCGACGGCCGCACCGGCTGGCTCAGCGAGTCCGAGGGCGCCTTCCACCTGCTCTCCGACGCGGGCGTGGAGGAGGGCATCGAGCTGGAGCACCTCCACCCCGGTGACCGCCTGCGCCTGCGCAACCGCCCGCTGGTGGTGGAGGAGCGCGGCCACGGGCGCGTCGTCGCCGCGGAGGGACAGCTCCCCAGCGACGTGGATCCAGAGGCGGACAGCTACTACGTGGACGCCACCGGCCCGCGCGGCCTGTTCGTCACGCTGGACTTCGGCAGGCGCGACCGCGACCCGGAGGTGTTCCTGGGACAGCGGCTGGAGCTCAAGCAACTGGGCATCCCCGCGGGAGAGCTGCGCCCTCGCGTGCGCAAGGCCCAGCTCCAGCAGGCGCGCTGCACCAATTGCAATGGCCCGCTGGAGCTGCGCGCGCCGGACCAGGCGATGCGCGTGGCGTGCCCGTACTGCGGCGCGCTGATGAGCGTGACGCAGGGCAAGCTGGCCTTCCTCAAGCTGCTCCAGAAGCCGGAGCTGCCGGCGGCCATCGCCCTGGGGCAGAAGGGCACGCTCGACGGCACGGACTGGATTTGCATCGGCTACCAGGAGCGCTCGTGCGTGGTGGAGGGCACGCGCTACCCGTGGATGGAGTACCTGCTCTACAACGCGGCGCGCGGCTTCACCTGGCTGATGGAGTCCAACGGCCACTGGGTGTTCCTGACGCCCATGGCCGCCGGTGACGCGAGCGTCGTGCCGCAGGTGTCCGCCTTCTACGAACGCCGCCGCTACAAGGCCTTCCAGTCCGTCACCGCCGTCACCGACGCGGTGGTGGGCGAGTTCTACTGGAAGGTCTTCCAGGGCGAGAAGGCGCGCGCCACGGAGTACGTCGCGCCGCCGTACTCGGTGAACGAGGACGCCACCGACAACGAAGTCGCGTACACGCATGGCGAGTACCTCTCCCCGGAGAAGGTGCGCGAAGCGTTCCGGTTGAAGGAGCCGCTGCCCAGGCCCCGGGGCATCGCGCCCAGCCAGCCCAACCTGCGCCGCGAGTCGATGATGCGCACGCTGCGCTGGTCCGCGGTGTGGCTGCTGGGCCTGTTCGCGCTGGCGGGTCTGCTCCACGCGCGCGCGCTCAATGCGCGGGTGCTGGACCTGCGGGTGACGCTGCCCCGGACCGCGACCTCCGGCTCCCCGGATGCCATGCACTTCAGCGAGCCCTTCGAGCTTCTTCGGGACGGCAACGTGCGGGCGGAGATCCACATGTCGCAGCCGCTCGACAACTCCTGGGTGGGCGTGCAGGGCGACCTGGTGAACCAGGACACGCAGGACGTGGTGAGCTTCTACGAAGAGGTGAGCTACTACCACGGGCGCGACAGCGACGGCTCGTGGAGCGAGGGCGGGCAGAATGGCAGCGTGTTCCTGTCGTCGCTGCCCAAGGGGAAGTACGTGCTGCGGACGACCACGTCGTTCGACCCGAACCTGAAGCTCACGGGCCCCTCGCTGGGGCCGGTGCTCAGCTACCAGGTGCTGCTCACGCACGACACGCCCAACGAGAGCTGGTTCGTCATCGCGCTGGTGTTGCTGCTGGTGATTCCGGCGCTGTCGTTCTTCGGCGCCCACAGCTTCGAAACCGAGCGCTGGAAGGAAAGCAACCTGTAGCGCGCACGGCCCGCGCGGGCCAGGAGGTGGACGATGAAGTACCTGGGCGGACTGGTGCTCGTGGCGTATGCGTGGGCCACCTATACGGGCTGGGCCCCATTCAGTGACGAGGAGCGCGGGCGGGTGACCGGCGACGTGAAGCGCGGTCCCGGCGGCGTGCTGCTGTGGACCGGTGGATTCATGGGAGGCAAGTGATGCTGTTGCTCGGAGTGGTGGTCACCCTGCAGGGAGTGCTGGCGAGCGTCATCTATTCGCTCATCGGCCTGGTGGTGTTCGTGGCCGGCTTCTACGTCATCCGCCTCATCCTGCCGTACGACGTGCACAAGGAAATCGAGGTCGACCAGAACACCGCCCTGGGCATCGTCATCGGCTCGTTCATCCTGGGCCTGGCCATCATCATCGCGGCGGCCATCAGCGGCTGAAACACGTGACGCTTTGAACAAGACGCTGCTCTTCCTCACCGTCCTCGTCATCGCGACGTGCGGGCTCATCTACGAGCTCATCGTCGGGACGCTCGCCAGCTATCTGCTGGGGGACAGCATCACCCAGTTCTCCACCGTCATTGGCGGCTACCTCTTCGCCATGGGCATTGGCAGCTACCTGTCGCGCTTCGTGGAGCGCGGGGTGGCCCAGCGCTTCGTGGAGATAGAGCTGGCCGTGGCCCTGGTCGGCGGGCTGTGCGCGCCGATGCTGTTCCTCACCTTCACGCTCACCAGCGTGTTCCCCGTGGTGCTGTACGGCAGCGTGCTGCTCATCGGCACGCTGGTGGGGCTGGAGATTCCCCTCCTGCTGCGCATCCTGCAGGACCAGCTCAAGTTCAAGGACCTGGTCAGCCAGGTGCTGACGTTCGACTATCTGGGCGCGCTCGCGGCCAGCGTGGCCTTCCCGCTGCTGCTGGTGCCGAAGCTGGGACTGGTGCGCACGTCGCTGCTCTTCGGTTTGCTCAACGCGGGCGTGGGGCTGTGGAGCACGTGGCTGCTCGCGCCCGTGCTGGCCAACCCCATGCGCCTGCGCATCAAGGCGGTGGCGCTGTGCGCGGGGCTGCTGGTGTGCTTCGCGATGGGGGACCGGCTCACCACGTTCTACGAGGACCAGCTCTACGCGGATGACGTCGTCCACGCCACGAGCTCCCCCTACCAGCGCATCATCGTCACGCGCGGCAAGCGGGGCTTCTCGCTGTTCCTCAACGGCAACCTCCAGTTCGCCAGCATCGACGAGTACCGCTACCACGAGTCCCTGGTGCACCCGGCCATGGTGCGCGCGCAGAAGGTGGAGCACGTGCTCATCCTGGGCGGTGGGGACGGGCTCGCGGCGCGCGAGGTGCTGAAGTATCCGGACGTGAAGTCCGTCACGCTGGTGGACCTGGACCCCGCCATCACCGGGCTCGCCACGAACTACGCGGAGCTGGCGGCGCTCAACCACCACTCCATGACGCACCCGAAGATGCGCGTCATCAACACGGACGCCATGCAGTTCCTGGCGGAGGGCGCCAACGCCTGGGACGTCGTCATCGTGGACTTCCCGGACCCCAACAACTTCGCGCTGGGGAAGCTGTACACGACGGGCTTCTACAAGATTCTCAAGAGGCACCTGTCGCCGGGCGGCGTGGCGGTCATCCAGAGCACCAGCCCTCTGTTCGCGCGGCGCTCGTTCTGGTGCGTGGAGACCACGTTGAAGGCCGCGGGCTTCTGGACGCAGCCGTACCACGCGCTGGTGCCGTCCTTCGGTGAGTGGGGCTACGTGCTGGTGGCGCAGGACCGGCCCGGCCGCTACCGCCCGCTGCCGGAGGGGCTGGCGTTCCTGGACGAGGACACGCTGGAGGGGCTCACGCGCTTCTCCCCGGACATGTCCCCGCTGCCGGCGGAGGTGAACCGGCTGAACAACCAGGTGCTGGTGCACTACTACGAAGAGGAGTGGCGCCGGTGGAACTGACGCGGCGCGAGCTGGTGGCCGCGTTCCTGGGCGCCTCCGTGGCGAGCGCCTGTACGCGGCAGGCCGCTCGCGCGCCGGTGCCGGGCGCCATCGTGGACCGGGCGGTGGATACCGGCCACAAGTTGCGCACAGGGCCGCTGCCGCGCGCGCAGGACTTCGAGCCGGTGGGCGTGTTGATTGTCGGCGCGGGCGCGGCCGGGCTGTCCGCCGCGTGGCGCCTGTCCGCCGCGGGCGTGAAGGACCTGCGCGTGGTGGAGCTGGAGACGGAGGCCGGGGGCACGTCCCGCTCGGGCCGCAACACCGTGTCCGCGTTCCCGTGGGGCGCGCACTACCTGCCGTCCCCCCTGGAGGACACAGGGCCGGTGATGCGCCTCTTGCGAGAGATGGACGCCGTCACCGGCGTGGACGCGGAAGGCCATCCGTCGTTCGCGGAGGAGCTGCTCATCCAGGAGCCCGACGAGCGCGTCTTCTACAGGGGCCACTGGTACGAAGGGCTGTACCTGCGCGCGGGCGCGAGCCCCGAGGACCTGGCGGAGCTGGAGCGCTTCGATGCGCGGATGAACACCTTCGCGGCCGCGCGCGACGCGAAGGGGCGCAAGGCGTTCGCGGTGCCAGTGGCGCTCTCCAGCGACGACGCGGAGTGGACCGCGCTGGACGCGCTGAGCATGGCTCAGTGGATGGAGGCGGAGGGCTTCCGCTCGCCCCGGCTGAAGTGGTTCGTGGACTACGCGTGCCGCGACGACTACGGCACCACCTCCGAGCACGTCTCCGCCTGGGCGGGCATCTGGTACTTCGCCGCGCGGCAGAACGGGAAGGGTGAGCGCAGCGACGGCTTCCTCTCCTGGCCCGAGGGCAACGGCCGGCTGGTGAAGCAGCTGGCGTCGTCGCTGGGCCCGCGTCAGCTGGAGACGCAGGTGCTGGTGCACACGGTGGAGCCGGGCGAGGACGGCTGCCGCGTGCACGCGCTGGATGCGCGCACCGGGGCGCCCCGGGCCTTTCGTGCGCGGCAGGTGGTGCTGGCGTGCCCGCGCTTCGTCGCCGCGCACGTGGTGGCGCCGTGGCGCGAGGCGCGACCCGCGTGGATGGACGCCTTCGTCTACAGCCCGTGGGTGGTGGCGAACCTGACGGTGTCCGCGCCACCGGCGTCTCGGGGCTTCCCGCTGGCCTGGGACAACGTCTTCTACGAGAGCCGGAGCCTGGGCTACGTGGTGGCTACGCACCAGTCGCTGCGCCAGGACTCGCGCGGGCCCACGGTGCTCACCTGGTACCTGCCGATGGCCGGCGCGGACGTGAAGGCGGAGCGCAATCAGGCCCTCTCCGCGACGTACGGGGACTGGGAGGCGCTGGTGATGGCGGACCTGTTGCCGGCGCACCCCGGGGTGGGCGCGCTCGCGCAGCGGCTGGAGGTGCAGCGCTGGGGTCACGCCATGGTGCGGCCCCAGCCGGGCTTCCTCTGGGGCGAAGCTCGCCGCGCCGCGCAACAGAGCCTGGGGCGGCACCTGCACTTCGCGCACACGGACCTGGGCGGCATGGCCCTCTTCGAGGAGGCCAACTGGTTCGGCGTGCAGGCCGCGGAGCGGGCCCTGGCGGGAATGGGGCTCAAGAGCGCCAGTTGGTTGTAGCCATTGGAAGCGGGAGGGAAGGGCACATGAAGGACAGTCGCTTCAGCCGGGCGGAGTTCCTCGGACTCACCAGCCTGCTCGCGGGCTCCACGCTGTTCCCGACCCGGAGCCAGGCGGCTCCTGACGGAGGCACGCCGTCCCTGCGCACCGTCAAGTCGCCGGGGCTCGCGGGCGTCCCCGCCGCGGAGGCGGCTCCCAAGCCCGTCTCCCAAGCCGAGTACGAACAGCTGCGCAAGGGCTGCACCGCGTCGCTGCCGGTGGCCTCCACGTCCGACGACGGCGCGGAGTACGTGCGCATTGGCGAGTGGATGCAGCGCCAGAAGCTGACCAGCGACTTCTACGGCAACGGCGACTTCGTGCAGGCCTTCGAGAAGAAGCTCGCGGACCTGCTGGGCTTCGAGGACGCGTGCTTCATGCCCACGGGCACCATGGCGCAGCTCATCGCGCTGCGCATCTACGCGGACGCGAGCAACGTGCGCACGGTGGGCGTGCACCCGTCGTCGCACCACGTGCTGCATGAAGACGACGCCTACTCCGTGCTGCACCAGCTGCGCGCGGTGAACCTGGGCCCGTGGACGCGGCCGCTGCTGGCGGAGGACGTGGTGCAGGCGCGCGACACGCTGGGAAGCGTCAGCGTGGAGCTGCCGGTGCGCTGGCTGGGCGGGCAGCTCCAGACGTGGGAGCAGCTCCAGGAGCTCAAGCGCACGTGCCGCGACAAGAAGGTGAAGCTGCACATGGACGGCGCGCGGCTGTGGGAGAGCCAGCCCTTCTATGGCCGCTCCTACGCGGACATCTGCAAGGGCTTCGACTCCGTCTACGTGTCCTTCTACAAGATGGTGGGCGGCATCGGCGGCGCGATGCTGGTGGGCAACCGCGACTTCATCAAGGAGTCGCGCGTGTGGCGCCACCGGCACGGCGGCAACCTGTTCCACCTGGCCCCGCTGGTGGCCTCCGCCGCCATGCGCTTCGACGCGGCGCTGACCGCCATCCCCGGCTACGTGAAGCGCGCGAAGGCGCTCACCACGCTCATCGCGGCGGACTCCCGCGTCACCGTGCTGCCGCAGCCCGTGCAGACGAACATGTTCCACGTGTTCCTGCGTGGCTCACCGCAGGTGTACAGCCGCCAGCGCGACCGCATCGCGCGCGAGGACCGGGTCTGGGTGGCGGGAGGCTTCGGACAGACGCGCGTGCCCGGCGTCGTGTCCACGGAGCTGCAGGTGAGCGAGGGGCTGGGCTCCATCAGCGACGCCGATGCGGCCCGGGCCTTCCTGCGCCTGCTGGAGGCGGCCTGATACCTGGCCGCCTGCCGTGACGTCGGGTGTCAAAGTCAGACACCCGGCGTGTGAAACACAGCCTTGCAGTGCGTCAGGCCGCCTTCTTGATGCTGTATTGCGGCTCCTGCTCCTGGGCCTTCAGGAAGAACTCCGAGTCGAGCAGCATCACGATGCGGCCCTTGTCGTCATGGAACGCGATGGGGCCGTGCGCGGTGAAGTGCACGAGCGACTCCTCCAGCGCGGTGGTGGCGGGGTGCTCGGCGCCCAGCGGCTCGAACTCGTAGTCGCCCGCGCGGGTGATGCCCAGGCGGTCCTGCGTCGAGCCGGAGAGGATGAAGATCTCCGCCGGGCCCAGGTGCTTGTGCGGCGCGAAGACGGCGCCCTTCTCCATCTTCAGGATGGCGCTCCACACACCCGTCTCCGCGCTCACGCGCAGCAGGCGGTAGGACGTTCCAGGACCGAGCGGCTTCCACTCGAGGTCCGCGGTGTGAACCAGTCCATTCATCATCGCCGTTCCGGACATGACAGCCTCCTCGCTCAGCCCTGCGTCTGTGTGTCTTCAACCATGATAACGCCCAGGAAGGAAAACCTTGCAAGTTAGTCTCACGTGTCGGGTTGTTGTCTTTAAACCGCCCCTTTGTCTCAGGAAGATTCCACGGCGGCTGTCCGCCAACGCCGCTGCCGGTCGCATTTTCTGATCAGGCAGCAAGCATCCGGTGATTGTGGACCCATGTGGAAACCCGCAGGGTGGCTCACCGGCGATTGAGACGGGTCTGCGCCAGCCGGTGGAACGAACGTGAGTCGGATGTGTCGTCGCGGGGGACCGCGCGATAGAGCCCCCGGGCCGCTTCCGTCAGCCCGAAGGACTCCGCGAGCCGGGCCTTCACGTAGAGCAGGCCCGCGTTTGCCGGAGTGTCAGCGCCGCCCAGGTCCATGGCGTCGTCCACCAGCTTTCGTGCCTCCACCAGCTTGCCGGACTCCGCCAGCAGCGCGGCGAGCAGGGCGGTGGGCGTCGTGTCTCCTTCCGCGCCCAGGCGCACGGCCTTCTGGGCCCACGCGATGTCCTCGGGCCTCACCCGGCCGCGGTACAGCGCCGCCCAGGCCAGGGTCCGGTACGCGTCAGCCCCCCCGCCTCCCAGGTCCATCAGCTCGCGCGTGGCTTCGTCCAGCCTCGCCCAGTTGCCCAGGTTCAGGGAGGCCAGCATCAGTGACTCGAAGCCCAGGCTGTCCGTGTGCAGCAGCCCGAGCCGGCTCTCGGACACCTGGCGCAGCTCCGCCCACCGGCCGCTCTCCGAGAGCATCTCGCGCTTGAGCCAGAAGGCATCCGCGGATTGCGGTACGTCCGAGCGCACCTCGTCCAGGATGACCTCGGCGTTCGGGCTCTGGCCGTTCGCCCGCGTGGCCACCGCCAGCGCCATCATCAGCCGGTGCCGCTCCTGGCCCGACGCGTACTGCGCCTGGGCCCGCAGCGCGGCGAGGACGCGCGCGTCCCCCGTGCTCGCGCCCAGGTAGGCGCATGCGGCGCGCAGGTGCGTCACGCCCTCCGCTCCGGAGAAGCCCCGCAGCGTGTTCGCGAAGGAGGCCAGGGGGGACAGGCCCGTCGGCTCCACCGCGCGGGTGTCCGCCACGGCCCATTCAATCCACACCAGGGCCTGCTTGAGCTTGCCGGCATCCAGCCACCGCAGCGCCTCCGCTCCCAGCGGGCGCGGATCCGTCACCGAGCCCAGCAGGCGCAGTTGGTTGCTCTCGTTCACGATGTACCAGGCGTCCTCGTACACCTGCGCGCCCAGCAGGAACTTCAGCCGCACCCGGTAGCCAATCTTCTCCTGGCCCTCCACCTTGAGGTCGAGCGCGGCCACCGCGAGGTCCGCCATGGAGGACTCGCCCACGGTGTCCAGGGAGGTCCGTGAGAAGCGCGAGGCCTGGGCCTGGAGCAGCTCCAGCTTGCGGTCCAGTGTGCTGTCCTCGCGGTCGCGGTTGGACAGCAGGGGGCGGATGGTGGCCTTGAAGTCCTTCGCGTCGCGCGCCGTCCAGGCCGCCTTGACGATGCGGCGCACCAGCGCCTCCGGCCCCTTCTCCTCCTTCGCGTTCTTGCCGTCGCGAGCGTTCTTCGCCAGCTCCAGCTGGAACTGGCGGTCCGGGTCGTAGGCGCCCTTGAGGGCTGCCTCGAAGAGCTTCACCGCGTCACCGGCCCGGCCCCGCGTGAGCAGGTGATTGCCCGCGAGCGCCAGCGCCTGACGGCGTGCGTCCGGCCCCTCGAACTCGAGGTCCGCCGCCGCGATGGCCTCCGTGATGCCCTGCCGTTCCGCCGTGGTCATCACCAGCACCTTCGTCCGGAGGTCGGAGGGCGCGGCCTTGCGCGCGGCCTCCAGCGCCTCGGCGGTGGCGCCCGAGCGGAACAGGGCCGCGATGAGCCGGTCGTCCACGTCCTGTGCGTGCAGGTCATCGCGCAGGTGGCGCCAGGTGGCCACCGCCTCGGCGAGAGGCGCGCCCCGGCCGAAGCGCTCGCCCTCGCGGTTGTGTTCCAGCAGGTCCGCCAGGAGCACGTTCGCGGAGATGTTGTCCGGCTCCAGCGCGATGGCCTTGCGGCACGCCGCCACCGCGCCCTCCAGGTCCGCGCCCGGAAGCATCGGCTGGCCCTGCGGGTCATGCTGCAGGACCCACGCGAGCACGTGGTGGACCAGCGGCGAGGACGGCCGCTGCTCCACCGCCCGGCGCGCCTCGATGCGGGCCTGCTCGCCAAAGCCCAACCGCAAGAGCGTCCCGGCGTAGCGCGCGCGCACCTGCGCCGAATCCGCGCGCGACGTGAGCCGCTTCTCGTAGAGGTCCAAGCCGTCCTTCACCCGCCCCGCCTCCACCAGCCGGGCGCCCCGGTCCTCGAACTCCACCTCCATCGGTGCCCGGTGCGCGAACGTGGCCAGCGCCGTGCGGAAGGCCGTCACCTCGTCCGGCGTGTAGCGGCGCTTCACGGTGTCGAAGCGGAAGGTGGCGCTGAGGCCGCCGTCGGACTCGCGCGTGTAGGCCAGCGCGAGCGTGGCGGGCCCCAGGGACAGCGTCTCGTCGCGAGGGACGGTCCGCACGCCGAAGCCCTGCGGTGGGCGCAGGCGGTAGCGCACCTCCGCGCGGTAGGCCACCGGGAGCACCAGGTCCGCCTTGCGCTTCGAGGGCAGAGCGGGCTTGCGGCCCAGCTCGTCCGGCAGCAGCTCCCTCACGTCGTCCAGTGAGTCCGGCAGCCAGGCCAGGGGCGAGTCGAGCCGCAGGGGGACACGCACGCCGCGCCAGCCCGTGGTGGCGAAGCGCGCGGACGCGACGTCCAGCTCCAGCCGGAAGGGGCCGGTGCCCTCCTCCAGCGACGTGTGCTTCAGGCCCTCCAGGGTGCCCTGGTACTGCGCGGTGGCGAGCGCCTCCAGGTTGCGGCGCAGGTCGTCCGGGCGCACCGCGCGCAGCAGGCGGCGGTACTGCACCGCCAGCGAGCCCGACAGCTCGCGCGTCTCCTTCACGCGGGCCGGGCCCTCGTCGGACAGCTCCACGGTGCGGGTGAAGAGGGCGGTGTTCGCCGAAGGGGGCGCCTCGTCGATGACGGTGAGCCCCTGGGTGTCCTGCGCGGCCACCAGCGCGTGACGTCCCTGAAGTTCCGGGGCGAGCATCCCGGCCTCCGCGCCTGGATCCGTGGGGTCGATCCACAGGGCGGGCGCCCCGGGAACGTGGACGATGGCGTGATTGAAGAAGCCCATGCCCGGAAGCTCCGGCACGTCCTCGCGCCCGGAGCGCACCAACGCCACGTGGGCGGGGATGCCCGCGCCGCGCAGCAGGCCCACGAGCAGCGTGGACATCTCCTTGCAGTCGCCGTACTGGCGCGCGAGCACCTGCTTCGGCGGAGCGGGAACGATGGCGGCGGCGCCGAACTCCAGGCCCGTGTAGCGCACCGACTCCCGCACCTCCTCCAGCAGCCGCTGCGCCACGACGCGGCGGTCCTTGGAGCCCTTCGCGAGCGCGCGAGCCCGGGCCTGGAGCGACGCGCCATCCAGCTGCTCCTCCACGATGGTGTCATAGGCCCGGGCCACCTCGTTCCAGGAGCGGCCCGTGGAGAAGGCCACGTGCGGCTGGAAGGCCTGGGCCGCGGGCAGGTCCGCCTCCAGCGGTGTCACGGCGGCGTAGGGGCCGCCCTCGAAGCTCAGCCGCTTGCGGTCGGACTGGTGCTGCGGCAGCGGCTCCAGCGGCAGCCCCTGGACGCGCAGCGCGAGCTGGGTGCTGGGGGCCACGTCGATGGCCAGGCGCACCTTGCGCACGGGCACGGGGCTGGCGAAGTAGAAGTGCGTGACGACGCCCGCGTCGAAGAACGCCTGCGTGTCCTCTACCACCGACTCCATCTCCACGATGCTGCCGGGCCGCAGCGAGGGCAGCGGCGCGCGCAACGCGCGGGTGTCGCTGTAGACGTCCGGCGCCGAGTCCTCCACGGGCGCGTCGTGCAGCGTCCCTTCATCCAGCGGGTGCTCCTTCCCATCCGGCGTGATGACGCGGGCGCGGAGGACGGGGCGCTGCTGGCGCCAGGGGGACCACTCGGCGCGGGCCTCGGCCCACTGGCGCACGCCCGCGGCGGTGAGGATGCGGAAGACATTGCGGTGGGTGGTGCGCCAGCGGTGAGGCCCCAGTTCCTGGTAGTTCCCTTCCCGCAGCAGCACCTCCACGTCACCGCCCCCGGCGGGCGCGGGCAGCTTCGCGGCGCTGGTGGCCATGGCGGAGGCGGAAGCCGTGAAGGCCGGCCCTTCCCAGGGCAAGGCGCGCTCGGCGCCCAGGGCGGGAAGTGCGGCGAGGAGCAGGCAGAGCAGCATGGAGGCAGTCGCGTTCCAGCGGGCCGGAACCGGTGAGGCATTGCGCATGGGCGTGGGAGCGCGTCCGTCCAGACGGGAGCCGGTGGAAAGGAGGGCGCGGGGGGCAAACCCTAACGAATCGCCTGCACGGAATGACACGCACGCACCGTCATGGCCGCGCGCTGCTTGCGCCTCAATGACTGCTCAGCTGTAAAGGATTGATTGGATACCGGGTAAATCAAGTGGGTGCGCCAGGACCAGGGAGGACCGGAGAGTGCGCTAATCTCCGGGGCCCGATGCCCCGTCTCCTCTCGCCCGCGCAGGCCTGGCTGTTCGGCCCTGGCGTGGACCTCTCCGTGTTCGCCGGCAGCGCGCTCGTGTCCGTGGTCTTCGTGCTGGCCGCGCCGTGGCTGGGAGCGGTGGGGGACATGCCCGCGTGGGCGTGGCTCCTGTTCGTGGTGGGCGTGGACGTGGCGCACGTCTGGTCCACGCTGTTCCGCACGTACCTGGACGGCGAGGAGGTGTCGCGCCGCCCGGGCCTCTACGTGGGCGCGCCGCTCGCCGCGTACACGGCGGGCGTCTTCGCGTACATGGTGTCTCCCGGCGCGTTCTGGAGCCTGTTCGCGTACGTGGCGCTGTTCCACTTCATCCGCCAGCAGTACGGCTGGATGGCGCTCTACGACCGCAAGGCGCGTGTGTCCGCCTTCGAGCGGCGCCTGGATGCCGCGGCCATCTACGCCGCCACGCTGGGCCCCGTCGTGTGGTGGCACGCGAACCTGCCTCGCTCGTTCTGGTGGTTCGTGGAGAACGACTTCATCTCCGGCCTCCCGCGGTGGATGGGCACCGCGGCGCTGGGCGCGCACGCGGCGGTGCTCACGCTGTGGGCGGGCTTCCAGTGCTTGCGCATCGCGCGGGGCGAAGGCGTGCAGGCCGGCAAGGTGCTGCTGGTCGTGGCCACATGGGTGGCGTGGTTCGGCGGCATCGTGCTCGCGCGGGACGACTTCGCGTTCACGGTGATGAACGTGGTGCTGCACGGCGTGCCGTACTTCGCGCTGCTGTTCCGCTACGCACGTGGGCGCCACGCGGAAGGGGGCTTCGGCGACATGGGCGTGCTCCTGCGGGCGGGGCTGCCGGGCTTCCTGCTGTTCCTCGCGGGACTGGCGCTTTTGGAAGAGGGGTTGTGGGACGTGCTGGTGTGGCACGACCGCCCGGTGTTGTTCGGCGACAGTGGTCCCGTCCTGGAGGCGGATGTGCTGGCGCTCGTGGTGCCGCTGCTTGCGCTGCCGCAGGCCACGCACTACGTGCTGGACGCCTTCATCTGGAAGGCAGGGAGGGAGCCCGCGTTGCTGGTCCGGCTCGGCTGGGCACGGGCGGGGCAGGGGCCCTCAAACGTCAGCCAGGCGCACAAGGTGGTAGCCATTCCCGGAGGGGGTGAATAGAGCTAGTGGGTCTATGGCTCGACTCCTGCTCGTCTCGAACCGTCTTCCCGTCACCGTCAAGGCGGAGAAGGATTCTGTCTCCGTGGTGCGCAGCGCCGGCGGGCTCGCCACCGGGCTCAGCCGCCCGCACGAGCGCTCCGGAGGCATGTGGATCGGCTGGCCCGGGGATGTCTCGCGGCTGACGGACGCACAGCGCTCGCAGGTGGAGAAGCAGCTGGCGGATCTGCGCTGCGTGCCGCTGTACCTGTCCGCCAGCGAGGTCAGCCGCTTCTACGAGGGCTACTCCAACCGGGTGCTCTGGCCGCTGTGCCACTACATGCTGGACCGCGTCCCCCGGCAGGACCGGGACTGGGACGCCTACCGCAAGGCGAACGAGCGCTTCGCCGACCTGGCCGCGAAGCACTATCAGCCGGGCGACACCATCTGGGTGCATGACTACCAGCTCATGCTGGTGCCCGGGATGCTGCGCCAGCGCCTGCCTCACGCGCGCATCGGCTACTTCCACCACATCCCGTTCCCGTCGTCCGAAATCTTCAGCACGCTGCCCCGGCGCGGGGAGCTGCTCAAGGGCCTGCTGGGCGCGGACCTCATCGGCTTCCACGCGGTGAGCTACGTGCGGCACTTCTCCGGCACGCTGCTGAGGCACCTGGGGTTGGACACGGACGTCGACCGCGTCCTCTTCCAGGGGCGCGAGGTGCGCGTGGGCGCCTTCCCCATGGGCATCGACGCCACCGCCTTCGAGACGCTGGCGCGCGAGCCCGCCGTCATGGATGAGGTGAAGGTCCTGCACGAACGCTCGCGTGACGAGCGGCTGCTCGTGGGCATCGACCGGCTGGACTACACCAAGGGCATTCCCCGGCGCCTGCTCGCGGTGCAGCGCGTGTTGGAGCGTGAGCCGGCCCTGCGCGGGCGCCTGCGCTTCATCCAGGTGGCCGTGCCCAGCCGCACGCAGGTGCAGGCCTACGCCGAGTACCGCGAGACGGTGGACGAGCTGGTGGGCCGCATCAACGGCCTCTACGGCACGGTGCACAGCACGCCCGTGCACTACCTCTATCGTTCGCTCAACGAGAAGCAGCTGGTGAGCCTCTACCGCGGCGCGGACGTGATGCTGGTGACGCCCGTGCGCGACGGCATGAACCTGGTGGCCAAGGAGTTCTGCGCGGCCCGTCCAGACGAGGACGGCGTGCTCGTGCTCAGTGAGTTCGCGGGCGCTGCGGCGGAGATGCGCGACGCGCTGCTGGTGAACCCCTACGACGTGGAGGGCATGGCGGACGCCATCGAACAGGCGCTGGAGATGCCCAGGTCCGAGCGCCAGGAGCGCATGAGCTCCCTGCGCGCGGGCGTGAAGGCGCGGGACGTGCACTGGTGGGTGGCCAGCTTCCTGGACCGGCTCCAGGGGCTGCCCTCGGTGGCGGAGAAGCCGCCGCTGCCGGACGGCATGCTCGCGTTGGACAAGCTGAAGGGGCCGGGCCGCAAGGTGCTGTTCCTGGACTACGACGGAACGCTCGTGGGCTTCGCTTCCATGCCGGAGCTGGCCGCGCCGGACGCGGAGCTGATGACGCTGCTCCAGGAGCTGTGCGCCCGGCCGGATATCTCCGTGCACATCGTGAGCGGCCGCCCGCGCGAGACGCTGGATGCGTGGTTCGGTGAGCTGCCCGTGGGGTTGCACGCGGAGCACGGCCTGTGGTCGCGCATGCGGCTGGGCCAGCCGTGGCAGGCACTGCCGGGCGTGTCCTTCGAGTGGAAGCCAAAGGTGAAGCCCGTGCTGGACGCGTTCGCGGCGCGGGTGACGGGCTCTTTCGTGGAGGAGAAGACGGCGTCGCTCGCGTGGCACTACCGCAAGGTGGACGCGGAGTTCGGAGCGCTCCAGGCGCGCGAGCTGCGCCTGCTGCTCTACGAGAAGTTCTCCCAGGAGCCCATGCACATCCTGCCCGGCGACCGGGTGGTGGAGGTGCGGCCCCGGGGCGTCAACAAGGGCCGCGTGGTGCCGGAGGTGCTGAAGCAGGAGGCGCCGGACGTGCGCGTGGTGGCCATGGGCGACGACGTCACCGACGAAGACCTGTTCGCGGCGGTGCCCCCGGGCGGCATCACCGTGCACGCGGGCAACAAGCACACGTGCGCGACGTACCGCGTGGAGGGGCCGCCGGAGGTGCGGCGCTTCCTCAAGGCGCTGCTCGGGAAGTAGCCGCGGGGCGCCCCGTGGGCTTCAGAGATTGAAGCCCACGTTGCCCACGGAGATGCTGGGTCCGAAGATGAAGGACCACTTGCTGGAGGGCACCACGGTGTCGGTGGTGGGGTCGCCGCTGGTGCGCCGGGTGATGTCGCCCCGGAACTCGCGGGCAATCCATGCGTTGGCACCCACCGCCGCGCCCGGGCCAATGGGCACGCGCAGCCCCAGGCCCAGCACGGCCGCCAGCGTGGGCGGGAACTGGATGTCCCCGGACTGCGGCACCAGGCCCAGGCCCATCAGGCCCATCTCGATGCCCAGCAGGCGCTCCTGGCCCTCGTTGTTGAGCAGCGCCAGGCGCGACAGCACGCCGAAGTTGATGGCCAGCTGTCCCGTGGGCTGCGTCGCGCGGTAGAGGCCCGCGGGGATGGTGGCCATGGTGTAGAGGCGGAACATTCCGCCGCGCACGATGGCGGTCCACTGCGCGGACGGCAGGCCCGTGCGGTCCACCGTGGAGAGGGCGTAGCGGGACTCATCCGCGACGTGCGCCACCTGCACGAGGATGCGGTCGTACTGGCCCAGGTTGCCCTGCACGGGGATGACGCGCATCTCACCCTTGGGTCGCAGGAACAGGCGCTGGTCCACGCTGCTCTCGCCCCGGATGGAGTTGTCGGACTTCGTCACGGTGATGCGCAGGGTGATTTCCTGGTTGCCCTCCTCCAGCGTGAGGCGCTCGCGGTGGATGATGACGCGGCAGGTGTTGCGCATGCCGTACTCCAGCCGGTGCGGACGGCTGGGCGCGAGCTTCTCGTCGTTGCCTTCCTTGTCCGCGCAGATGAACTCCACCAGGTTCTCCACGTTGGTGGGCACGCTGGCTTCACGCACCGCGCGCTGCACGCGCTCGTTGGTGACGAACAGGTCGGACGTGGCCAGCTCCGCGGGCAGCGTGGGCAGCCGGTAGGCGAAGCGCAGCGACACGAAGCCGCCGGCGGTGGCCTCGCCCTGGATGAGCGTGGTGGTTTCTCGCATCGTCACGGTGTACGCGCCGCCCAGCGGGCGCAGCACGAAGCGGCCCAGGCCGCCGTTGGACGCCACCGTCACCTCCGCCGGGCGGTTGGTGGGCACGAAGTCGATGCTGCCGTGGCCGGGCAACTCCAGCGTCGCGCGCGGGTCCGGCACGGGCTTCGTGTCCGCCGTCTCCGACGCCACCACCGTGCCGTCCACGCGTGACGTGATGGCGGTGACGGTCACCTGCGGCTCGTTGGTGCCGCTGGTGCGCAGGAGCACGTAGGTGCCGTCCTGCGCCTTCACCACGCGCTCCACCCGCACGCGCGCGCCGTTCACCGTCCACAACAGGCCGCGCGGGTCGTGCGCGCAGGCGGCGTCCAGGCGCATCACCAGCCCGGAGTCCTCCGCGTCGCGCAGCACCGTGCCCTCCACCGCGGTGATGGGGCACGCGAGCACGGGCAGCGTCTCGGAGAAGGACGTCTCCAGCGCGTCGCCCTTCGCGAAGAACACGCGGGGCACCAGCCGCAGGCGCAGGCTCACCGTGGGGTTCAGCCCCGGCACGTTGCGGATGGACACGGCGCCCTCGGTCACCTCGCAGCGCGCGGTGCCGCAGTCCACGGACGCGATGGCCTCCGAGTGCGTCACCGCCGCGTAGCCGGGGCCCTTGGACAGGTCCACGCCGGAGGACTGCACCAGGGGTCGCGTGAGCACGGTGCGGCCGGGGCGCAGGCGGAAGTATTCGTCGTCCAGGAAGCGCCCGTTGGCGTCGTACGTCGACACGCCCGCGCCCCGGCGACCGTAGGCGGGGACCCACGACAGCGTCGCGTCCGTGGGCAGGCCAGGCGTCAGCGGGACGGCGCACTCGTTGGGGGCGTTGGGCTCCAGGCAGAAGTCCTGGCCGTCCACGGAGGCCGTCTTCGGATCCACGCCCCGGGGCGTCCCGGACCAGGCGATGGCCACGTTCTTCAGGCCGGTGCCCTTGAGCTCCAGGCGCCCGTCGTCCGGGTAGAACGTGGTGGCGGCGCTGTCGATGCGCGGGAAGGGCCCGGTGGCCACCACCACCACGGTGTCGGTGGCCGTGGCGCAGGAGGCCTCGTCCGCGGCGACCTTCAGCTCCAGCGTGCGGCTGGCGTCATCCGCGCGCGTGGGCGGCTTGAGCGTGCGGCCCTCCAGCACCCAGCCGCCGCGCACCGGGCCGCACAGCACGCCCTTGGGGATGACCTCCACCGCCCGGCCACCTTCGGGGAGCTGGACGACGGGGGTGGCGGCGGTGGCGACCGTCGCCACCAGCAGGCAGCCAAGGACGAGCGCGCGTGCAGGGTGCATGCATCTGCTTAAGCACGGAGGGCCGCGTCCGGGTCAAGCCCTCCGTGCTCATGCGACACCAGGCAGGCGCCGCGAGTGTCCGCGATTACCGCGAAGCCGTCTTCTGCCCCGGCCCCTGCAGCAGGATGCGGCGGCCGAAGGCGCGGTCCACCCGGCCCAGGAACTCACGGAACTGAGGGTACTCGTCCGCCTTGATGCGGGCGACGGAGAGGGCCACCTCGCCGTCGGCGATGAGCGCGCCGTTCTCCACGCGGTAGCTGAGCTTCACGCGGCCGAACTGGGTGGTCTCCTCCACCGCCTGCGGCATCTCCGCCACGGTGTAGCCGCCGGGCAGCGTGTAGCGCAGCTTGAAGGTGTTCACCCAGGGGCTGGACATCACCAGGTCGAAGCGGCGCTCGGCGAGCGACGCGTACGCCTGCTGGTAGGTGCGCCCCGTGCCGAAGGGCAGGAAGCGCAGGCTGCCGCCGGGCAGCACCTCCGCGTAGCGCGGGATGCCCATGTTGAAGTCCAGCGTCACGTCGTCATCCAGGCGGGTGGTGTCGCTGAGCTTCACCTCTCGCACGGTGAGGCCGGGGAAGCTCTGGGCCCAGGCGCGCTCGAAGGTGGACTTGCGCGTGGACTCCGGGCGGTAGGCGCGGCGGTAGTCCGGCGCGGACTGGCCGGACACGCTGCTCTGGCCCTTCACGTCCGCGCCGCCGTCAGGCCGCAGCGCCACGTCCATGGCCAGCGTCGTCTTGTTGTCCTCCGCCTTGGCCTCCGGCGTGGTGAGGAAGTTGCTCGTCCCGTTGGGGTCCACCACCAGCACGTTGGCCACGCGGTCCGCGGAGGGAAGCTCCTTGGCGCCGTGGAACTCCGCCGTGCCGTCCAGGTACAGGTCGAACTTGGGCACGTACGCGATGGCGTGGTTGAAGGCCGCCAGCGACGCGGGCTCCGCGTCCAGCGCGCCCAGGTTGCGCATGCGCAAGAGCACCAGCTTGCTGTCCACGCCCGCCACCTTCAGCATGGAGTGGATGAGGCTCGCCTTGTCCTTGCAGTCGCCGAAGCGGCGCGCGAGCACGCGGTCCACGCGATACGGCTTGAAGCCGTGGATGCCGAACTCCAGCGCCACGTAGCGGGTGTTGGTGACGACGAAGGAGTAGATGGCGCGCACGACGGCCAGCTGGTCCTTGCGGTCCACGCCGGTGAGCACCTGGTCCACGGTGGTCTTCAGCTCCGCGTTGGGCTGGAGCTGGTCACGCACCAGGCCCCACCAGTAGTGGCCCACCTGGTCCCACGTCTTGTACGTGGAGATGTGCAGGTTCTGGGCGACCTCCGCCCAGCCCGGCATGCCCGGCTCCGGCACCACCTTGGAGACGTGCTTCGCGCCGAAGCGGTACACGGTGCGGCCGGACTCGGGGGCCTCCTGCTGCTGGTCCACGCCAGCCAGGCGGCTCTTGTTCCAGTACAGCGGCCGCTCCTTGGGCATGTCCACGACGTACTGGAAGCGCACCTTCGGGTAGACGCCCTGCACGCTCTCTACGTCGCCCCAGTAGTCCGACAGCAGGTTGTCCTGCGCGGTGTCGTCCAGGCGGTAGGTGAGCTCCAGCGTGTCACCGGCGGCCAGCGACGGGAACGACAGGATGCGCGCGCGGGCGTCGTAGTACATGCCCGTCCACGGCTCGTTGATGTTGCGGTCCGCGTCGCCGTAGCTGTCCACCACGGAGCCGTCCGGCTTCGTCACGCGGGCGCGCAGCACGCGCACCTCCTGGCGGTCCGGCGAGTACGTCACCGGCACGCTGCGGAACGCGTCCACGCCGCGCTGGTTGTACACGCGCACCACCATCTGCTGCATGCGGCTGGACAGGCCGCTCTTCTGCACGCGCACGTAGGTGTTGTCCACGAGGTACAGGGCGTCCTCGTTCATGTAGCCCTCGGCCTCCTTGGACAGGGGCTTCGAGTCCACCAGGTACTGGGTGCCCGCGCTCTCGGACTCACCCTTGAGCGTGCGCAGGGCCTCCTTGAGGCCGGGGTTCTGCGGGCGCAGCACCAGCGACTTCTCGAAGGCGGCCAGGGCGGGCTCGCGCTGACCGGCGGCCAGCAGCGCGCGGCCCTCGCGCTCGTACACTTCCGGCTCATCCGGAGAGAGCGCCTTGGCCTCCGTGAAGAGGACGGTGGCCTCCTCCGCGGCGCCGTTGGCGGCCTTCAGCTCCGCCAGCCGCACGCGGCTGCCGTTGTCGAAGGGGTTCAGGTCGGTGAGCTTCGCGTACTCGCGCTCGGCGGCGTCCACCTTGCCCGCGTCCGCGAGCATGGAGGCCAGCTGGCGGCGGGTGTTGGAATCGTCGTAGCGCAGCGCCAGCACCACGCGCATGCGGTCCATGGCCTCCTGGGCGCGGCCCAGCTGACGGGACGCCGCGGCGGCCACGCGCACCACGCGGGGCACGCGCGGCTGCTGACGGAAGGCCTCCTCAATCAGCGCGTGCGCCCGGGCACGCTCGCCCAGGGCCTCCGCCGCGCGGGCGAGCAGGAGGCGCGCGCCCGGCACGTTGCGGCCGTCCTCCACTTCCAGGATGGGGGCGAGCATCGGCTGCACGCGCTCCGGGTGGCCGCGGTCCATCTCATGGTCCGCCAGCGCCAGGCGCGCCGGGGCGTAGGTGGGGTCCGCCTTCACGGCGGCCTCCAGGAAGCGGCGGCGCTCGTTGAGGTCGTCCGTCTGGGTGTTGGCGGCCAGCACTTGCAGGCGCGCGTCGTTGGGGGCGTTCTCCGCGGCGAGCGCGGCCTCGGCGCTGGCGGTGTGCTCGCGCTCGTCATACGCGCGGAAGAAGGACAGCACCTGGGCGTAGTCGCCGCGCAGGGCCGCGTCGTCCGGGTTCTTCTCCACCAGCGCGCGCAGCGAGGAGGTCAGCGTGGGCAGGGGCTGCGGCGCGGGCGCGGGCATGCGCTCCAGGGCGGGGGCCTTGGCGGGCAGCGAGGCGCGGGCGGACGCGGACTCCGAGCGCAGGTAGAAGCCCAGCGGGCCGGACTCCTGGCACACCTTCACCAGCACGCGGTTGAGGCCCTTCTTGAGCTTCACCGACACGCGCGTCTGGTCCGGGCGCGGCAGGTTGTAGCGGTCTTCCTTGGACGCCAGTTGCCCGTTCACCCACAGGCGGTAGCCGCCGGAGGTGCCCAGGCCCAGCGCCACGCGCGTGTCCTGGGGCACTTCCAGCCAGGTGAGCGCGTACGCCACGGACTCCTTGTTGGGGCGCACGGCGGTGGCCAGGTCCACGTAGCCGTCCGCGGACGTGACGGACAGCTTGCGCCAGGTGGCCTCGTGGCCCTTGGCGCCGGGGTAGCGCGCGGTGAGGTCCAGGTTGGCGGCCTCCGGACCGAAGTCCGTGTCGCAGCCGGCCTTGCCCTCGTTCTCGAAGCCGCCCACGACGTAGTAGTCGTTGACGAAGCCCAGCCACTGGCGGACCTCGTTGGCGCGCACCATGCGGCCGCGCGAGCGCTCCGCGTCCATCAGCAGCAACTGCGCGGTGGTGCGCGTGTTCGCGTCCGACGTGCGGCGCGACGCGATCTGCTGGTAGGTGCTCACCAGCGGGGTGAGGTCCTCCACGTCATCCACCAGCGCGTGCATGCGCAGGAGCGCGGCGCCGCCGCGTGGCGAGTTGGCGGCCTTGACGGCCTCGGCCGCGTACTCGCGGGCCCGGTCGTCCGCGTTCGGCTTCGCGAGCCCCAGCACGGGGCAGGTGAGCACGACAAGTGCGGCCAGCGATGTGAAACGCGACATCCGTTCTCCTCGAAGTTCGACGGCGCCCGGGGGCAGGCAGGGGGCGATGACGCCAGTGAACAGGCGGACCCGTCACGGCCTTCCCCTGCATGTGGCCCCGGACGGCGGGCAAGCAACCCATCCGAGTCCCACTCTATGCCGGACCGGTGTGGGGCGGGGTGGGCCCGTGAAGGCCGGGGCACGAAAACGCACAGGGCCGGCGCGGGCGTGATGCCCGTGCCGGCCCCGGTGTGGGTGCCCCTGACTTGGGGACTGCCGTCAGTGGAGCTTGTTGTAGAGCGCGTTGACGAGGCTGCCGTCATCGCCGCTCAGCTCCCAGAACATCGCGCCGCCCAGGCTCTTGGACAGGATGTAGTCCGACTTGGCGTTGATGCTCTGCACGTCGTCGTAGGCCACCCACACCTTCGTGGACGGGCTGTAGACGTAGGCCTGCTTGCTCTCCGGGTGGAAGAACTTCGTGTAGCCGGAGCCCGCGCGCTCGTAGTTGGCCTTGAGGTCCTTGTAGTCGAACACGCCGGTGAGGCCGGACTGGCCGTCATCCCAGGTGCCCTTGGTGGGCACGCCGGACTGGAACAGGCCGTTGTTCACGTTGGGCACGTTGCCCCAGCCGCGGCCGTAGAAGGGCACGCCGACGACGATCTTGGAGGCGGGCACGCCCAGCTGGAGCATCTTGGCGATGGAGCCGTCCGTGTAGAAGCCGTCGGTGGCGCCCGGGTCACCCGTCACGCGGTCGAGCGCGGAGTGGAAGTTGACCGTGCTCTCGAAGGCGCCGTGGTAGTCGTAGGACATCACGTTGATCCAATCGAGGATGCCGGCCAGCTTCACGGTCTCCTGCTTGTTGGCGAGCAGGTCCGGCGACGCGCCCGACGCGATGGTGAGCAGGTAGGGCTGGCCCGTCTGCGCCGTCACTGCGGCCAGCTGGGTGCGGAACTCCTGCATGAGCAGGGTGTAGTTCACCTTGTCCGCGGGGCTGCTGATGTTGTCCGGCAGGCCGCCGCCGGTGGGGTACTCCCAGTCCACGTCGATACCGTCGAACACGCCCACGCCGTTGGCCGGCGTGACGCCGGGGAACTGGCCCTTCACGTACAGGTCCACGCAGGACTTCACGAACGCGGTGCGCGACGCGGCGGAGGCGGCGACCTGCGAGAAGTACTTGGACCAGCTCCAGCCGCCAATGGAGATGAGCAGCTTGAGGTTCGGGTTCGTCTTCTTCAGCTCCTTGAACGCGCGGAAGTTGCCGCGCAGCGCGCCCGGGTCCCACTCACCGGGGAAGCCGAAGCCCTTGTCGATGTCCGCGAACGAGTCCCCGAGGACGCACTTGCCGTCCGGAGTGATGTTGGAGAAGGCGTAGTTGATGTGCGTGAGCTTCGACGCCGGGACGTTGGAGACCTGGTAGTTGCGCGCGTAGATGCCCCACGCGGTGAAGTAGCCGACGATGCGCTTGCCACCCGGCGGAGGCGTGCCGGGCAGCTCCACCACGACGCTCACGGTCTTGGTGCCCACGTTGCCCGCGGCATCGTACGCCTTCACGGTGTACGTGTACGTGCCGTTCTGCGCGGACGTGGAGAACGCGCGAGTGAACGACGACGCGGTGGCGACGAGCGAGCCGTTCTCCAGGATTTCAATCTTCGTCACGCCCACGTTGTCCGTGGCGCTCGCGGAGACGGTGACGGAGCCCGCGGCGGTGATGCGCGACGCGCTGGCGCTGGCGGTGACGATGGGGGCGGTGGTGTCGCCGGTGGAGGGAATGGAGACGGTGACGGTGACGGTCTTCGAGCCCACGTTGCCCGCGGCGTCATAGGCCTTCACGGTGTACGTGTACGTGCCGTTCTGCCCGGAGCCGGAGAAGCTCCGCGTATAGGAGGACGCGGTGGCGACGAGCGTGCCGTTCTCCAGGATTTCGATCTTCGTCACGCCCACGTTGTCCGTGGCGCTGCCGGAGATGGTGATGGAGCCCGCGGCGGTGACGCTCGTGCTGCTGCTCGACGCGGTGACGGCGGGCGCGGTGGTGTCGCCACCGCCTGTCACGGGGCCCATGTCCAGCCACAGCGCCGCCACGGCCGTCGGCGTCCAGTCCGCCTGGGACGTGTGGGCCTGACGGCACTCATAGACGCGGCCTTCGAAGGTGACGCGAGTGCCCACGGAGTAGGCGACGCCCACGGCCCACGCGGCATCCAGCGGTGCCTTCATCACGCTGCCCGGGCCCTCGGCTTCGGGAGCGAAGGACTCCTGGCCACAGCCAGCGACGGTCAGCGCGGACGCCACCAGGCCCACAATCCACTTGCTACGACGCATTCGTGTTCTCCTCGCCTGCGGTACACGCGGAAGGAGTCACGCACCCGTTTTTCCGGGTTAATCGCTGTGAATGCTTTTCGCCTGCCCGCCCACCCATGTGGTGTGGACGGAAAGGTCCGGCTTCAACAGCACCAGGTCCGCGCGATGGCCGGGAGCGATGCGGCCCCGGTGGCCATGCAGTCCCATGAAGGTGGCGGGATGGAGCGAGGCCATGCGCAGGGCTTCCTCCAGGGGGACGCCCAGCGACTGGACGCAGTGGCGCACCGCCGCGGTGAGGTCGATGTCCGCGCCCGCGAGCGTGCCGTCCTCCGTCTCCAGGCGGCCGTGGCGGCGCAGGATGGTGCGTCCCTGAAGGGTGAAGGACGTGACGGGCGTGCCGACGGGCGGCATGGCGTCCGTGACGAGGAACACCTTGCCCGGCGGTTTGACCTTGAGGAGCAGGCGCAGGTTGTCCGCGTGCACGTGCACGCCGTCCGCGATGACGCCGCACCACGCGTCGTCATGGATGAGCGCGGCGACGACGGGCCCGGGCTGGCGGTTCATCACCGGCGGCATGGCGTTGAACAGGTGGGTGAAGCCTCGCACGCCTGCGTTTAGGGCCTGGGTGGTGCGCTCGCTGGTGGCGGCGGTGTGGCCCGCGCTGAGCACGACGCCGGAGGTGGCGAGGCGGCGCAGGGTGGCATCGTCCACGCACTCGGGAGCGAGCGTCATCAACACGCCGCCGCCGTGCGCGGCGAAGCGGCGGGGCAGGGCGGTGAGGTAGTCGAGGTCGCGAGGGTCGGGCGTGCGGATGAACGAGGGCACATGGACGCCGGCGCGCTCGCGGCTGATGAAGGGGCCTTCCAGGTGGATGCCGAGCACGCCGCTGTCAGGGCGCGCGGTGGCGGTGAGCGCGGCCTCGCAGGCTTCGCGCATGCGGGCGGCGTCGTCGGTGATGAAGGTGGGGAGCAGGCCCGTGGTGCCGCACGCGCGCATGGCCGAGGCGATGGCGAGCGCGGCCTCCTCGGTGGGCGTGTCGTTGAAGAGCACGCCGCCCGCGCCGTTGACCTGCACGTCCACGAAGCCGGGAGCCAGGAGGGTGTCACCGGGCAGCGTGTGCACGGTGGCTCCGGTCGGGAGTCCGGCTTGGGGCACCACGGCGCGGACGGTGCCGTCCTCGATGACGACGGCGTGACCTTCGAGGAGCTGGTCCCCGGTGAAGACGCGTGCGCCATGGAGGACGGTCGTCGTCACACGGTCTCCGTGACCTTGCGCAGGTGCGCGGGCGCATCCGGGTTCAGGCCTCGCGCCGTCGCGAGCTGGTGCACCGCGAAGTAGAAGCTCTGCACCTGGCAGAGCGGAGCGATGGCCGCGGGGAGGTCCGGCAGCGTGGGCAGGGCCTGCGCGCCGGGGACGGGCAGGGCGGTGTGGACGTTCGCGCCCAGTTCGACCATGCACTGCACGACTTCGCGAGTGCCCTGCGCGGCGTTGTCCTCCTGCCCCAGCGCGAGCACGGGGAAGCCCGGCCGCACCAGCCCGAGCGGACCATGGAGGACCTCGGCGGTGCTGAAGGCTTCCGCGTGCAGACGGCAGGTCTCCTTGAGCTTGAGGGCCATCTCCAGCGCGGCGCCCAGGCCGCTGCCCCGGCCGACGACATAGAGGCTGTTGGCGTCCTTGAGCGTCGAGAGCGCCGGCCACCAGTCGAGCTTGCCGGCGGCCTCCAGCGCGTCCGGGAACCGCCGGGCGGCGTCATGCAGCTCCGCGGAGTCCGACCAGTGCGCGACGAGCTGGAGGAAGGCGAGCCCGGAGAGCAGATAGGACTTGGTGGCGGCGACGCTGTGCTCGGGGCCGGCGGACAGCGGGATGCGCACGTCGCACAGCGCGGCCAACGGAGAGGCTTCGTCGTTGATGAAGCCCAGCACGACGGCGCCTCCCGCGCGGGCGGCCTCGGTCATTCGCAGGAGGTCGGGGCTCTGGCCGGATTGGGACACGGCGATGAAGAGCGAGTCGCGCAGATCCAGGGAGCGCGTGTTGTAGACGGACGCGACGCTGGGACCCAGCGAGGCGACGGCGCGGCCCAGCGTGGTCTCGATGAGGTACTTGCCGTAGACGGCCGCATGGTCGGAGCTGCCCCGGGCGCAGGTGACGACGAAGCGGGGCGGCGTGCGGCGCAGGCGGGCGCCCAGGTAGGTGAAGGTGTCGCGGCAGCGTTCGAGCTGGCGGCGGGCGGCGGCCGGAGCCTCGGCGGCCTCGCGCGCGAGGGCGGGGAGGGAGGGGTTCTTCGGGGTGGGGTCCACGCGCAGGGGGATAACAGCCTCCGGGGCTGGACGGGTGGAGGAAGGCGTAGGGCGTGATGCTTCCGACATCCGGGATGCCCTGACGTCAGGCGGGCCCTGGAGCGGGCAGGCGCGGTCGTAGCGTCGGGTGCCTTGACGGCAGGGGATGGGCGGAGGAGAGAGGACGTCATGCTGAAGACCGCCCTGGGCCGTTTCCGCCTCGTCGCCTTCTGGGAAGGCCTGTCCTTCCTGGTGCTGCTGCTCATCGCCATGCCGCTGAAGTACGTGCTGCACATGCCCCTGGGCGTGCGCGTGGTGGGCATGGCGCACGGCCTGTTGTTCATGGCGTATCTCTACACGCTGATGATGGCGGCCATCGAATACCGCTGGGGTGTGAAGCGGATCGCCTTGGCCTTCGTGGCTTCGCTCGTGCCGGGCGGGACGTTCTGGCTGGACGCGCAGTTGCGGGGTGAGGCGCTCGCGCTGGAGACGGCGAAGACGCGCTGATTCACTACACGCCGGCCACGGCTATCAGCATTCCCCAGAGGAACGGAGGGGTGTTGAGCACGATGCCGATGACGGCGGGCACGACGACCCCGGGGCTGAGTCGGCCCTTTTCCCGGATGAGCGCCACGACGCCACAGGCCAGGCCCAGCGTGAAGCCGACCCGGAAGATGATCAGCCACAGTCCGGCGCTGTCCGTCCTGCGCGCCAGGTAGATGCCCGCTGCAGTGAGGAAGGCAATCAACCAGCTGAACTGGGCCAGGTATTCGCCCAGGGTGGAGTGGCTGCTGGGGACGATGGCGCCCGTCGCCAGCAGGTGCTTCCGGCACGGCCGGCAATGCGCGGGTTCGAGATCCGGGGCAACGCATGCCCGGCACATGAAGCCGCCGCAGCGCGAGCACGCCTCCGTCGCGACCCTGGAATGCGGGCCACACCGTGGCTGCGCGTTCGGCTCGTTGCCAGGAATGGGGGCCGGTGTGGATGTCATTCGCCGCGAAGCATAGACGGCGCCCGGGTGATTGACCCTGCCATGGAGACGACCCATCATGTCCTTCATGGAAGATGTGACTCCAGAGGTTGTGCTCGAATATCCACGTGCGCCCTCCCAGGCTGCATGGGATGCAATGGACGAAGAGGAGCGGGCACAGGTCGTGGCGTCCCTGCCCGGCGAGGTGACGTGGAATGAGATGCCAATGCCAGAAGGGGATTGGCACACCGGCCCGCGTACCTACGTCTGGAATGTGTTGCGCAGATACTGGGCCCAACAGTCTCGACGGGCCTATGTGAGCTCCGCGCTCCCCATCTACTATCCCGAGGAGCCACGCTTCGCGCCGGACCTGCTGGTCGTGCTGGATGCGGAACAGCGCACTCGCGACAAGTGGGTATGTAGCGCCGAGGCCCACGGGTTGGACTGGGTCATGGAGGTGCACGCGGGCGGCGACCGGAAGACAGCCGCCGAAGCCAATGTGCAGCGCTATGCCCGCCTGGGGATTCCCGAGTACTTCATCCTCGACGGACGCGACTGCACGCTGGAGTGCTACCAGCTCGAGACACCCGATGCGCGCGTCTACACCCGCCTCGAACCACAGCGGGGGCGATACGTCTCCAAGGTGCTGGGACTCGAATTCCAGACGGAAGGCGAGCGCCTCCAGCTCTGGACCAGCGCCACGCCGCTGCTGAGCTACAGAGAGCGTGTCCTCCAACTGGAGGCCGAGCTTCAGCGTCGCGAGGGCCTGGAGCGTCGTCTGAAAGAACTCGAGGCCGAGCTCGCCCGGCTCAAGAAGTCCCAGGGCTGAATCACAGTCATCAGGCGAGGGTGAACGCCCTCGCCAATGTCAGCACCTCCACGCGCGTGGCCCCCGCTTCCCGCAGCGCGATCGCGGCGGCCCGCGCGGTGGACCCGGTGGTGAACACGTCGTCCAGGAGCAACACCTCCTGCCCCTTCACCGCCCGCGACGCCACGAACGCTCCGGCCACGTTGCCCGTGCGCTCCGCTTCACTCAGCCCCACCTGCCGGCGCGTCTCCCGCGTGCGCTTCAGCCAATCCCCCGGCGCCGTCCGCCCCGTGGCCTTCGCCAGCTCCGCCGCGAGCAGGTGCGCCTGGTCGTACTGCCGCTTCCGGAATCGCCGCACATGCAGAGGCAACGCCACCACGCATCCGGGCGCGGTCCTCAAGAACCGCCGCGCCTCGTCCGCGAGCAGTACCCCCAATGGCGCCGCGAGGTCCGGGTGGTCCTCGTACTTGAACCGGTGGATGGCTCGCGCCACCGGCCCTTCATGCGCGAAGGGCGCCCAGGCCCGGCTGAACGGTGGCGGCACCGTCCGGCAACGGAGACAGGTGTTCCCCGGGAATGCGCCGGGCTCCGCGCACGTCCGGCAACACACCGGCGGCAGCCGCTCCAGCGCCGTGTCGCACGGCTCGCAGAACACCGCGCCCGCGCCCGGCAGCACCTTCGCGCAGGCCAGACACATGGGCGGATAGACCAGATCCAACAGGGCCTTCCACATCACCGGGACTCACAGGGGCAGCGCATCCCGTGCCCCTCGTGCGAGCCCCGTGCCGCTCACTCCGCCGTGCGGCCTCGCGTCTTGTACGTGAGCACTGGCGCCAGCGTCGCCACCACCCTCACCAGCCCCGCCTCCACCAGGTCCGTCACCACGCGGTCGATGGCTTTGTATGCCGGCGGCGCCTCCTCGAAGAGCAGGTCCCGGTCCTCGCACACCACGTGGCTCTTGAAGGACGTGCGCGTCAGCGACTCCGCCGTGAAGCGCTCCTTCAGCCGCTCCCGCGCCGCCGTACGCGTCCACTTGCGTCCCGCGCCGTGCGCGAGGCTGTACGCGCTCTGCTCGCCCGTGCCCACCGGTAACACCAGATAGCTCAGGGCTCCGCGGCTGCCGGGAATCACCACCGGACCCTCGTCCCACGGCGCCGCGCCCTTGCGGTGCAACCACCCCACGCGTCCGTCCGCATGCCGCGCGGTCACGCTGTTGTGGCACACGTCCAACACCCGCCGCCCCGTCGCCCCAATCCCATCCAACGTCCGCTGCGCCACCAGTGCCCGGTTCGCCTTCGCCCACAGCACCGCGCCGTCATGTCGCTTGAGGTATTCGCGCGCCTCGTCCGAATCCGCCGCCAGTCCGCCCGCCGCGTGCCGGTCGACATGCTTGCGCAGGATGGCCTCCCCCAGCCCGCGCGACCCCGAGTGCACGAGCAACAGCAACCGCTCCTCCCGCAGGCCCAGCGCCTCGAAGACGCGCGTGTCGTGCACCTCCTCCACCCGCTGCACCTCCGCGAAGTGGTTGCCGCCGCCCACCGTGCCCAGCGCCGACTCGAAGCCCATGCCGCGCGCGCCGTGCTCCTCGAGCACCGCCTTCGTGTCCCCCACCCACGGCCCTTCCAGGTCCAACTTCGCCGCCCACCGCTCCGCCTTCGCCTTGCGCGTCAGCAGGTCCACGTCCCACAACCCCATGCCACAGCCGATGTCGCTGCCCACGAGATAGGGATAGAGGAAGCCCTCGGACTCGAAGGCCGCGCCCACCGGAGCGCCCTTGCCGGGATGCAGGTCCGGCAGGCCCACCGCGAGTCTCATCCCGGGCAGGCGCGACACGGCCTCCAATTGGCGGACGGCCTCGCCCTCCACCCAGGACTGGGGCGAGGCGATGATGCGCACGGTGGCGGCCGTGGAGGTTTCAGAAGAGGGCGTGTTCATGATGGCCGCTCCGACGCAGCCCCTTCACGCGCCCTGACGCCCAGGCCCCCAGCACCTCGGGGCGGGCCGCCCGGCCGCCTACTTGTGGTAGGGCTCGCCCTTCAGGATGGTGAACGCGCGGTAGAGCTGCTCGATGAGCACCACCCGCGCCAGCCGGTGGGGCAGCGTCATCCGCGACAGCGAAATCACCTGATGCGCCGCGCCGCGCACCGAGTCGTCCAGGCCCTCGTCCCCGCCGATGACGAAGAGCAGGTCCTTCGAGCCCGTCTGCGCCTTGGCGACGTAGCGGGCAAGCTCCACCGAATCCAGCAGGGTGCCGCGCTCGTCCAGCGCCACGATCCAGTCCTGCGGCTTGCGCTTGCCGAGGATGGCGGCGGCCTCCGCGGACTTCGCCTCGCCGGGCTTGAGCTTGCGGCCCGACGCTTCGGTCAGCTCCAAGAGCTCGAAGCGCGTGTAGTGCTCGAGCCGCCGCGCGTACTCCTGCACGGCGGGCTCGAACAACCCGGAGCGGTCCTTGCCGATGGAGAGGAGGCGGACCTTCACGGGACTAGGACAGCTTCACCCGGGGCGCGTCCGCCCACAGCCCGTCCAGGTCGTAGAAGGCGCGCACCTCGCCGTTGAACAGGTGGGCCACGACGTCGTCGTAGTCCAAGAGCACCCACTGGCCCGTCTCCAGGCCTTCCGTGCTGATGGGGCGCAGGGGCTGCTGCGCCTGCTTGAGCTGCACCTGGACGTTCTCCGCCATGGCGCTCACCTGACGGTCGCTCTCGCCGGAGGCGATGACGATGTAGTCCGCGTAGGACGTCATCCCGCGCATGTCGAGGATGACGACGTCCGTGGCCTTCTTGTCCAGCAGCAGGTCGCCGATGCGGCGCGCCAGCTCACGCGCCTTGGGGTTGTCCGCGGGCTTGGGCAACGGCGGCGGGGGGGCGGGCTTCGGCGCCTTCTTGCGCGCGGCGGCGGTCTTCTTGCGCGGGGGCGGACGCACGCCCGGCTTCGCCTTCTTGGCGGCCGTCTTCTTGCGGGCCGGAGCCCGGGTCGTGCTCTTCGCCTTCGCCTTCTTGGATGCAGGGGTCTTCTTCTTCGTGGCCATGTGGCGGATACCCTATCGCACCCTTGGCAAGCTTCCAGCGCTCCTCTAATGGGTTCCGTCCATGAGCGACGCCCGCCTGGAGCAGTTCAAGAAGATGGTGGCCCAGTTCCCCGACGCCCCCATGGCCTGGTTCTCCCTGGGGAAGCTCCACCTGGAACGCAAGGAATACGACAGCGCCATCCAGAGCCTGGAGTCCGCGGTCCGCCTGGACCCGAAGTACGCCGCCGCCCTCGTCTCCCTGGGGGATGCCTACGCGGGGGCTGGCCAGACGGACAAGGCGAAGCAGGTGCTCACCACCGCCCGGGACCACGCGCTCGCCCAGCAGCACCCCAGCCTGGCCGAGGAAATCGACGAGCGCATCGCCGACCTGGACTGACGGTGCTCCAGAGCCTGGGCTCCTAGTCCTGGTCCCGCCAGGTGAAGCCCACGCCGAACACCTGGCGCGTGTATCGCAAGTCATTGCGCGGCAGGCGCGTGCTCCAGAGGCCCCAGGACACCTCCATGTCCACGCGGGCGGAGACGGGCCGGGCCAGCTTGAGGGACAGCGAGTTCTGCCCCTCGTCCTCCTCCACCAGGATGATCTCCGGCGACAGGAAGATGCCGTCCGGGTAGCGCGCCAGGCCCAGCGTCCCCTGCGCCAGGAGCGTCACCCGCCACGGCAGCCGCACCCCGGCGCTGCCGACGAGCCGGTGGCGCATGGCCGTCTCACCGAAGCTGTTGGAGCTGACCTCCTGGAAGGCATAGCTGAGCGACAGCTTCACCGGCCCCCGGTACGTGTAGCCCGCCCCCGCCACCAGCGCGCCGTCCTGCCGCCGCACGGGGGATGAGGTGACGCCCGGGAAGGGCCGGGCGAAGGGGCCGTAGCGGCGCGAACCCCATTCGCCAAACACACTCAGGGTGTGGCGCGGGCCCAACCGGTAGCGGCCCAGGACGCCCACCTCCGGGCCGCCGAAGTCGGCCGTGTGGTCCGGGCGGTACACGAAGCGGCGGGCGCCCAGGCGCACGCGCAGGGCCAGGCGCACGTCCGGGGCGTACTCGGCGAAGAGGCTGGTGCCCAGGTCCGAGTACGCGCGGCTGCCGCCCCGCCGGTCCTTGGCGTGGCCTTCCGCGCCCACGCCCCACTCGGTGCCCAGGGCGAGCGAGCCCTCCAGCGCGCCCGCCTGCACCAGCGTGTCCTCGTTGTCGTAGTCCAGGTACTTGCGCGCGCCCAACTCGTACCGGCCCACCACCTGGGCCCGCTCGCCGGTGCCCCGTCCCTCCGCCACGCCCAGCACGCTCATGGCCAGGTCCGAGCCGGGGCCGGGCGTCGCGCCGTCGGAGAAGTCGCGCGGGGCGTTGCTGTCCACGAGCAGCCGGCCGGTGCCCCGGAGCGAGCCCTGCCACTCGGCCGCGCGCGCACCTCCGCCCCAGGGGAGGCTGAGGGCCAGGAGGAGCGGGAGGAGGCGACGGTCCAAGACGCGCGCACCATACTCCGGCCCGCTGGCATCCCCACGCTCGCAAGTGCCCCGTACGGCCGCGTCGTCCCCGGGACACCCGGGGTGTGCCCGCGGTCGGTGACGGCGCACCCGGCCGCCCGGTACATTGCGGCCATGTCTTACGCGTCCTTCCTCGCGGCGGTGGCCGGTCTGGGGCTCGTCGCCTGTTCCCCGGCGTCCTTCACCACGGAGGTCCAGGGCGAGGCGACGGTGCCCGCGAACCCCGCTGGCACCTCCACGCTCCTCAATGCCTTTCCCTCCATCAGCAGCTTCTCCTCGCTGGACTTCAACGAGAACCAGGACTTCAAGAACCGCGACGTCACCAAGGACGAGGTGACGCGCGTGCAGGTGACGTCGATGAGGCTCAAGGTCCTGAGCCCGAACGATCAGGACTTCGGCTTCCTGGACTCGATGGAGGCCGTGGCCCGCGCGGGCAACTCCGAGTCGCGCTTCGCGGCCCGGGACGGCATCGCGGGCCTGGGCCTGAACCCGCCCAACCCCACGGTGGGGTTGAACACGGACGGCAGCGTGGACTTGAGGCCCTACGTGGCCGCGCCCAGCATGGCCATCATCCTGCGCGGCACGGGGCGCCTGCCGGAGCGCGAGGTGCGCGTGCAGGCCACGGTGGTGCTGGAGGTGGAGGGCGGCCTGCTGTAGCGGCCACCCGTCGCTGCTTCAGGGGGCCAGCGTCTTCGCGCGGCGCTCCAGCGAGCCCGCGCGCCCGTCCAGCTCGCTCGCCAGGGACTCCAGCCGCGCGGCCTCCTGCTCCAGCGAGGAGAGATCCTCCAGACCACCCGCGGCCAGCGCCTGGGCGCGCACCGGGTCCACCTGGGGCCGCCGGTCGCTGGCGGTGGCGGACAGGGACGGACCGCCCGCGGTGGGATTGCCCCCAACGCCCGGACCCTTGGTCGGGTCGCTCGCGTAGTCCGGCGTCTCCACCATCGAGTCGCCCGGGATCACCTCCGGCTGCCGGCCGCCCCGCTGGGTGGGGGCCACCTGCAGGCCCTGGTTGCCCATCGAGCGCAGGCGCAAGCGGCGGTCCTGGTCGTCGAACATGGACTCCTCGCCCAGGAAGTCGTTCATGCGGCGGTCCAGGTCGCGCTCCTCGCGCACCTCGGTGATGCGTGCCTTCAGGGCCTGGAGCCGCTGGCGCACCTTGTCCTGGGAGTCGCGCAGCGCGTCCGCCTGAGCGAGCAGATCCTCCGGATCATCCCCGCGCGCCGCGCCATCCAGCGCCGGCACCTGGGAGGCGGGCAGCGCCGCGCGCACGGCCTCGCGTTCGCCGCGCACGGACCGCATCTGCTCCACCAGCCGCGCCCGCTCCGTCCGGTCCGTCGTCGCGTCCCATGATGCGCGCAGCCGCGTCAGCTCCTGGGACAGCGCGCCGTGCAGCGCCAGGTGCGCGCGCTCCACCTCGCCGTCCGCGCCGGACACCGACTGCGCCAGCCCCGTCAGCTCTCCGCTCAGCTCCTGCGAACGGCGCAGCGCGGACTCCAGCTCTCCGCCCGCCGTGAGCTTCCCCTGGCGCTGGGCCTTGAGCGCTTCGATGCGCGCGGCCACGCCGTTGAGCTCGTCGCGCAGCCCCTGCTGCCGGGTGCGCAGGGTGCGTGCCTCCGTTCGCGCTGACTGGGCCTTCGCGCGCGCCTGCTCCAGGCCAGACGCCGCCCCGGCGGGAGCGGCCACGAACAGGCACAGGAGGAGGGGGAGGGCACGCAACATCATCGGGGGAACACCGTCAGCAAGGCGGATGCCAGTCCCTTCCTCCTACCCCGTTCCCAGGCCCGACGGAAAGCGCCCTGGTTCCGGGCACCTGCACGGGCAGGGTGGGACGGGGTGGGTGGGCCGGACGGTGGAAAGTCATGGGGCCGGGGCGCGGGTGACGGATTTCCGAGGCCCCCCAGGCATGGGCACCGCTCCTTTGCCTACGAGGCCTCCTCGGGGCGTTCGCCGCGCGGCAGGAAGCCGTACTTCTCCAGCTTGTAGTAGAGCGCGGAGGTCTTGATGCCCAGCAGACGGGCGGTCTCCGTCTTCACGCCGCCGGCCTTCTCGTAGGCGCGGGCGATGAGCTGGCGCTCCAGGTCCTCCAGGATGTCCGGCAGGGGGCGGTCGCCCTGGGGCACGGGCAGCCCCGCGTCCATGCGCGGCGTCTGGCCGGCCAGGTGCGAGGGCAAGTCCTGCGGGGTGAGCGTTTCGCCCTCGGCGAAGACGAGCGCCTGCTCCATCACGTTCTCCAGCTCGCGCACGTTGCCGGGCCACGCGTGGCGGGTGAGCGCGTGCAGCGCGGCGTCGTCGATACCGGTGACCCTCCGGTTGACCCGGGGCGCGTGCTTGGCGACGAAGTGGCGGGCGAGCGCGGGCAGGTCCTCGGGGCGCTCGCGCAGGGGCGGCAGGGTGAGCGGGACGATGTGCAGCCGGTAGTAGAGGTCCTCGCGGAAGCGGCCCGCCTTCACCTCCGCCTGGAGGTCGCGGTGCGTGGCGCTCACCACGCGCACGTCCACCTTGAGCGTCTCCTCTCCGCCCACGCGCTGCAGCTCCTTCTCCTGGAGCACGCGCAGGAGCTTGGTCTGCACGGAGGCGGGAATCTCTCCAATCTCGTCCAGGAAGAGGGTGCCTCCGTCGGCCAGCTCGAAGCGGCCCAGCTTGCGCTTCACCGCGCCGGTGAACGAGCCGCGCTCGTGGCCGAACAGCTCGCTCTCCAGCAGCGTCTCCGCCAGGGCCGCGCAGTGCACCACGACGAAGGGGCCGTCCTTGCGAGGCGAGCGCTGGTGGATCATCCGCGCGACCAGCTCCTTGCCGGTGCCGCTCTCGCCGCGCACCAGTACGGTGGCGTCGCTCGCGGCCACCTTGCG
Organism: Corallococcus exiguus; assembly: GCF_009909105.1. Lineage (NCBI taxonomy): Bacteria > Pseudomonadati > Myxococcota > Myxococcia > Myxococcales > Myxococcaceae > Corallococcus > Corallococcus exiguus. The sequence continues at coordinate 1,275,665 of NZ_JAAAPK010000001.1, forward strand.
CACCTGGGTGAGCAGCTTCTGCAGGGGCTCGCTGTCGCCCACCAGGTCGCGGTGGGTGAGGGCGGCGTCGGCGTCGTGCGCGTCCGTGCGGGCGGTGAGGCGCTCCACCTGGCGGCGCGTGGCGGACAGCTCCAGGCCCTTGTCCACCTTGGCGCGCAGCACGTCCGGGGGGAAGGGCTTGGTGATGAAGTCGTAGGCGCCCTCCTGCATGGCCTGCACGGCGGTCTCGATGGTGCCGAACGCCGTCACCACCATGACGACGGCGCCAGGGTCCGCCTGCTTGAGCGCGCGCGTCACGGCGATGCCGTCCATGCCGTCCATCTTCAGGTCCGTGACGACCAGGTCGAAGGGGCCCTTCTTGTACGCGGCGAGCCCGTCCGCCCCGCTCCTCACCGCGGACACGGTGTGGCCGGAGCGGGTGAGGGTGACGGTCATGCCCTCGCGGAGGGTGTCGTGGTCGTCGATGACGAGGATGCGGGCCATGCGCCTGCTCGGAAGGGAAGGGTGGGGTGCCACCGGTGGGACGGCGGCGGAATGCACACGCCAGGCCACCCTACACCGGACCCGCCGGGGCGGAGGTGGGGCCTGCCGTGAAAGGGCTGGCGTCACGGGCCGGGTGGGTGTCTATCCGGCGCATGGCTCCCGTCTCCGCTGCCCTCATTGAACTGCTCGCGCGCCACGCCCCCTCCGACGACAAGGAGCGCGAGGACCTTTCGCGCATGCGCCACTTCGCCACGTCGCTGAAGGAGCCCTTCTCCCGCTCGCAGGCGGAGGCGCACTTCACCGGCAGCGTGGTGGTGGTGGACGCGTCGGGCGAACGGGTGGCGATGCTGCACCACGCGAAGCTCAAGCGCTGGTTGCAGCCCGGGGGCCACGCGGAGGCCACGGACGGAGGCGACATGGAGGCCACCGCGCTGCGCGAAGCCCGCGAGGAGACCGGTTGCCAGGTGCACCTGCATCCCACCGCGCCGCGCCCGCTGGACGTGGACGTGCACGTCATCCCCGCGCGCAAGGACGAGCCGGAGCACTGCCACCTGGATGTCCGCTACCTGGTGGTGGCGGAAGACCCGGAGGCACTTGCGCATGATCCGGCGGAGTCGTTCGGCATCCAGTGGCTGGGCTGGGATGAAGCGCTGACGCGCGCGGATGAAGCGCCGCTGCGCCGCATGCTGCTCAAGGCCCGGACACTTGTTTACCCCGGGTCTCGATTGGTCACAGACTGAGAGTGTCAATTGAATGAACGTCCAAGGGCTGAAATCCTGAACCCCCGAAATGGAATTCGCGGGGTTTGAACCAAAATATGACTTGAGGCTCGTTTCATTTTTCAGGGGGGACTGGATGAAACACATACATCCAGTCAGCATGAGGATGCTCAGGGTGGAGGGGGGCGGCCATGACGGCTTGTCGTCCACCCGGGAGCAGGAGCACGTCTCATGTCGTCTCCGGTCGCAGTGTCCCAGGGCACCGCCGTGGAGGGATTTCCTGTTTCGTCAATGAGACAGGAGGAGGTCTTCCGGCGTTATCAGCCCGCCGCCTTGAAGCGCACGCCACACCCTCCCTGGATGGAGACGATGCTGGGGGCGCTCAAGCCCGCGTGGGACGCGGCCTGCGCGCCCACGCTGTTCCGGGAGACGGCGGAGGGACGGCATCCGCCCCTGCGCGCCTGGCAGCGGTTCCTGGAGCGCTGCTTCCCCATCGTCGAGAACTTCCCCAAGTACATGGGGCTGTCCCTGGCGAAGACGACCTACGGCGTACGCCCGGGTGACGCGAGCATCCGCCGCTGGCTCTTGCAGAACCTGGGCGTGGAGGCCCGTCACGCCGAATGGTGGATTGACTGGATGCAGGCGTCGGGCGTGGACGCCCACAGGGCCTTCGAAACGCCGCTGACGCCGGACGTCCGGGCGCTCCACCAACACCTGCTGGCCATGTGCCTCGGTGGGTCCCTGGCGGAGGGCATCGCCGCGTCCAACTGGGCCATCGAGGGAGTGACAGGCGTCTGGACGCGCGCCGTGGTGGAGCCCTTCACCGCGTATGCCCGGGACGGCGTGCGCGTGGACGCGAACGCGCTGCGCTGGCTCCGGGCGCATGCCCGCTACGACGACGCGCACCCGGACGAGGCGCTGGAGATCATCAAGCTGTCCACGGACGTCACGGCGGGGGAGCCGGTGCGCGTGGAGGTCGCGGCGCACCGGTCCCTGATGTTGCTGGCGCGCGTGTTCGAGTCCTGCTGCGAGGCGTGAGCCCCCGCGTGGGTTGAAGCAGCCGTTTCATCGGTGGTGACGACGCAGTCGCGATGCACGCCGGTCCGGCCTTCCGCTGGACCGGACGGGGGGCGTACGCACATGAATGAAGCACAAGACATCCGGGAGCTGGCCTGGCGTGGGATGTGGTTGTTCCTGCGGTGGGTCCTGCCGCCCTCCATCGTCTGTGCCTACCTCATCGCGATGGCGATGGGACTGTCGAGCCAGGAGGGGCTGCTCGTCACCGCCACGGTCCTGCCGTTCATCGTGCTCGTGTTCGGGCTGCTGCACCCCTACGTGACGCTGCGGTGGCTGGCGAGCCGGGCCCTGCGGCGTCGCCATGGGGACGGACCGGGGGACCGGCTGCGGCGCGTGCTGGAGCTGCCCTGGCGCTCCATGGTCTTCACCACGTGCGCGGCGTGGACGCTGGGCGGCTTCTTCTTCAGCCTCCCGGTGTGTCTGTGGTTCGGCAAGGACTGGTTCCGGCTGGGACTGGGCACGCTCATCGCGTTCTGCTTCGGCGTGGTGGTGGCGTTCCCCATCGCGCTGGGGCTGGAGCGGCTGGCGCTGCCGTGGGCGCTGCGCGAGCAGGATGCGCATCCGGAGCTGGCGCCGGCGGGCTCGGGCCCGTTCTGGCCGCGGCAGTCGTGGTTCCTGCCGTTCACGTTCCTGTCCACCATCTTCGCCACGGTGGTGCTGAGTGCGTGCGTGGTGGTGGTGAAGCTCCTGGCGGTGCGAGCCCTCCTGCAGGAGGTGCTGCTGGCGGATGGGGCGACGCAGGCGGCGGCGCGGTTGGATGACGTGGGCAGCTCGCTGTTCGCGGACCTGGGCTTCGCGCTGCCCTGGGTGGGCGCGCTGGTGTTCGTGCTGCCGGCCTTCACCACGTGGATGCTGGCGAGGCGGCAGGCGACGAGCGCGGGCGCGGTGCACGGGGCCATCTCCGGCCTGGCGTCCGGGAGGATCCGCTCACCGCGCTGGGTGTCCACGGACGAGATGGGCGACCTGGCGTCGGGGATGAACGGAGCGCTGTCCCGGCTGCGGAGGTTTCCCCGACTCCTCCAGACCTCCGCGCAGCGGCTGGGCCAGGCGGGAACGGAGTTGCGCGTGTCGAACGAAGAGCAGCAGCAGGGCCTCACCCGGCAGGCAGCGGCGCTGCACGAGGCTCAGGTGACGTCGGAGGACCTGCGGCGGGCGTCGCGCATCGCGGCGGACTCCGCGGAGGAGGTCCTGCGCGTGGCCCGCCGCGCGGAGACCATGGGGCAGCAGGGCGAGGCCGCGGTGGTCCTGAGCCTGGAGGGACTGTCGGCCATCCGGAGCGCGGTGTTTGGCATCCAGCAGCGGCTGTCGCTCCTGGCGGAGAGCACGGTGCAGATTGGAGAAATCACCGGCGCGGTGAAGGACCTGGCGGACCAGTCCCACCTGCTCGCCGTCAACGCGGCCATCGAGGCGGCGCGCTCGGGCGAGGCGGGGCGGGGCTTCGCGGTGGTGGCGAAGGAGCTCCGCGGGCTGTCGGACCAGTCCGTCCAGGCCACCCGGCGCATCCGCAACATCCTCGCGGAAATCAGCCAGGGCATCCGCGACGCGGCGTCCATGAGCGAGCAGGGCGGCCGTCAGGTGGCCGCCGGGTTGGACCAGATGCGCGCCTCCGGCGAGTCCCTGCGCGCGCTGTCGCACAACTCGCAGGAGAGCTCCGAGGCGGCGCGGAAGATCGCCAACGCGGTGACGCAGCAGAACGCCGCCTTCTCGCAAATCACCACCGCCATCGCGGACCTGTCGCAGTTGATGGACGGCACCCTGCACAGGCTGTCCTCCACGCAGGATGCCACGCGGACGCTGCAGGTCGTCTCTGGAGAGGTGGGGCAGATGGCGCTGCAGTTCGACGTCCAGGAGGCGGAGTCCGTCAGTACTCCGGTGCCGCCACAGCTCCGGGGGCAGGGCAAGGCAGCGTGAGCGTGAAGACGGTCTCGCCGGGCGTGGAGCGCAGGGAGAGCTCACCGCCGTGGGCGCGGACGATCTTCCGTGCGAGCGGCAGGCCCAGGCCGGTGCCCTGCTCGCGGGTGGTGAAGAAGGGCTCGAAGATGCGCTCGCGCTCGGCTTCGGGCACGCCCGGGCCCGAGTCCTGGACGTCGATGGCATAGCGCCCGTCGCGCAGCTCGCCGCGGATCCGCACGTGGCTTCCGGAGGGCGCGGCCTGCACGGCGTTCTTCACCAGGTTCACGAGCGCGGCGGTCAGCAGGCTGCCATCCGCCTCCAGGTGCGCGGGCGAGGCGGCCACGTCCAGGGCCACGCCCTTGTTGTGCGCCTCCGCGGAGAGCAGCTCGCACGCGTTGGAGACGAGGTCGGGCGCTTCCATGGGCGCGCGCGCCAGCGGCTGTTCGCGGGCGAAGGCGAGGAAGTCCTCGACGATGCGTTGGAGGTAGGCGACCTCGCGCTGGATGCGGTCCACGTGGCTGGTCGCGTCCGCGTGGGCGCCCGCGCGCAGGTCTTCCTGTAGGAGGCCGGAGAAGAGCGCGATGCCGCCCAGCGGGTTGCGCACTTCGTGGGCCACGCCCGCGAGCATGAGCTTGAGTTGGCGGTCCCGGCTCTCCAGCGCGCCGCGCATGACCTCCAGCTCGCGCGCGAGCACGCCGATTTCGCGGGTGGGCTCCGGCGGGACGGGCGTGGTCAGGTCCCCCCTGCCGATTCTCAGTGCGGAGTCCATCAACCGCCGCAGTGGCCGGGCCAGTCCTCGGGCGGTGATGACGGCGATGATGGCGAGCGCGACGAGCGCCACGGCGCTGGCCATGACGAAGGTGCGCCACAGCCGCCGCAGCGGTCCGAAGAAGGCCGCGCTGCCCTCCACGCCGATGGCGCCCACCACCTGGCCGTCCTGGACCACGGGGGCGTAGCCCGTCTTGTAGAGCAGCCCGTCTGAGCCGGTGAAGAGCACCTGGCTGGCGGCGCGCTTGCCGGCGAGGACGCGCGTCAGCTCCAGCCGGTCGCGCGCGAGGTCCGGGAGCTCCGTGCCCACGGGCAGGCTGCCGCCCGCGTCCGCGCGCACACGGCCCCGCGCGTCCACGGCGTAGACCCGGCGCACGCCGCTCGCGGTGCGCACTCCGTCCAGCAGGCGCACCAGGTTGCGCCACGTGCGGGTGCCGGACACGTCGTCGCCGGGCTCGATGGTGAGCATGCGTTCGCCGCTGACCTGGCTGGCGGTGGCGGCGGCGAGCGCGGACAGGCTCGCGCCCAGTTCATCCTCCAGGCTCGCGCGGGCCAGCGCGTACACGGAGGCGCCCGCGAGCGACAGGAAGAGCAGGGTGGGCAGGAGGAACGCCAGCAGCAGCCGCGCGGACAGGGAGCCCAGCGCGTCCCGCAGACGGGAGGAATGGGGGCGATGCGTCATCCGGGCGGTGCTCCTGACACCCCCGCATCAAACGGCATGCCCCCGTCCGTGGCCAGTCCTCGTTCCGCGAGCCGCGCGAGGAGGTGGGGTGCATGCCGTGGAACCTGCCGCCGGAACTCGTTGTCTCTGCTCCGTGACGTGAGGGTGGTTCGCGGCCCCCTGCGCGTCAGGAAGAGGCTCACAAAACACGTCAGACACGGCTGGTAGATGTGATGAGTGATTGAGGGGGCGCGTCATGCTGACAGGATGGCTGGGACGATTCAGCGCGGGGCTGGTGCTGGTCCTGTCGCTCACGGCCTGCGGGACGCCGGGCTCCCGGACCCTGCCGGTGGGGATGCACGGCTACGGGCGCTATCACAGTGCATCCCCGGCTTCGTTCACGCGTGACACCGCCTGGGGCGGCGCGGGTTCGAACGGCACCGTGGGTGGAGAGGAATTGGGCCGCTACCTCGCGTTCATCCGCCAGAAGCGGGCCGCGTTGAAGCAGCCCGCCGTGATGGAGACGGATCGTCAGGTGGGCCATGCCGCGCTCAATGACCTGATGCTCTGGGCGTCCGCGCGGACGGAGGAGGAGCTCGCGAAGGACGAGCCGCTGGAGGTGTACCTGCGGCTGAAGGCGAAGCACGCGCAGGCGCTGCTCGAGGACGGCAAGCGGTCCGCGCGGGCGGAGGCGAAGCTGGAGGAGTTCCATCGCTGGGCGGATGCGCGCCGTCAGGTCCTGGCGGACGCGCACTTCCGCCGGCTTGGGAGTGACGGACTGCTCACCGAGAGCGCGCTCTACGAAGAGACGCAGCAGGCGTTGCTGGAGGCGGTGCTGGACTGGGCCTACACGCACACGGAGGACCCGGACTTCCCGCGCAAGAGCCCCAGTGAAGTGGCGCTCTACCTGCTGGCGCGCGACAGCCTTCTTGCCTCCGCGGTGGAGGCGGGCCGCTTCGCGCCTCCGGTCTGGGACCCGGCCATCGAGCCTCCGGGCATTCCGCCGGAAGAGGTGGTGCTGGAGATCGCCCTGGGCCTGCTGCCCGTCACCGGCGAGGTGGCGGACGTGGGCGGCGTGGTGCTGGGGCAGAGCCTCCTGGGATATCCGCTGACGGACGGAGAGCGGCTGCTGTGCGCGGTGAGCGTGGCGCTGCCGGTGGTGTCGGGGCGCTTGCTGTCGGAAGGCGTGCAGGGGGCGGAGCGCGTCGCGCTGCTCACAGGCCGGAGCCTGCGCGAGGTGCAGGTGTTGCAGCGGGTGGTGCAGCACCTGTCGCCGCTGGAGGCCCAGGAGCTTCGCCAGGTGCTGCGCGCGGCGGGGCGTGGTGAGTCCGTGTCCGTAGAGGATGTGGAGAAGCTGCGGGCTTTGGCGAAGAGGTTGGAGGCGCCGCTCGCGGATGCGGGGCGCGTGTTGGCCCGGGGCAAGCGCGTGGCGCTGGTGGGCTCACGGGCGACGGCGGAGGGCGCGCGGCTGGTGCCGGGCAGCGCGGAGCACCTGGCGCAGGCGTGGGTGGACTACCAGTTCCGTCACCCGGGCAGATATCCGCGTTTCAGCTACGCCGTGGATCCGGAGTGGGAGCGGCTCTACCAGACAGTCATCAAGAACAAGGGCGCGGGCAGTGCGTTCGAACAGTCCGTGCTCCAGCGCCGGAAGCTGCCGAAGAACACGGACCTCCTGGTGCCGCCACCCGGCAGCAAGGCCCAGGGCTTCGTCCCGGACTCCGTGGCGGGACACAAAGGCGACCTGGTCTGGGGCAGCCCCTACGACTTCGTCGAGGTGAAGGGCCGCAAGGAGCTGGCGCTCACGGGCAATGTGGAAGCCATGCTGGAATATGTGAAGCGGTATGGTGGCTCCATCGAACTCTGGATCCGTTCCGCCAAACATCCCGAGGGCGCGACACGGCTCACCAGACCGCTGCAAGATGGAATCGAAGAACTTAGGCAGCTGGGCCGTGCCAACATCCAATTCTTCCCTTGATGGTGGTTGATGGCTCAGCGTTATTTGAGGACCCGGATCTCGCTGCTCCCAGGTGTTCCGCCGACGAACACCATCCGAGAACTCATCCACCGGTTCTTCACAGAGGGACGTTGGTTCCAGCCCGTGCGCTACGGAGGTGTCGGGATGCGGGAGCGGTTTGAGCCCGGTTCTTTCGACCTGGATGCGCTCGCGGCCTACTACGACGAATCCAAGTACTTCTACATCGGGGCGAAGACAGATCGTGACTTCCTCCATTTCTCTCCCGAACGCCACGGGGAGTACCCCTTCGTCGGTTCATTCAGCTGGTACACATCGATTGTGGAAGCCCGAAAGGCCCGGTGGCGCGAGGCCCATCTGCGGCAGGTCGTCGAAATCATGCACCTGTTGGGCTCGCCCCTCGCCCAGTCTGGCCTCGACGACGATTTGCAGCGCAAGCGCGACCGGATCGAGCCCAACGCAGATGGCTTCGGCTCCTCACTGGTCTTCAACATTCGCGACTACAGCGAAGGCCTGGAAGGCCTCTACTGGCGCAACGTCTTCGGCGCCCCCTTCGTGGACCTCTTTGGCCCGCGCCTGGACGCCATCCCCGCGTCCCAGCGCCAGTCACTCGACGGCGGACTCGTCCTCGTCCAGCCCTACGAGCTGCCCACCCAGGCCATGACCCCGGAAGGTGACGCCGCGGAAGGCCAGCTCATCGCCACCCTGGGCCGCGAGTCCTTCTTCGACCTGCCCACCCTCACGAAACCCACGCGCGTGCCGGACGTGTCCTGGATGCTGCACAAGCACTGACGCCCCAGACGTCAGTCGAACATCGCCGCCAGCGCTTCGCTCAAGGTCTCCACGCCCACCACCTGGAGCTTCGTCTTCTCCACGCGCCGCGCGCTGCCGGCCGGCAACACCACCCGCTGGAAGCCCATCTTCGCGGCCTCCGCGAGCCTCGGCTCCACCTGGCCCACCGCGCGCACCTCGCCCGCGAGCCCTACCTCTCCCAGCACCAGCGTCTTCGCGTCCAACGGCCGGTTCTGCAGGCTGCTCACCAGCGCCGCGCACACCGCCAGGTCGCACGCCGGTTCGCTCAACTGCATGCCGCCCGCCACGTTGACGAACAGGTCGCAGCCCACCAGCGGAATCTCCTCCTTCTTCTCCAACACCGCCGCCAGCAGCGCCACGCGGTTGCCGTCCACGCCAATCGCCGTGCGCCTCGCCGTGCCGTATCCCGTGGGCGCCACCAGCGCCTGCACCTCCACCAGCAGCGGCCGCGTGCCGTTGAGCGTGCTCGTCACCACGCTGCCGGACTTGCCCTGCGGACGCTCGGAGAGGAACAGCGCGGACGGGTCCGCCACCTCCACCAGCCCCGCGCCCTTCATCTCGAAGACGCCAATCTCGTTGGTGCTGCCGAAGCGGTTCTTGTGCGCGCGCAGGAGCCGGAACGGGTGGCCGCGCTCGCCCTCGAAGTAGAGGACCGTGTCCACCATGTGCTCCAGCACCCGGGGACCCGCGATGGAGCCTTCCTTCGTCACGTGGCCCACCAGGAACGTGGGCACCCCGCTGCGCTTGGCGAACGCCATCAGCCGGCCCGCAACCTCGCGCACCTGGGTGATGCTGCCCGGCGCGTTGCCCAGCTCCGGCAGGTACATGGTCTGGATGGAGTCCACCACCAGCGCCTGCGGCTTCATCGCCTCCGCCGCCTGGAGCACCCGGTCCGCGTCCGTCTCCGCGAACAGGTGGATGGCCTCACTCTCCACCCGCAGGCGCTCCGCGCGCATCTTCGTCTGCCGCAGGCTCTCTTCACCCGACACGTAGAGCACCGGCCCGTGCCGGGACAGCTTGTCCAGCGCCGCCAGCAGCAGCGTGGACTTGCCGATGCCCGGGTCGCCGCCCAACAGCACCAGCGAACCGCCCACCACGCCGCCGCCCAGGACGCGGTCGAACTCCGTGATGCCCGTCCTGCGGCGCACCTCCGTCTCCGCCGTCACGTCCTGCAGCTTCACCGGCTTGGAGGCGCCCCCGGACGCGCCCCACGCCGGGCGCTTGTCGTCCACCTTCGCTTCGGTCTCCTCCAGGAGCGAGCTCCAGGCCCCGCAGTCCGGACACTTCCCGAGCCACTTCGCCGTCTGGTAGCCGCAGGCCTGACAGGTGTAGTGCGTCTTCGCCTTCGCCATGGGTTGGAGTGTCTACCCCAGACCCCTGACGTTTCCCCGTCTCACGCGCGCGCCATGCCAGGAGAGCAGGCAGGCGTCATGTCGTGGATCAGGTAGCGGGTTGCCCCACAGGGGGGGGCAACCCACTTTCTGGTCCACGGGCGTCGCACAGAGCGAGCCCCCCACACAGGGAGGTTGTCATGGGGATTATCGCGTTTCTGGTGATTGGTCTGGTCGCGGGTCTGATCGCTCGTGCCATCATGCCGGGCAACCAGTCGATGGGGCTCATCGCCACCACGCTGCTGGGCATCGCCGGTTCGTTCGTGGGTGGCTTCGTCGGTTCGCTGTTCTCCCGTGACGGTCGCGTGTTCGACCTGCACCCCACGGGCCTGCTGTTCTCCGTCCTGGGCGCACTGGTCGTGCTGTTCCTCGTGGGGCTCGCCGGCCGCGGCCGTCGCGTCCACGTCTAGTCCGTAGGGCTCCTCGACCGATGAGGCGGGAGACAGCCAGGGACGTCCGCCATGCGCGGGCGTCCCTTCTGTCTTTGCGGGCTTCTTCCGGCGGCCTCCGGAGCGGGCTTCCCAGAGGGGAAAGGGGACTCGTCAACCCCCTGGACCAAGAGCGTTGACAACGGCCTCCGGGCCACGCACCGTCGGCCTCCTGACGCCTCCCCAGGAGCCCGCATGTCCGACACCGCCGAGTCCTTCCACGGCCACGCCCACCACGCCCCCCCCGTCCCGGAAGGGGTGACGGTGCGGCACGACTGGTCGCTCGCGGAGGTGAAGGCGCTGTACCAGTTGCCGCTGCTGGACCTGGTGCACAAGGCGCAGACGGTGCACCGGCAGGTGTTCGTGGAGAACAAGGTGCAGCTCTGTTCGCTGCTCTCCATCAAGACGGGCGGGTGTCCGGAGGACTGCGCGTACTGCCCGCAGGCGGCGCGCTACAAGACGGGCGTCAAGGCGGAGAAGTTGATGGCGGTGCCGGACGTGCTGTCCGCCGCGTCGCAGGCCCGCGCCGCCGGGGCCACCCGCTTCTGCATGGGCGCCGCGTGGCGTGAAGTGAAGGACGGTCCGCAATTCGACAGCGTGCTGGAGATGGTGAAGGGCGTGCGGGCCCTGGGCATGGAGGCGTGCGCCACGCTGGGCATGCTCTCCGACAGCCAGGCCAGGCGCCTGCGCGAGGCGGGCCTGTCCGCGTACAACCACAACCTGGACACGTCCCCGGAGCACTACGGCGACATCATCTCCACCCGCACCTATGACGACCGGCTGAAGACGCTGAACCGGGTGCGCGACGCGGGCATCTCCGTGTGCTGCGGCGGCATCATCGGCATGGGCGAGTCCGTGGAAGACCGCTGCAACCTGCTGCGCACCCTGTCCAACCAGGAGGTCCACCCGGAGTCGGTGCCCATCAACGCGCTCGTACCCGTGGAGGGCACGCCGCTGGCGGAGCAGCACCGCGTGGAGACGGTGGACATGGTGCGCACCATCGCCACCGCGCGCCTGCTCATGCCCCAGTCCATGGTGCGCCTGTCCGCGGGCCGCATGCAGATGAACGAGGAGGCGCAGCTGCTCTGCATGATGGCGGGCGCCAACTCGCTCTTCTTCGGGGAGAAGCTGCTCACCACCGGCAACCCCGAGTACACCCAGGACATGGCGCTCCTGGAGAAGGCGGGCATCCGCCCCCTGGAGCCCCGGCAGGACCGGTGAGACCCACGACGCAGGTCGCGGACCGATGGGCGCGCGAGGACCTGGAGGCCCTGTCCGCGAAGGGCCTTCGCCGCGTGCTGGAGCCGCTCGATTCACCCCAGGGCGCGGAGGTGCGCGTGGGGGACGAGCGGCTCGTCAACTTCTCCTCCAATGACTACCTGGGGCTCGCGGCGTCGCCCTCCGTGCGCGCCGCCGCCGCGTCCGCGCTGGAGCGCTACGGCGTGGGCACCGGCGCCAGCCGCCTGGTGGTGGGGGACATGGTGCCGCACCAGCGGCTGGAGGCGCGGCTCGCCCGCTTCGAGCGCGCGGAGGCCGTGCGCCTCTTCAACTCCGGCTACGCGGCCAACACCGGCATCCTGCCCGCGCTGGTGGGCCCGGGCGACGCGGTGTTCTCCGACGCGCTCAACCACGCCTCGCTGGTGGATGGCTGCCGGCTGTCTCGCGCGCGCGTCGTCGTCTACCCGCACTCGGACGTGGCCGCGCTCACCCGCGCGCTGGCGGAGACGCCCGCGCGGCGCAAGCTGGTGGTCACCGACAGCGTCTTCTCCATGGACGGGGACGTGGCTCCGCTGCGCGAGCTGGTCACCGCGTGCGAGGCCCACGGCGCCGCGCTGATGGTGGACGAAGCGCACGCCACCGGCGTCCTGGGCGCGCGCGGCGCGGGCCTGTGCGAGGCGCTGGGTGTGGAGGACAGGGTGGACCTGCGCATGGGCACGCTGAGCAAGGCGCTGGGCGGGCTGGGCGCGTACGTGGCCACCTCGCGCGCGGTGGCGGACCTGCTGGTCAGCCGCGCTCGGCCGTTCGTCTACTCCACCGCGCTGCCCGCCGCCCTGTGCGCCGCCGCCGAGTGCGCGGTGGACCTGGTGGAGCACGATCCAGTTCCTCGCGAGCGGCTGTGGGGGCACATCCACCGTTTCACCGAAGGACTGCGCGCGCTGGGGCTGCCCGCCGAACCCCGGAGCGCCATCTTCCCGGTCATCCTGGGCGAGCCCTCGCGCGCGCTGGACGCGGCGAAGCGCCTGCGCGAGGCGGGCCTCCTGGTGAAGGCCATCCGCCCTCCCACCGTGCCGGACGGCACCAGCCGGCTTCGCTTCTGTCTCTCCGCGGCCCATTCGACGGGCCACATCGACCTGGCGCTGGAGGCCCTGCGCCGGGTGGGAGTCTCCCGTGGCCCCTGAGTCACTCCAGTTCTTCGTCACCGGCACGGACACCGGCGTGGGCAAGACGCAGGTGTCGTGCGCGCTGCTGTCGCTCCTGAAGGACGCGGGCCTCAAGCCCCAGGGCTTCAAGCCCTACGAGAGTGGCTGCGAGTCCCTCAAGGCCCCGGCGGACGCGCTCGCCATGCGCGAGGCCGCGGGCAGCACGCTGCCGGTGGACGCCATCTGCCCGCACCGCTTCAAGGCGCCGCTGGCCCCGGGCATCGCGGCGTCGCGATTGGGAACGGATCCGGACTTCCGCGTGACGCTCGCGGCGTGGAAGCAGCTGAAGGGCGGGTCGGTGGTGGTGGAAGGGGCAGGGGGACTGTTCGTCCCGGTGGATTCCAAGCGCGACGTGGTGGACCTCATCCAGGCCTTCCGCCTGCCCGTGGTGTTGGTGGCGCGCGCGGGACTGGGCACGCTCAACCATGTCGCGCTGTCGTTGGAGGCGCTGGCGGCGCGCAAGGTGTCCGTGCGGGCGGTGGTGCTGTCGCGCGGGGTGCCCGGACGTGACCTGGCGGAGCGGGACAACCGGCGCTACCTGGAGGCCCGCCATGGCGTGGATGTCCTGGGGCCCGTGCCGTATGTGGAGGATCCAAGAAAGCGCCAGTTTGCGTTCCGGCGCGCGCTGGCGCCGCTGGTGTCCGAACGCGCGCGGGCCCGATAAATCGGCCTCCGCCGCGTTCGGCGGAAAGGTGCGTGCTACAGGTCGCGCAAGTTTTCACGTGGTGGTGGCCGTGATCTGGACGTCCCGTTTTTTCCGCGCGAGAAAGCCGGACGAATGGCGGACATCATCGACATCACGCTCCTCGCGGACGTCCGGCGCTTCTTCAAGAAGCTCATTGAACAGCGCGGGCTGTCCTACTTCCTCCAGAAAGACGGTCCGCGTCTGTTCCAGATTGAGCCGACGAAGGTCGAGCTGGTTCTGCGCACCGCGATCCGCACCCGGAACCCGGAACTGCCCGCGCCGCACGAGAAGGCCGTAGAGCACTGCCGCTTGGAGCTGCGCCGCGAGCTGATCCGCCGCGTGGCCAGCGCCATGCTCCAGACGGGGCTGTGAGCCGCTTCTCGCTCCGCACCTCCTTCCCGCGCACACCCAACCCGCTCTCCCAGGCCGCCGCCGAGCGCCACGCGCGCGGGCTGCCCCTGCTGGACCTGGCGGAGACCAACCCCACACGCGTGGGGCTGCCCTCCCCAGAGGTGGACCTCGGGGCCCTCCCCGAGCCCTTCCGCTACACGCCAGAGCCCTTCGGCCTGCCCACCGCGCGCGAGGCCGTGGCCGCGCACCTGTGCCAACGGGGCGCGTCCGTGGAGTCAGCGCACGTCGTCCTCTCCGCCAGCACCAGCGAGGCCTACGGCTGGCTCCTGAAGCTCCTGTGCGACCCGGGAGACAACGTTCTTCTCCCTGCGCCCGGCTACCCGCTGGTGGACGTCCTGGCGCGCCTGGAGGGCGTGCACACGCGCTCCTACCGCCTGCCCGCCGTGCACGGCTTCGGACTGGACGCGGCCCGGGTGGAAGCCGCCGTGGACGCCCGTACGCGCGCGGTCGTCGTGGTGAACCCCGGCAACCCCACCGGCCACTTCCTGCACGAGGGCGAGCTCCACGCGCTCGCGGACGTGTGCGCGCGCCACGGCCAGGCGCTCGTCTGCGACGAGGTGTTCTCCGACTTCGCGTGGGATGAAGAAGAGGGACGGGTGACGTCCGTGGCGGGGCGGTCGCTGCCGTGCCTGACGTTCTCGCTCTCCGGCCTGTCCAAGGTGGCGGGCCTGCCCGGCCTCAAGCTGGCGTGGTTGCACGTGGGCGGCCCCGCGCATGCGCGCGACGAGGCCCTGGCCCGGCTGGAGGACGTGGCGGACGCGGCGTTGTCGGTGGCCACGCCCGTGCAGCTCGCGCTACCGGCGCTCCTCGCGCACGCGCCGCGCTTCCAACAGGCACTGCTGGAGCGGGTGCGGCACAACCGGGAGCGGTTGATTCAAGCGCGCCCGGCGGACGCCGCGTGGGATGTGGTGCCCTCGCACGGCGGCTGGAGCGCGGTGCTGCGCATCCCCCATCACCCCGGAGAAGAAGCCACCTGTCTGCGGCTCCTGGAGGAGGGGGTGCGCGTGCAACCGGGTTACTTCTACGACTTCGGCGGCGGTGCGTACCTCGTGCTGTCGTTGCTACCGACGCCCGAGGTGTTCACCGCCGCCCTGGTGCCACTGGTTCGCGTGCTCAGTCCGCCGCCGGGGTGATGACCTGGAGCTGGGTGAAGTTCTTGCCCGACACCTTGAACAGCTCGTAGGGCGAGATGGCCTCGCCGGTGTCGTTGTTGAAGTCCAGCTCACCGCTGGCGCCGCGCACGTTGACGATGTTGCCCGCGCGCAGTTCATCGCGCGCCCCGCTGAACTGCACCGGCCCCAGCGCGTAGGTCTTCGCCGTCTGCCCCGAGGGGGGCGTCAGCTTCGTGAGCCCCATGGCGATGCGGTCACCGGTGACAGCGCCGGGGTTGTTGAGGTCGTTGCCAATCGCGTACGCCGCGCCGAGCGTCACCAGGTACATGGCGTCGTAGGCGTGCGCGGTGAACGAGAACTGCGCCGGGTCCGTGTTGTTGTAGGCGGTCCGGAAGCGGCTGTTGAAGAGCTGGTAGACGGAGTCGTCGGGCCGCGCGGACGCGGGGGCGGTGCCGTACGTGCCCGCGAGCTCGGCGGCGGTCGCGTCGTTGGTCAGCAGGGTGGGGTCCTTGCTAGCGTCGGTCAGGAACCACCGGTTGCCGTTGGCGACCTTCACCTGCTCCGCCACCGCCGCGGGCACCAGGCGCGCGTTGTCCTCGGTGAAGCCGGCGAGCACCGTCACATCCGGCTTGTTGTTCTTCAGCCAGGTCACGGCGGTGCCCACATCCCCGTTGCGCTCGTACTGCGCGCCACCCACCTTCGAGGGCAACCGGTCCAGCAGCTGGGAGAACAGCCCCTGGCCGTAGTTGTCGTTCACGTACGCCACGCCAATCTTGGTGGGGACCGTGAACGTGGAGCCCGGGTCGTTGATGGCCGTCTTGCCGCTCAGCACCTCCGCGATGACGCGGCCCTGGAGCGCGTCCGACGGGGTGGTGCGCCACACCAGGCCCACCGGACCGCCGTTCTTGTCGTCCAGCTCGGTGAAGGTCGCGCTGGTGGCGGTGTGGCTCATCAGCAGCACGTTCTTCTTGATGGTGATGGTGCTGACGCCGGTGGTCTGCGCGCTGCCCGCGCTGAACACCGCCACCACCTGCTTGTCGTTCACCAGCCAGGTGGCCTGCGTCTTCGCGTTCTCCACGTCCGCCTTCGTGTCGCAGACGTACATGACGAACTGCCGGCCGCCCACGCCCTCCAGCGAGTTCACCTCGTTGAGCGCCAGCTTCAGTCCGTTGAAGCGCTGCTGCTCAATCTCCGCGTTGCCGCTCGCGTTGGTGAGCGGCAGGAGCGCGCCCAGCACGATGGGGTTCGCCGCGGACGTGGCGCCCACCACCTGGTCGCATCCCGCGGGCTGCGGCAGACAGAACCCGGACGTGCAGACGCTGTTGCTGCCGCAGTCGCTGCTCGTCGTGCATTCGGACAGGCCGCCCGCCGTGGTGAAGCTGCACCCGGACGACAGCAGCGCCATGCCCAACGTCATCATTCCCAGCGCGCGCATCAGAAACGCCCCTCCATGCCAATGCCAGCGCCGCGCGGCGCGAACGTCACGCGGACCTCGCCCTGCGCGGGAGGGCCTTCTTTGGGATACAGGATGATGGCGGTGATGGCTCCCGCGAGCCCCACGCCGAAGCCGATGTCCGCCAGCAGCGCCTTGCTCTTGGTGCTGTCCGACAGACGCTCCTTCTCATCGAGCGTCTTGGCGCTGTCGAACTGCTCGCGCTGGTCGCGCGCCTGCAGTCCGAAGAGCACGCCCGCGCCCACGCCCAGCACCGCCACGCCGCCCGAGGCGAACGCAGCGATGCGCTGGTTGCGGTAGGACTTGATGGCCCGGTTCAGCTCCGCCTGCTTCTGGCGTTCGCTCTCGTCCTCCGCGCGCCGGGCCGCGGCCTGCTCGGCTTCCGCCTGTTGCCGCGCCGCATCGGCCTCCGCCTCCAGGCGCTTGCGGTCCGCGTCCGCCGTCGCCTGCGCCTGGTCCTCGCGGTCCAGTTGCACGCGCAGCCGGTCGATGGCGCGGTTGCTGTTCTTCAGCAGTGCGGGGTCGGTGTCCTCGCTGGAGGACGTGACGTACTGCCGGTAGAAGGTCATCGCCTCGCGAGGCTCGCCCGCGTACTCCAGCGCCACGGCGATGTTGTAGACGAGCCGCGGGTGCGGCTGCGCCTCGTTGGCCTGCTTCAGCGCCTCCGCCGCCTCGCGGTACTTGCCCGCGTCGTAGAGGCGTTTGCCCTCCTTCAACAGCGCCTGCACGTTGACCTTGGAGCCACCCCGCTGCGCCAGGGCGGACCCCGGTGCCAGCGCCAGCGCCAGCGACAACACGAAAACCAGTCTCATGGGGCGGTGAGCCTAGCGCCGAACAATCCGGCCGTCGAAGCACTGGCCCCTTGAAAAAGCGCCGGGGCCACCCCCACCCCTGTAGCACCAGGAGAGGAAGCAGCCCCGGACGGGCCTTCTCAGGCGTCAGGCGGCGATCAGCCGTCCAGGCGCGCGATGAGCAGCTTGCGCTGGAGCATCAGGGCCTCGGGGGCCTTGGTTCCCAGTTGCTCGAAGAAGACCTCCTGGCTCTTGAGCTCGGACTTCCACTCGTCCTCCTTGATGGAGGTGGCCTCCTGGACGGCCTCCGCGGACAGGTCCAGGCCGTTCAGGTTCAGGCCCTGGTCCTGGCGCGGCACCCAGCCCAGCAGCGTCTCCTGCGTGGGGACGCGGCCCTGGACGCGGTTCACGATCCACTCGAGGACGCGCATGTTGTCCCCGAAGCCCGGCCAGATGAACTTGCCGTTCTTGTCCTGGCGGAACCAGTTCACCTGGAAGATCTTCGGCAGCTGCGGGATGGACTTCTGCATGTCCAGCCAGTGCTGGAGGTAGTCGCCCATGTGGTAGCCGCAGAAGGGCAGCATGGCCATGGGGTCGCGGCGAACGACGCCCACCTTGCCGGTGGCCGCCGCCGTCGTCTCCGAGCCCATGGTGGCGCCCAGGAACACGCCGTGGGTCCAGTTGAAGGCCTGGATGACCAGCGGAATCGTGTTGGAGCGGCGGCCGCCGAAGATGATGGCGCTGATGGGAACGCCCATGGGGTCGTTCGCCTTGGCGCTCAGCACCGGGTTGTTGCTCATGGGCGCGGTGAAGCGGCTGTTCGGGTGCGCCGCCTTCTCCGCGCTGCCCTTCTTCCAGGGGCGGCCCTGCCAGTCGATGAGCTCCTCGGGGACCTCGCCGTCCTTGCCTTCCCACCACACGTCACCATCCGGCGTGAGCGCCACGTTGGTGAAGAGCGTGTCCCTGGAGATGGTCTCCATGGCGTTGGGGTTGGTCTTGTTGTTGGTGCCGGGCACCACGCCGAAGTAGCCGGCCTCCGGGTTGATGGCGTACAGGCGGCCATCCGGACCGGGGCGCATCCAGGCGATGTCGTCGCCGACGGTTTCAATCTTCCAGCCCGCGTACTCCTTGGGCGGGATCATCATGGCGAAGTTCGTCTTGCCGCACGCGGACGGGAAGGCGGCGGCGACGTAGGTCGTCTCACCCTTGGGGCTGGTGACGCCCAGGATGAGCATGTGCTCGGCCAGCCAGCCCTCCTCGCGGCCCAGGTAGCTGCCGATGCGCAGCGCGAGACACTTCTTCCCGAGCAGCACGTTGCCGCCATATCCGGAGCCGAAGCTCCAGATGGTGTTGTCCTGGGGGAAGTGGCAGATGTAGCGGCGGTCCGGGTTCACGTCGCCCGTGGAGTGCAGGCCGCGGTTGAAGTCGTCGCTGTCGCCCAGCATGTCCAGCGCGGCCTTCCCCATGCGGGTCATGATCCGCATGTTGAGGACCACGTAGTCGCTGTCCGTCAGCTCCACGCCAATCTTCGTGGAGGGGCTGCCCAGCGGGCCCATGGCGTAGGGCACCACGTACATGGTGCGGCCCTTCATGCAGCCTTCGAACAGCAGGCCCAGCTTCGTGTAGGCCTCGTCCGGCTCCATCCAGTTGTTGGTGGGGCCCGCGTCCGTCTTGTTGGGCGTGCAGATGAACGTGAGGTGCTCGACGCGCGCCACGTCGTTGGGGTTGGAGCGGTGCAGGTAGCAGCCGGGGCGCTTCTGCGGGTTGAGCGGGATGAGCGTGCCGTCCTTCACCGCCTGCTCGGTGAGGCGCTGCTTCTCAGCCTCGGAGCCGTCGCACCAGACGATGCGGTCCGGCTGGGTCATCGCGGCCATCTTGGCCACCCAGGCCAACAGCGTGGGGTTCTTCGTGGGCGCCTGCTCGGTGGCGGCGGCCGCTTGCGTCGAAGCCATGGAGGTTTCCTCGGGGTGTTTCATGGGTCGGGTCTCCCGCGTTTCGCGACTTCGCGAGGGGGCGAAACCCTACAGCGGAAGGAACACCAAACCTTCTGGACCCAGGCCCCAAAAGCAACTGACGTCCGGCAGTCAACCGGACTTTCGACCGCTCTGGCCTAATTCCACTTATCAGCGTCCGGTCGCTCATCAGTAAACGGCGCGGTGCGGCACACGCTGGCAGCGCAGCGCGCCGTGCCCAGGTTGAGGGTGCGCACGCCTCCTCCATGTCCATCGCTCTCGTCCTGGCCGTCATCGTTGTCGCGTTGGTCCTGTTTTCCATTGACTCCATCCCCATCGAGTTCACCTCGCTGGTGGTGGTCTGCCTCCTGGCGCTCTCCGGCGTGCTGACGCCGGCGCAGGCGTTCGAGGGCTTCAGCAACGACACCGTCATCTTCATCTTCACCCTGCTGGCGATGACGCAGGGGCTCGCCGCCACGGGCGTGGTGCAGATGGTGGGGCAGCGGATGGCGTTCTTCGCGCGCTTCGGCCACCAGGTGTTCGTGCTGGCGATGATGGGCGTGGTGGCGGTGTTCTCCGCGTTCATCTCCAACACGGTGACGACGGCGGCCTTCCTGCCGGTGGCCATTGGCGCCGCGCAGCGGGCGAAGGTGCCGCGCAGCAAGGTGCTGCTGCCGCTGGCGTACGCGTCCATGCTGGGAGGCACGGTGCTGCTCTTCGGCACGTCCACGAACCTGGTGGTGTCCGCGGCGCTGCAGCGGCAGGGGATGGCGCCCATTGGCGTGACGGAGCTGGCGCCGGTGGGGCTGCCGGTGGTGCTGATTGGCATCGCGGTGGTGGTGCTGCTGGGGCGGTGGCTGCTGCCCTCGCGCGAGGGCAAGCCGGGCACGGAGGGCTTCGCGCTGCGCGACTACCTCACGGAGGCGGTGGTGCCGGAGGGCTCGCGCTACGTGGGCAAGCCCCTGGCGGAGCTCACGGAAGGGCTGGGCCTGCGCGTGATTGGCGTGGTGCTCGATGGCGAGACGCTCAACGCGAAGCCGTCCTACGTGCTGACGGGCCAGGAGCGGCTGCTGGTGGAGGGCAAGCGCGAGGACATCCTGCGGGTGAAGGACCTGCGGGGCCTCGCGCTGCGGCCGGACGTGCGGCTGTCGGACGCGGAGCTGGAGGGGCCGGAGTCGATGCTCGTGGAGGCGAGCGTGCCGCCCGACAGTCCGCTGGTGGGGCGCAGCCTGCGGGAGACGCTGTTCGTGGAGCGCTTCGGGCTCCTGGCGCTGGGGCTGCACCGCCGGCCCGCCATCCAGCGGCTCACCAAGCTGCAGCTCATGGGGCGCGCGTGGGATGAGCACTCGCTGTCCACGCTGCCCCTGTCCGTGGGGGACGTGCTGCTCTTGCGCGGTCCGCGTCAGAAGATGGCGGAGCTGGAGCCGGGCCATACGCTGATGGTGCTGGAGGGGCACGAGTACGAGCCGCCGCGCTACGCGAAGGCGCTGCTCGCGGTGCTCATCTTCCTGGGCACGCTCACGGTGGGCTCCCTGGGCTGGGTGCCGCTGTCGCTGGCGGGGCTCACCGGCATGCTGCTGATGATCGCCACCGGGTGCGTGGACGCGCGCACCGCGTTCCGCGTGGACTGGCGGGTGGTGCTGCTCATCGGCGCGATGATGGCGCTGGGGCTGGCCATGGAGGTGAGCGGCGCGGGGAAGTTCGTCGGCGACCACGTGGCCCGGCTGGGCGCGTACGGCGGGCCTCGCGGGGTGCTGGCGCTGTTGATGGTGCTGACCATCGTGCTGTCGGCGCCCATGAGCAACCAGGCCGCGGCGCTGGTGGTGCTGCCGGTGGCGCTCAACGCGGCGACGCAGCTGGGCGTGGACGTGCGCCCCTTCGCCATGGGCGTCACGCTGGCGGCCAGCTGTTCCTTCATCACCCCGCTGGAGCCCAGCTGCGTGCTCGTCTACGGGCCCGGGCACTACCGGTTCACCGACTTCTTCCGGCTGGGCACGCCGCTGACCGCGGTGCTGGTGGTGTTCCTCGTGCTCGCCGTGCCCGTGGTGTGGCCGTTCCACGCGTAGGCGCGTGAAGCGCCTTTTCAGTGGATGGCGGCGCGCAGTCCCACGCTCGCGAGGACTTGTGACTCCTGCGCGAGCAGGTGCTGCAGGCGCGCGTCCACGGCGGCCTCGTCCCCGTTGGACGCGGTGACGGCCAGACGGTGGAAGAGGGACTGGTGCCCGTCCTCGGACTGGGCCAGCTCTCCGTAGAAGCGGGCGAGCGCCGGGTCGGTGAGCCCCTCCGCGAGCAGGGACAGGCGCTCACACGAGCGCGCTTCGATGATGGCGGCGACGAGCAGGCGGTCCACGCGCCGCTCCAGGGCGGGCGTGCGCACGTGCTTCTGGAGTCCCTGCGCGTACGGGTCCCCGGCGTCCTTGGTGAGCGTGAGGCCGCGCGCGGCCATCAGGTCCAGCACTCGCGCCAGGTGGGCGCTCTCTTCACGGGCCAGGCGGGCCATCTGCGACGGCAGGCCCGGCAGGTCCGGGTAGGCCTGGAGCATGGACAGCGCGTTGGCGGCGGCCTTCTTCTCGCAGTGGGCGTGGTCCACCAGCACCGCGTCGAAGTGGGCGAGCGCCAGCGGCAGCCAGCCCGGGTCGGTGGGCGCGTGGAGGATGACGGGGCCCGCTCCGGAGAGGGGACGGCGGGAGGGCGTGGGGCGGCTGCTCATTCCATTTACTCCACCAGCACGAGCCGCTGGGTGCGGCCGGCGTGGTAGCCCACCTTGCGCGCGATGCGGGCGGTGCTCTCGTCGCGCTCGTCGATGCGCATGGCGAGCCGGGGCAGCGAGGACAGGAGGTGCCGGGAAATCTGTCCCAGGCACAGCGTGGCGTGGCCCTGGCGGCGGCGGGACGGGGGCGTGTACATGCCCTCCAGCTCCGCGCCGAACTGCGAGCGGCAGCCGATGTCCACCTTGAACACGAGCTCGCTGCCCTCCTCCAGCACGTAGGTGCGGCGCTGGCGCACGCGCTGGAGGACGCGGGCCTCGTAGTGGGCGGGGTCTTCCGACAGCGGGTCCCGCTCGAAAATCTCGCGCACGTAGCCCTGGGCCAGGGGCAGCAGGCGGGGCACGTCCTCTTCGCGGGCCAGGCGCAGGGTGGGGTTGGTGAAGGGGCCCAGGTCGTCCGCGGAGACGCTGAACAGCTTCTGGGTGCGGGACAGGCGCGGCTTGCCTTCACAGAGGCTGCGCACCAGCGCGTCCACGGAGGACTTGTCCCCCACGGTGGCGCGCAGCTTGAGGCTGGCGGCGAGCGCGTCCGCGATGACGCCCGTGGCGCTGGCGTCGCTGGCGCTGGGCACCACCAGCCCGCCATCGCCGCCCACGAAGACGGCCGCGGTGAGGACGCCGCTGTCGAAGCGGCCGTGGAAGGAGAAGGCCGCCTGGCGCTCCGGCGCCGCGATGCCGAACTCCTCCAGCAACCCCAGCAGGTAGAGGTTGTGGACGGGATCCTTCGCCAGGAGCGCGCGCAGGGCGTCCGAGTGGGAAGGCGCGAGCTGTTCGACGGTGACGGGCATGCGCGAGGGGCGAAAGGGGCCTGAACCTTACGCGCAACCCGACCTCACGGGCCAGCGTCCCCAGGCACGGTGAACCGGAATGGTTGGAGCACGGTCGCGGATCCTCCCAGGTGGGGTGCCGGGAAGCGCGCGTCCAGGAGCGAATCCAGCACGCACGCCTGCACCATGGGGTCCGGGATGGTGCTGGAGACGAGCTCGCCCCGGTTCATCTTCCCCTCGGAGCCCTCGCCCTCCACGGTGAAGCGCAGCTTCACTTCGTGTGTGCCCCGGTTGCGTTGTGCGGCGTCCTGGAAACATTGCTGCACGAGCGGAGTCACGGACTGGATGGCCAGCCGCAGGTCCTCCGCGTCGATGCGGCCGGACGAGGCCTCCACCACCGGCTCCACCACCTCCACGCGGCGCGGGTCGGGGGCGTCGAAGTCCTGGCGCGGCGGCGGGGCGCGGGGGGGCTCGTGCACTGGAGCCTCGGGGCGCGGGAGCGGCGGGGCGGGGAGCCGGGAGGGCTCGGCGGGCACCGGCGCGGTCGCGCGCGGCGGAAGGGCCGGCGGCGGCGCGGCCGGTGCAGGCAGCTCCGGTGCGTCCATGAATCGCGTCACCCACGCGGCCCCCAGCGTGAACAGCAGGAACAGCCCCAGGCTCAGGCCGGGGATGAGGAGCCAATGGACAACGGTGCGGTGAGAGGACGCCATGGGCCGGGAGCCCGCGTGTCATACCCGCCTCACGAAGGGCCGTGAAGCGGGGATGCACGCGAGCGCCCGAGGCTACGGATACACCTCGCGCCGCGGGCCGGGCGTCGTGGGCGTCGTCGGGGGCACCACCACCGCCCCTTCCGCGCGGATGCGCTGCTTGCGGCTGACGCCCAGCGTGGCGCCGAGCACCGCCGCGACGAGCCCCAGCAGCAGCCCCGCGAAGATGCCCCAGAAGACGCGGCCGGAGCGGTCCGCCACCTTCAGCGCGCCCTGCTGGGCCTGCTGGCCCAGCTCACTGGCCTTGGTCTTGGCCTGGTCCACCTGCTGCTCCACACGGTCGGCCACGCCTTCCGCGTCCTGGCGCGACAGGTTGGTGTTCTGCGCGATGTTGTTCACCAGGAGCTCGCGGTCCATGCGGCCCTGGCGCACGCCCTCGGTGACGATGTCCTTGGTCGCCGCCTCCAACTGGTTCGCCGTGATGGCGGGCTTGCCCTCCTGCTTGAGGCGCTGGTTCACCGGCGCGAGCGCGTCGTTGGCGTCCAGGCCGAACGCCTTCGCCGCTTCACCGCCACCCGTCACGGCGCCTACCGCGGCCGAGCCGCCCGCGCTCACCGCGGACTTGCCCACGTTGAACACCGCGCCCAGCACGGACGACAGCACCATGCCCATCACGATGACGCCCGCGAGCGTCGTCAGGCCCCAGAGCACCGCGCCGTGCAGCGCGCCTCCCGCCTTGTCCACGATGCCCGCGCTGCGTGCGGCCACCAGTCCGCCCACGAAGAGCGCCACCAGCGGAACGAGCACGCTCCAGATGCCGGTGAAGATGCCCGCGGACTTCGCGCTCGACGCGTCGGCGGGGTTCACCGACGACAGGCCCAGCGCCAGCCCCAGCGTGTAGAGCAATATCCAGACGCCCAGCGCGACGAAGGTGCCACCAAAGATGGCGCCCCAGCTCAGCTTGTACGCACTGCCCGGCACCGCTGGGATGATGCCGGCGCGTTCGCTTTCAACAATGGCTGCCATTGGACTCCACCCTCGCTTCCCGTGTGTCGCCCGGCCGCTTGGGCACGGCCAGGACGTACATGTCTGGGATGAAGGTGTGCACCAGGGAGGCTGCTTCATTTCACTGCCTCACGGCTGCTCCGTCCCGAAGGGTGGGGCGGAAGGCCGGGAGGCTTCAGCGCAGGCCGAGCGCGTCGAGAAGCAGTGCCTCGCGCGCCACCACCGGCTCGCGAGGGAGCGCGTCCGTGCGGTAGCGCGCGACGAGCGCGGGCAGGGTCACCGGGCTGCCGTCGCCCAGGCCGCTCCATGCGGCGAGCAGACCCAGGACGTGCTCGGGAGGCTGGCCGCGCGCCCTCAGCTCCGCGAGCGCGAAGGCCCCGTCGCGCTTCGCCAGGCGCTTGCCGTCCTCGCCCATCACCAGCGGCACGTGGAGGAACGCGGGCGCTGGCAGACCCAGCGCGGCGTAGAGCTGGAGCTGCCGCGGAGTGGAGGGCAACAGGTCGTCCCCGCGCAGCACGTGGGTGATGCGGCTGGCCGCGTCGTCCACCACCACCGCCAGCTGGTAGCTGGCCACGCCGTCGTTGCGGCGCACCACGAAGTCCCCCACCAGCGCCTGCACGTCCTGGACGTACGGGCCCATGAGCTCGTCCACGAAGCGCACCTCGCCTTCACGCGCGCGGAACCGGTACGCGGGGGCGCGGGTGCGGGCACGTTCCGAAATCTGCCCGGTGGTGAGGTGCGCGCAGGTGCCGGGGTATCGCGGGCCTTCGTCGGACAGGCCGTGGGGAGCGCTCGCCGCGCGGGCGATCTCCGCGCGCGTGCAGAAGCACGGGTAGATGAGCCCCTCGCGCTCGAGCTTCTCCTGGGCCTCGCGGTAGACGCTGTCGCGCTCGCTCTGGATGAGCGGTGTTTCGTCCCAGTCCAGGCCCAGCCAGCGCAGGTCCTCGTAGAGGTCCTGGAGGAACTGGGGGCGGCATCTCGCGCGGTCCAGGTCCTCGATGCGCAACAGGAACGCGCCGCCCGCGGCCCGGGCCTGGAGCCAGCCCAGGAGCGCGCTTCTCATGTTGCCCAGGTGCATGCGGCCGGTGGGGCTGGGGGCGAAGCGTCCTCGCATCGTGGCGGCGACCATAACTTCCCCGCCCGCACCGCGCGCTGGGAGAGAATGCCCCGCCGCTTCCTTCCGTTCCCTGGGGTGTGACTTCCTCCATGCGCTTCCTGCACTGCTCCGACGTCCATATCACCGAGGACTACTTCGCCCTGCCGCTGCGCAAGCTGGGCTGGCGCCGCTGGATCGCGCTCGTAGAGCTGACGGTGGGAGGCCGGGCGAAGGCCTACCGGAACGCGCAGGCCACGCTGTCCACCATCGCCCGCGAGGCGGGCACGCACGGCGTGGACCACTTCATCCTCTCCGGCGACCTCACCGCCTACGCGCTGGAAGGCGAGTTCAGCGCCGCCCGCGCCGCGTTGGCGCCCCTGTCCCCCTCGCCCGCGCGCTGCACCGTCATCCCCGGCAACCACGACGTCTTCACCCCCGGCGCGGCGCGTGACGGCCGCTTCGCGCGGCACTTCGGGGACCTGCTGGAGAGCGACCTGCCGGAGTACCGCCGCGAGGGCGCGTTCCCCTTCGTGAGGCTGGTGGGGGAGGGCGCCGCGGTGGTGGGCCTGTGCTCCGCGCGCCCGCTGCCCACGCCCGGCCTGTCCTACGGCACCGTGGGCCCCGCGCAGCTCGAAGGCCTGGCGGCCCTGCTGAAGGACGCCCGGTTGGACGGCCGCGCCATCCTGGTGGTGGTGCACCACGCGCCGCGCGGCGCCGCGAACCACGCGGACGGCTGGCACCACGGACTGCGTGACGCGGACGCGCTCCTGAAGCTCCTGCCGGGCCCACGCTTCGCGGTGCTCCATGGGCACATCCACCAGCGCTACCACCACCCGGCCACCGACGACCGGCCCCACCTGTTCGGCGCGGGTTCCTCCACCCAGGCGGGGAAGGAGGGCTACTGGCTCATCGAGGTCCAGGACGGCGTCGTCGTGGGCGGAACGAAGCACGTGCCGGCCTTGTGACAGTCCCCCCGGGCGGCGGTACAAGGGGCGCACATGACCCCGGCGCCCACGCCCCCACCCGTTGAGTTGTCCCTGGACGAGTACCGCTACCTGCGCCAGCTGGGGCGCGTCACGGACGACCTCCTGGAGGAGAGCCTGCGGGAGCGCGAGACGCTCACCCAGTGCTTCCGGCGCTGCTTCCCCACGCTGCTTTCGCACCTGGGCGCGCGCGCCATCGCCGTCACCACGCGCGACGAGGAGCTGGTGGAGCAGACCTGGAGCGAGGGCGACTGGGGCGGCGTCTTCGCCGGGAGTCTTCTGGCGGGGCCCGTGGGCCTGAGCGTCCACGACACGGGCACGCTGCTCACCCAGACGCTGGACGTGGCGGGCTCACCGGTGGGCACGCTGGGCGTGCTCTTCGCGGGGCCGCCCGGTGACGCGGGCACCACCGCGAAGCGCCTGCGCGCGCTGGACGCGGTGGCGGAGGAGCTGGACACGGTGCTGATGCTGGTCCACACCGCGTCGGAGAAGCACCAGCTCATCCTCCAGTGCAACGAGCACCTGGCCAACCCCGTCTTCGAGGCGGGCATGGACCACGCGGTGCGCACGCTGGCGCAGCGGGTGCGGCTGCCGGGCTTCCTCCTCCTGTACCGCGACGCCGTGCAGCCGCACGTGCTGCACTACCGTTCGTACCGGCACGGGCAGCTGGAGTACGAGAGCGGAGATCAGCCCGGCTCGCA
Source organism: Corallococcus exiguus (assembly GCF_009909105.1). Classification (NCBI taxonomy): domain Bacteria; kingdom Pseudomonadati; phylum Myxococcota; class Myxococcia; order Myxococcales; family Myxococcaceae; genus Corallococcus; species Corallococcus exiguus. The sequence continues at coordinate 1,302,720 of NZ_JAAAPK010000001.1, forward strand.
GCTGGAGACGCTGCTGCACCAGCACGGCACGCGGTTGCTGCACGGGGACGCGGGCGTGCTCAAGCGCCTGTTCGACGGGCGCAGCACGGAGGCGGTGCTCATCTCCGCGGCCACGCGCAGCGAGCCCCTGGGCAAGATTGTCGTCTGGAGCAACGAGGGCTTCTCCGCGTACGCGATGGACCTCATCCGCGTGCTGGCCTCCACGTTGAGCCAGCGCCTCTTGGACTACAACCGCGAGCGCATCCACCTGTCGCAGTTCTTCCCCACGGTGGCCATCGACGCGCTGCTGTTGGACCCGGACTACGCGCGGCACCTGCGCGCGCAGGAGCAGGAGGTGGGCATCCTGTTCGCGGACATCAACGGCTTCACCCGCATCTGCGAGCAGGGCTTCGACAGCCCGCGCAGCATCGGCCGCTTCGTGGACGAGTGGAGCGCGCGCGCCGTGGACTGCATCTGGCAGCGCGGCGGCGTGTTCGACAAGATGGTGGGCGACTGCGTCATCGGCCTCTTCGGTCCGCCCTTCTTCCAGACGGACCGCGTGCGCCGCGCGGAGGCCGCCGTGCGCGCCGCGCAGGACATCCAGGCCTTCACCGCGGAGTTGAGCGAACGCGAGGAGGTGGCCGCGCTGTGCCAGCGGGTGAAGCTGCCGGGCCTGGGCGTGTCGGTGGGCGTGAATCTGGCCACGGCGAACTGCGGCCTCTTTGGTCCCAACCGCAACTACACCGCGTTCTCCAGTGGCATGAACCAGGCCGCGCGGCTGCAGTCGCTGGCGGGGTTCCGCGAGACGCTGGTGATGGAGAGCGTGCACGAAGCGCTGAAGCAGTCGCAGGAGCCCTTCGTGCGCAAGCTCCAGTTTGGCCCCCTCACGGAAACGCCGGTGAAGAACGTGGCGCAGCCGCTGCGGCACTACCGGCTGGCGCCGTAGCCGTCACGCCAGCAGGTGCGTGCCCGCGTAGCGCCGCGAGAAGTGGATCCACCGGCGCTCGTCCACCTCCACCTGCCACTCGCTGTTGGGCGTCAGCGGCAGGCGCTGCTTGAGGAAGCTCTCCAGGTGGTCCGCCGCCTTGATCGGCGTGAGCCCCGGTGCGCGGAACGCGATGTGGAGCACCACGTCCAGCGACGGTGCCACGTCCACCGACGCACAGATGCGCAGCGTACCCACGCGGCGCTGGTACTGGGTATCCGATGCCGGCCATGTGGCGGAGCCCTCCGGCTGCGGAGGCGCCTGCTCAAGCCAGTTGTCGGGGATCAGGATGAAGTCGAGCAGATTGCTGCTCGCCTCTTCCACCGTGCCGTGCTCCTGGATGGAAAGCATTGCCCACCTCCGCCAGAGAAGCCGTTGGGGTTGCGTGGAAGCCGTCTTGAAGAATGTGCCCACGAGCCCATGCCACGCAAGGGCCCCCGAACATCCACGTGCCGCACACACCTCGTTACGCGCGTGCGGACGGAGCGGACGCTAGCGCTCCGGGGTGACACGTCAGGTCGGGTGGTGTTCCGAGCGACCCCGCACGTTGCTCAGGACGCGACGGGAAGGGAGCGGCGGGGCTTGCGCTCCACGGCGGCCTTGAGCTGGCCGCAGCCCGCGTCGATGTCGATGCCGCGACGTTGGCGCACCGTGCTGGGCACGCCGTACGACGTGAGCACGTCCTGGAACGCACGCACCGCGTCGGGGACGCTGGGGCCGCCGTCGTAGCCCACCGTGGGGTTGAGCGGGATGACGTTCACGTGCGCGTCCATCCCGTGCAGCAGCGCCCCCAGATGGTGTGCGTGCTCCGCGGTGTCGTTGCGGCCGGAGATGAGCGTCCACTCGAAGAAGATGCGGCGCTTGCGCTTCGCCACGTAGTAGCGGCACGCGTCCATCAGCTCGTTGAGAGGCCAGCGGCGGCCCGCGGGCACCAGCGCGGCGCGCTCCGCGTCCGTGGCGCCGTGGAGGCTCACCGCGAGCTGCACAGGGCGCGCCTCGTCCGCGAGTCGGAGGATTCCGGGCACCACGCCCACGGTGGACAAGGTGATGAAGCGCGGCGCCAGCGCCAGGCCCTTGGGGTCCACGAGGATGTCCACCGCGGCCATGGTGTGCTCGTAGTTGTGCAGGGGCTCGCCCATGCCCATGAGCACGATGTTGCGCAGCGCTTCCCCCTGCGCGCGCAGGACGCGCGTGACGTGGAGCACCTGGCCCACGATTTCGCCCGGCGTCAGATGGCGTGACAGCCCCATCTGTCCGGTGGCGCAGAAGACGCAGCCCATGGCGCATCCGGCCTGCGTGCTCACGCACACGGTGGCGCGGCCCTTGAAACGCATCAGCACCGTTTCAATGGTCTGCGCGTCGTGCAGGCGCAGGAGCAGCTTGTGGGTGAGCCCGTCGCTGCTGAAGCTCTCGTGATGCGTGGCGAGCGTGCCCAGGTGCGCTCGCTCCTGGAGCACGGCCTGGAGGTCCGGGCGCAGTCCCTGCACGTCGCCTGTCGCGGTGACGCCGTCGCGGTACAGGCCCGTCCACACGCGCTCGCGGTACTGGGGGCTGAAGCCCCAGCCGGCGAGCCGCGCGTCCAGCGCGGGGCGGGGCAGGTCGTAGAGGTTGACGGTGGCGTCCGGCATGACGGGACCTGGGATAACACACCCGGCGCGGACGCACCCGGGTCCGCCGGCCTGGGGGGCGGACGAGGGAGCGAGTGTGGGAGGCGGGCGGGGTTCCCGGTGCGTTGCGGCGTCCAGCGGCTGACACCGCGCGTGCCAGTGCGCCGCGTCGTGCCAATCGTGGAGGGCCTATGGGTCTGGCCATCCAGCAGGAGGAGTTCACGCCGGAGGAGCACACGCGCTTCGTGGCGCGGCTCGCGGAGAGCCTGGAGGCGCTGCGCCAGGTGCTCCGGCGTCCCGGCTTCGGCGTGGGGCCCACGACGATGGGCGCGGAGCTGGAGGTGGCGCTGGTGGACGGCGCGGGTTCGCCGCTGCCGGTGAACCAGCAGGTGCTGGCGAAGTCGAAGGACGACCGGCTGACGCTGGAGCTCAACCGCTTCAACATGGAGATGAACCTGCGCCCCTCGCTGCTCGCGGGGCGGCCTTTCACCGGGCTCCAGGCCCAGCTGGACGAGGTGTTGGCGGAGCTGAGGCGCGCGGCGGCCACGGAGGGCGCGCGCGTGGCGACGGTGGGGATCCTTCCCACGCTGCGGCAGGCGGACCTGGGGAAGAACGCGCTCACGCCGCAGGCGCGCTACCGGGCGCTGTCCGCGGCCATCCGCAAGCGGCGCGACGGGCCCTTCCAGGTGGCCATCGCGGGCGACGACACGCTCAACCTCACCTGGGAGGACGTGACGCTGGAGGGGGCGAACACGTCGCTCCAGTTCCACCTGCGGGTGGCCCCGGAGGACTTCGCGCGCGTGTACAACGCCGCGCAGCTGGCCACCGGGCCGGTGCTGGCCGCGTGCGGAAACTCGCCGCTGTTCCTGGGCAAGCGGCTGTGGGAGGAGACGCGCGTGGCGCTCTTCCAGCAGGCCACCGACGACCGCAGCGACAGTGACGAGGCCGCGCATCTGCACCCGCGCGTGACGTTCGGACACGGCTGGGTGCGCGAGGGCCTGCACGAGCTGTTCGCGGAGGCCGTGGCGCTCTATCCGGCGCTCCTGCCGGTGATGGGGCAGGAGTCTCCGCTGGAAGTGGTGGCCGCTGGCGGCCTGCCGAAGCTGGAGGAGCTGCGGCTGCACCACGGGACGGTCTGGTCATGGAACCGGGCCATCTATGATCCGCACGGCGAAGGTCACGTACGCATCGAATTCCGCGCGCTGCCGTCCGGCCCCACTCCGGTGGACATGGTGGCCAACGGTGCGTTCATGCTGGGGCTGACGTTGGGGCTCGCGGAGCGGGTGGACGCGCTGCTCCCGGCGCTGCCCTTCTGGCAGGCCCGGCGCAACTTCAAGCAGGCGGCTCATTACGGCCTGGGCGCGACGCTGCTGTGGCCGGCGGAGACCGCGCCCAGTCCTCGGGTGATGTCGGCGGCGGAGCTGGTGAAGCAGCTGTTGCCGGTGGCGAGGCGCGGGCTGCTGGAGGCCGGGGTGGAGGTCGCGGAGGCGGACGGGCTCCTGGACATCATCGCCCGCCGCGTGGCGCTTCAGCGGACCGGGTCGCGCTGGCAGCGGGCGGTGCTGGAGCGGCTGGAGGCCCACATGCCCCGGCAGGACGCGCTGGCGGCCCTGCTGGAGCGCTACCTGGAGCTGTCAGAGGAGGGGCTGCCGGTGCACACCTGGCCGGTGGAGCGCTGACGTGCCCCGGAGCCTGGGGGCCTTGTCGGGACGGGGCTGTCGCGGTGAATAATCGCGGCATCCTGTGAGTCAGCCTGCGGGGCCGCGTGCCTCGCGCTGAAGGGTGCCGTTCCCGTGATTGCCTCGCTCCTTGCTTCGTTCCGCTCCGGCGCCCGCCGGAAGCCCTTCCTCGTCCCCGCGCTGCTGTGCGCGGGGGCCCTGACCGCGTGCTCGACCACCCGGGGCCACGCCAACGACCTGGCGGAGAAGGGCCGCTTCGTGGAGGCGGCCGAGGTCTACGTGAAGCTCGTCAATGACGAGCCCAACAACCCCGAGTATCGCGCGTCGCTGGATGACCTGCGCTGGCGCGGCCTGTCGCAGCTGCTCACCCAGGCGCGGCAGGCGCGGGTGGAGGGGCGGGACGAGGACGCGGAAGCGAACCTGGAGCAGTTCTTCACCTACAGGGTGAAGTGGAACTCCAAGCTGGATGGCGGCATGGAGAGCTCGCTCCTGGAGGAGATGGCGGGCACGCACCGGCACCTGCGCCAGCTCATCATCGACCCGGCGAAGCTGGGCAACGCGCTGACGGCGGAGTCGCACCTGGACCGCAAGCGCACGCTCCTGGCCCAACCGGAGATGGCGCCCATCCGCCGCGACGTGGAGGAGGCGGTAGCGCAGGGCGGCGTGGCGACGTGCGCGAAGCTGAAGCAGTCGCTGTCCGGCGGCGCGCAGCACTGGACGGAGCTGGTGTCGCGCTACTGCGGGCACTACCAGCAGTCGGCGCCCCGCGCGGGGATGTTCCCGGAGGCGCTGGGCGTGCCCACGTGGCAGGTGTCCGTGGATGGCATCAGCAATGACGTCGTGCAGTACCTGGTGACACGGCTGTCGGGCGCGTTCGAGGCCTCGCCCTGGTACTCGGAGGCGTCCCAGCGCCACGCGCCGATGACCATCGCCGGGAGCCTGAGCGAGCGGCGCACCGTCGAGCCCGTGCGGCTGACGGCGCCGTGGACGGAGCGCGTGCCGTACACGGACCACGAGGACCGCACCGCGACGGCGGAGGTGCCGTACTCGGTGGAGGAGTCCTACGAAGAGAAGGGCGTGATGAAGAAGCGCCTGGTCCGCCAGACGAAGACGGTGGAGTACAAGACGACGGTCGAGGTGACGAAGTACCGCGACGTGTCGCGCTCCTTCGACTACCACGCGCAGCGGCGGGGCGTGGAGTACCACTTCGCGGTGGTGGCCCAGGGCATCCTCCAGGAGCGGCACGCGCCGCTGGCGGTGAAGGCGGAGAACGCCCTGGAGGCCTCCGGCTACGAGCACAACATCACCTTCGAGCCTGGCGGCGTGCGCCCGCAGGTGTTCCAGCGGCCCAACAAGGAGGGCTGGCTGGACGGCCAGCTGCGCGGCTACGAGCAGACCTTCTTCGCCTCGCTCATGTCGCGCTGGCAGGACGCGTTCTGCAATGCGCCCGCCTTCGCCGTGGAGGATGCGGCCCGCTGCGCGCGAGGCGGTGTGGAGCTGCCCGGCCCCGCGAAGCAGGCCCTGACGGACACGCTGGGCGACGACGCGGCGCAGGTGCACCGGCTGTTCGTCTGGAACTGAGGCGCTCGGCGTCGAGGCGGGTGCGCTCGCCGCGCCTGCCTCACGGTTGCTGACGCCAGCCCGCGACGGATTGCGCGTGGGATGCGCCTGCAAGGTGTGCGCGCCGACTGGAAGCGGTGCCGCACGTAGGCTGGGCTTCGGCCCTCATCCCCCGCGCCCTTGCGCAGGCCCAGCAGGCGGCGCAGCTCGCGTGAGGACTGGCGGTCGCGCTCAGCCCTCGTCCTCCGCGCCCTTGCGCAGGCCCAGCATGCGGCGCAGCTCGCGCGCGGACTGGCGGCTCACCTCCACCGAGTGGCCCCGCGCCGTACGAGCCAGATAGCCGCCGGTCTCCAGCGGCTCCAGCCGCGTCACGTGGGACAGGTTGAGCAGCGCGCGGCGGTGCACCCGGTGGAAGTGCTCCGGAGGCAGCTTGTCCGCCAGCTCGTTGAGCGTGAAGTCGGTGAGGTAGTCGCCCTGCGCGGTGAACACCGTCACCAGCTCGTCCTCCAGCGACGCGTGCGAGATGGCGTCCGGTGACACCAGCACCAGCCCCTGCCGCGTAGGGATGGGCAGCCGTGTCAGTGCCGGCTTCTCCGCCGCTGCCGTCTGCGCCGTCGCGGTGGGCGCCTTCACCCGCGCCGGCACTCGCGCCCGCGCGCGCTCCAGCGCCTTCTGAAGCCGCGCCGCCTCCACGGGCTTGAGGACGTAGTCCACCGCGCCGTGCTCGAAGGCGTTCACCGCGTGCTCCGCGTGGGCGGTGCAGAAGATGACGTGGGGCCCGCCTTCCGGCAGCAGCGCCATCGCGTCCAGTCCGCTCAGGCCCGGCATGTGGATGTCCAGCAGCACCACGTCCACGCCGCCCGCGCGCACCGCCGCGAGCACCGAGTCCCCATCCACCGCCTCGCCGCAGACGCTCACGTCCGGCAGCGCGGCCAGCAGGCGGGACAGGCGCTTGCGGGCCAGCAGTTCATCGTCGGCGATGAGGACGCGCAGGGGCTCTCTCACGTGAGGACTCCGGGTTGGGGGCCCTGGCGGGGCAGGGTGACGGTGACACGGGTGCGCCCGTCGGCGCTCTCCAGGGACAGGAGCGCGTGGCCGCCATAGGCCAGCGCCAGCCGCCGCTCCACGGTGGGCAGGCCCACGCTGCCCTCGCGCGGGCCCTTGGACGCGCCCGGGTTGTCGATGGTCACCACCACCGCCCCCTCGCGCGTGACCACCTCCACGCTCAACGGGCCCCGGTGGCCGGCCGCCGGGCCGTGCTTCACCGCGTTCTCCGCCAGGGGCAGGAGCAACAGCGGCGGCACGGGCACGTCCGAAAGCCCGTCCGCCACGTCCATGCGCAGCTGGAACAGGTCCGGGTCGCGCAGCAGGTGCAGGTCGAAGAGCGTGCGCATCAGCTCCAGCTCCTGCGACAGCGGCCAGGTGACGCTGCGCACGCCCGCGAGCACCGAGCGGAGCATCGTGGACAGCCGCAGCACCGCGGCCTCCGCGACGGCGCCGTCCTCGCGGCACCACTCCGCGATGGCGTTCAGCGTGTTGAAGAGGAAGTGCGGATCCAGGTGGCTGCGCAGCGCCAGCAGCTGCGCCTGCTCTGCTTCCCAGGCGAAGCGGGTGGCGCGGGCGCGCTCACGGGCCAGCGTCTCCTCGAAGCCGATGTCCCGCCCCAACCCCCAGCCCGCGACGAGGAACAGGCCGCCGCAGATGGCCAGGTTGTACGGCTCCGACAGGAACATGTCCTGCATCAGCGTGACGCGCGGCAGGGCGTAACCCACCGACAGCACCACGCCGCTGCCCACCGCCGCGTAGAGCAGCAAGCGGATACCGCCGTGGCTCAGGTCCAGCCCTTCCGGGAACAGCACCCGGTACGACACGGGCGCCACCGCGACGCACATCAGGCACAGCAGGAGGCCAATCCAGAACGCGCGAGGATCCACGCTCCAGCGCACCTGGGCCGCGAGCAGCGGAATGGACACCAGGACGATGGGGGCCAACCGCCACGGCGCGACGAGCGCGCGCAGCGTGGCGCGAACGATGGAGCCTTCCTGCGACGTCTCCTGCATGCGGAGGCGGAAGGCTACACCGTCCCGCGTCCTAGCGCTGGGGGATGGGCGCGGGGACGAGGTCCAGGACGAGCGTCCCGGCGAGGACCGCGGGGAAGAAGAGGACGGCGAGCATGAACAGGAGCGGCGAGCGCAGTGAGAACATGGGGGGCTTCTCCAGTGTCCATGAAACATGCCCACGGACTCTGGCATCGACCCAGGGACCCTTCAGGGAGGGTTGCCCCCGGCCGTCGCTGTCCCCGGGTGAGCGGTCGCTCAGGCGCTCCGGGTGGCTCCCGCCGCCGGCCCGCCCAGCGCCTCCGCCAGCCGCGCCGCCTCCTTGAGGCAGTCGTTGACGCCCACGCCCCGGTACGCGTTGCCCGTGAGGTGCAGGCCAGGCCAGCGCTTCAGCCGCTCCTCCATCGACGCCAGGCGCTCCAGGTGGCCCACGGTGTACTGGGGAATCCCGCGCGGCCAGCGGAACACCGCTGTCAGCTCCGGCGTCGCGGTGAGCCCCGCCATCGTCTTCAGCTCCTCGCGAGCCAGCGCCACCAGCGCGTCCTCGTCCCGGGAGACGACCTCCGGCCGGCGAGCGCCGCCCATCAAGCACGTCAGCAGCACGCGCCCGCCCTCCACGCGGAAGGGGAACGTGGTGGAGACATGGATGGTGCCCAGCATCGCGGTGCCCTCCACCGCTGGCACCAGGAACCCGAATCCGTCCGGCTTCGGCACCGTCCCCGGCGCGAAGCCCAGGTGCACCACGGCGATGGGCGCGTACGGGATGGCGTCCGCCTTCTCCGCCAGCTCCGCGTCCAAAGGGCGCACGAGCGAAGCCGCCACGTGCGCGGGCACCGCCAGCACCACGTGCGTCGCGCTCAGCTCCGCCGGCTGGCCCCGTTCCTGGTACCGCACCTTCCAGCCGTCCGCCGAGCGCTCCAGGCCCTCCACCTTCGCGTCCGTGCGCACGCTGTCGCCCAGCGCCTTCGCCAGCGCGTCCACCAGCACGCCCAGGCCGCCGTCGAACGTGCTCATCTGTCCGGTGAGCCGGGGGCCTGTCTCCACCGCGCCCGAGCCCTTCGCTTGTCGCGCCGCGCGCTGCGCACGGATGGCGCCCAGGATGAGGCTGCGGTGCTCCTGCTCGAATTTCACGAGTTGCGGGAACGTGGCCTCCGCGCTGAGCTGCTCCGGGTCGCCCGCGTAGGTGCCCGTCTGCATCGCGTCCAGCAGCACCGCCGTCGCCTCACGCCCCAGGTGGCGCCGCCCCAGCCGGGCCAGGGACTCGTCCGCACCCGTGGGGTTGCGTCCGCTGAACAGTTCCCCCACCACCCGCAAGCGGGAAGCAAGGGGAAGGATGTCGGATTTCAGGAATGCCGGAGGCGACGTGGGCAGGGCTCGCAGGGCTCCGCGTGTGTAGATGTAACGTTTTTTTGCCGCTGCATCCGCCGAACGAATCCGGGATGACACTCCGAGCACGTCCGCCAGTTCACGCGTCGTGGGCTCCCGGTCGAGGAAACTGTTGGGTCCGGCCTCCAACAGGTAGCCCTCGCGGGCGTGGGTCTGCACGTTTCCACCCACGCGTGACGTCGACTCCAGCACCACGGCAGCAGTACCGCGAGCCCGCAATTGGTAGGCCAACGCCAGTCCGGTGATACCTCCCCCAATGACCGCGACCGTCATGTCGACCTACTCCCGAGCTTGTCGTGAGGTGAGCAACCCCGGGCGCCTTAGTGCGAAGGCAAGAGCTTTGCCAAGGAGAGCCTCCCGGCGCGTTAATAAAGGCATGCGCTATGTCATCACGGGAGCGAGCCGTGGCATCGGTTTCGAATTCGTGCAGCAACTGCTGCGGCGGGGAGAAACGGTGGATGCAGGGGTGCGTGCCCCGGAACTGGCGCGCCGGCTGGAGCCGCTGCTGCTGGAGGCCGGCAGCCGCCTGAGGATCCATCCACTGGATGTCACCCGCGCGGAAAGCGTCCAGGCCTTCGCGGAGCGCATCTGCCGCGAGCCGGTGGACGTGCTCATCAACAACGCGGGCGTGTCCGGCCAGTGGGTGGGGCTGAATGAGCTGGACTACGAGGACCTGGCGCGCACCATCGAGGTGAACGCGCTCGGGCCGCTGCGCATCACCTCCGCGCTGCTGCCCGCGCTGCGGCACGGAGCGGGGCGCAAGGTGGCGCACGTCACGTCCCGCATGGGGTCGCTCTCCAGCAACACGGAGGGCGGCGCGTACGCCTACCGCATGTCCAAGGCCGCGCTGAACATGGGCGTGCGCTCCATGTCCAACGACCTGCGCCGCGAAGGCCTGGCGTGCGTGCTGTTGCATCCGGGTTGGGTGCAGACGGACATGGGCGGGCAGGACGCGCCGCTACCGGCGGAGGAGTCCGTGCGCGGGATGCTGAGGGTCATCGACAGCGTCTCGCTGGAGCACTCCGGCCGGTTCTTCGACTACGAGGGCGCGGAAGTGCCTTGGTAGTGGCCTGGAGGGACAGGGTCGCTGTCGCCGGGTGAACACGCCCCGGCCCCCGGGGGCAGGCAGGCAGCCCCCGGGGACGAGGCCGTCGCTGGCGCCTGCCTGCCGTCGTCCCCATCTCGTCGCGAGGAAGTCCGCGGCGGAGGAGTGGGATGGCGTGGCGGCGGTGGTGGCCCACGGTGTGGGTGGCGGCGTGTCTCGTGGCGTGTGGTCCGGGCGCCTCCACGCCGAAGAGCGGACAGGAGGCCGTGACGCCGGGGGATGAACCGGTGACGCCCGTGACGCCTCCGGACGACCCGCCCAAGGAAGAACCCCCGCCTCCCGAGCCACCGCCGGAGGAGGAGCCGCCTCCCGACGAGACGGCGGAAGAGCCGCCACCGCCAGAAGAGGATCCGGTGCTGACGGCCTGCGCGCCGGAGCCCGCGGCGGACGCCACCGTGCCCGAAGCCGAGCGGACCGCGCGCCATGACTACGCCTGCACCGGCATCGCGCTGGAGGGCTCGCTGGTCTCCACGGCGGGCACGCCAGTGGCGGACGTCGTGGTGAAGGTGGGGGACGCGCAGGCGCGCACGAACGCGACCGGACATTTCCGATTTCCCGTACTGCCCCGTCACAACCGGTTGCTCACGGTGGAGGCGGACGGCTTCCGCCCGGCGGTGGTCGCGGTGGAGCTGCGCCGGAGCCTCACGGAGAAGCGCGTGACGTTGCCTCCGGTGCGCCTGTCTCCGAAGGACGGCGTGCGGATGCTCTTCGCGGGCGACGTGTCGCTGGGCCGGCGCTTCCTCGACCCGGACGACACCACGCCGCGCAACCAGATGCCGCCGGACGACCCGGCGGCGCTCATCCGCGTGTCGGATCCGCTGCCGGGCACGAAGGCCGTCTTCACGCACGTGCGGCCCTACTTCCAGGCGGCGGACTTCCGGGCCGTGAACCTGGAGACGCCGGTGACGGATCATCCGGCGACGCCCCACGACGAGAAGGCCTACGCGTTCTTCACGCTGCCCGGCTCGCTGCCCGCGCTGCCGTGGTTGGGCGTGGACTACGTGAGCCTGGGCAACAACCACGTCTACGACTACCTGGCGCCAGGGTTGGAGGACACGCTCACGCACGTGGCCGCGACGGGCATGGCCTTCAGCGGCGCGGGACAGAACGAGGACCAGGCCTTCATGCCGGCGCGCGTGTCGCTCGCGGGCGCGAACTACAGCCTGGTGTCCATGTGCTCCATCACCGGCAGCGCGCATGATCAGCAGTACGTCGCGGGCTCCAACCAGGGCGGCGCGGCGGACGCGAGGAACCTGACGCGGGCGTCCGCGCTGCTGGCCGCGGAGAAGGCGCAGGGCCGCGTGCCGGTAGCGGTGCTGCACACCGGCGTCGAGTACAGCGTTCGGCCCTCCACTCCGACGGCGCAGCGGATGCGCGACCTGGTGGACGCGGGCGCGGGGCTCGTCATCGCGCACCACCCGCACATCCCGCAGGGCTTCGCGCGCCACGAGGGCGTGTTGATGGCGCAGTCGCTGGGCAACTTCGCCTTCGACCAGGACCGCATGGAGACGATGGTGGGCCTGATGGCGGAGGTGGAGGCCAGCGGCACGCGCGTGAATCGGGCCCGCGCGGTGCCCGTATACATCGAGGACTACCGCCCCCGGCCCGTCGCGGGCGACCTGGCGGAGAACTTCCTGCGCAACCTGGCGGAGCTGTCCCGCGAGGGCGGCGTGGAGCTGGTGCCCCAGCCCTCCTGGGGCGAGCTGCTACCAGAGGACAGACACGCGGCGGTGAGCGAGCGCACCGTGGACGTGCCGGTGACGGTGGACGCGAACGGCCGCGCCACGGTGGACCTGCGGCCCCTGCGCCATGAAGGGGAGTCCATTGCGGTGGCGAAACTCACGGGCGCGGACGTGACGGGCGTGAGGCTCAAGGCCGGGCGGGACGTGCTCCTGCACGGCGATTTCGAGGACCACGACGTGGACGACGACGCCAACGAGGCGCCGCGCTGGAGTGTGGGCCCGAACGCCGGCTACGTGTGCCAGGACGGTCCGCACCGGGGCGCCGCGGCGCTCTGCCAGCGGCGCGCGGCCAGCGACTCACGGAGCGCGGCGGTGAAGCTGGTCAACCGCTTCCGTCCACCGGGCTTTGCGGAAGGGCCGCCCAACCGGGACCTCACGGCGGTGGCGTGGCTGAAGGGGCAGGGCGGTGGCGCCTTCTCCGCGAAGGTGCAGTACCTGCCCGTGGAGTCCTACACGCTCTTCGGCGAGCAGACGCTGCTGCGCCACGACGGCGGCACCTACGATTGGACGCTGGTGGCGGAGGACCTGCGCTTCCCCGCGGATCCGCCGAAGCCGGACCTGTGGAACGCGCCCTGGGCGTTGGACCTGACGCTCAACACCGCGCCTCCGAAGTCCGGCCAGGGCGTGACGGCGGTGGACGACCTGGCGCTGGTGGCCTGGGAGAAGCAGGCCACGGGAGGCACGCTGACGCAGCAGACGCCGCACGCGCGGGACTTCGTGCGGGTGGAGGCTCCGGCGGGCACGTACACGCTGCGCGTCACCTTCCGCGAGCACCGCGTGCCCTGAGGACTTGTTTCAAGGGAACAGCAGCTGCGTCTTCCATCCCGCGCCGTCGCGCAGGTACACGTTGCGCTCGTGCAACCGGCTGGGGCGGGCGTGCCAGAACTCGATGCGGTCCGGCACCACGCGGAAGCCGCTCCAGTGCGACGGGCGCTCCACCTCGCGGCTCTGGAAGCGCGCCTCCACCTCCGCCACGCGCTGCTCCAACAGCTCGCGCGAGGGCAGTTCCTCACTCTGGAGGCTGGCCCACGCGCCAATCTGGCTGCCGCGCGCGCGGCTCTGGAAGTACGCGTCCGCCTCCGCGTCCGTCACCTGTTCCACCCGGCCCTCGATGCGCACCTGCTGCTCCAGGGGCTGCCAGAAGAAGCACAGCGCCGCGTACGGGTGCGCACGGAGCTGACGCCCCTTGCGGCTGTGGAAGTTGGTGAAGAAGACGAAGCCCCGCGCATCGAAGTCCTTGAGCAGCACCACGCGTGAGCTGGGGCGGCCCTGGTCGTCCACGGACGCGACCACCATGGCGTTCGGGTCCACGGGGATGGCGGCCTTCGCCTGGGCGAAGAGGTCGGCGAAGCGCTGGATGGGGTCGGGAGGGATATTCGTCACGCGGCGCACCATAGGAAACACGGCCCCGGCGCGCACGTTCGCGGTTGACTCCCTGTCGGGACTCGCACGCAATGGCGGGACTCATGAAGATCCTCTTCATCGCCTCGGAGGTCACCCCCTTCTCGAAGACGGGGGGACTGGGCGACGTGGCCGGGGCCCTGCCTACGGCGCTCGCCGGGCTGGGGCACGACGTGAAGATCGTCACGCCCCGCTACCAGGACGTGCGCAACACCGGACACTTGCTGCCCACCGGCCAGTCCCTGGTGCTGCGCTTCCCCTTCGGTGAATCAGGCGGCCCCATCCTGTCCGCGCGCCTCTCCGAACGCCTGGAGGTCCTCTTCCTGGAGAACGAGGCCTTCTACGGCGGCCGCAAGGGCCTCTACGGCGACGCGGGTGGCGAGTTCGCGGACAACCCCCGCCGCTTCGCCTACCTGTGCGTGGGCGCGCTCCAGGCCGCGCAGCGCCTGCGCTTCTTCCCGGACATCATCCACCTGCACGACTGGCAGACGGGCCTGGTCCCCGTGGCCCTGCGCCGCGGCTTCCAGGGCACGCCGCTCGCGAAGGCGAAGTGCGTCTTCACCATCCACAACCTGGCCTACCAGGGGCAGTTCCCCAAGCGGACCATGGAGGACCTGGGGCTGCCGTGGGACCTCTTCACGCCGGAGGGCGTGGAGTTCTATGACCACGTCAACTTCCTCAAGGCGGGGCTCGTCTACTCCGAAGCGCTCACCACCGTGTCGCCCACCTACGCGCGCGAAATCCAGACGCCGGAGCAGGGCTACGGGCTGGATGGCCTGCTGCGCCGCCGCTCGCACGCGCTCACCGGCATCATCAACGGCATCGACGCGCACGAGTGGAACCCCCACACGGACTCCTTCCTGCCCGCGCGCTACGGCCCGGAGGACATGACGGGCAAGGCGATGTGCAAGCGCGCCCTGCTGGAGCGCTTCGGCCTGCCCACGGAAGGCAACGCGCCGGTGTTCGGCATCGTCAGCCGGCTGGCGTGGCAGAAGGGCGTGGACCTGCTGCTGGAGACGCTGCCCGCGGCGCTCCAGGGTGACCTGAAGTTCGTGGCGGTGGGCAACGGCGACCCGACCCTGGAGGCGGGCCTGAGGGCGCTACAGGCCCGCCACCCGAAGCAGGTGGGCGTGCACATCGGGTTCGACCCGGCGTTGTCACATCTGGTGGAAGCCGGGTCGGACTTCTTCCTCATGCCCAGCCGCTACGAGCCGTGCGGCCTGAACCAGATGTATTCACTGCGCTACGGCACGGTGCCCATCGTCCGGGCCACGGGTGGACTGGTGGACACGGTGGAGGGGGGGCTGGACGGCAACGGCATCCTCTTCGAGTCCTTCCACCGCTCGGCGCTCCTGGCCGCCATCCGCCGGGCGCTCTCCCTGTACGCGGACCCCGCACGGCTGGGGGACTTCCAGGTGCGGGGCATGGGGAAGGACTTCTCCTGGACCGCGTCCGCCCGGAAGTACGAGGCCCTCTTCACGTCACTGGTGGCGGAATAGTGGGGCCGCTCCCGGATCCGCGTTAATCTTGGCCCGTGGCGGAAGCTCCTGACCTGGGTGGCTATGAAGTGGTCGGCCGGCTTGCGGTCGGAGGCATGGCCGAGGTGTATCAGGCGCGTCCCCGTGAGACGACCCAGCGCTCCCCGGGCGAGCCCGACGAAGTGGTCATCAAGCGGCTGCACCCGTCCTTCCGCAACGACCCCGCGTATGTGAAGGCCTTCGTCGACGAGGCGAAGCTGACGGTGCGCCTGCGCAACGCGCACATCGTGCGGACGTTCCGGCTGTTCCGCGCCGGGCCGGACTACCTCATGGTGCAGGAGCTCGTGAGTGGCCGGACGCTGGGCTACATGCAGGAGCTGCTGATCAAGGCGGGCGCCGCGATGCCGCCGGAGTCCGCCTGTTACATCGCGTGGTGCATCCTCAAGGCGCTGGATTACATCCACCGCGCCAAGGTGGGGGAGAACGGCGCCACCATCGTCCACCGCGACGTGAACCCCGCCAACGTGCTGCTGGGCGTCCAGGGCGACGTGAAGCTCACCGACTTCGGCGTGGCGGAGGTCGAGGGGATGATCCGCGGCGACTCTGGCGCGCTGCGCGGCACGCTGCCGTACATGAGCCCGGAGCAGGTGCTGGGGCAGGCGGTGGACGCCCGCACGGACCTGTACGCCGTGGGCGTCATCCTCTGGGAGCTGTGGGCCGGCCGCCGCCTCTTCACCGGCGACAACGAGGCGCAGCTGATGCACCAGGTGCGCGACGCGCGCGTGCCGC
Organism: Corallococcus exiguus; assembly: GCF_009909105.1. Classification (NCBI taxonomy): domain Bacteria; kingdom Pseudomonadati; phylum Myxococcota; class Myxococcia; order Myxococcales; family Myxococcaceae; genus Corallococcus; species Corallococcus exiguus. Next base: position 1,318,488 of record NZ_JAAAPK010000001.1, read on the forward strand.
TCTTGTCCACGCTGTCTCCGGACCTGCCGGACTACGCGGCGCGGGTGGCGCGCAAGGCGCTGTTCGCGGACCGGGCCCGCCGCTTCCAGACCGCGGGGGAGTTCATCAAGGCGCTGGAGGTCCTGGCGCGCCGCGCGGGCTGGCCCCTGACGGTGGAGGCGCTGCAGCCTCTGTTGGGCGGCTGATGCGCTCGCGCCGGGCGGTGCTCGGGCTGGGCCTGGCCGGCATCTCCTGCCTGTCCGGCTGCCTGGGCGTGGTGCCCTTCCGGCCGCGCGCCTACGACGAGGCGGTGCGGGTGGAGGCGATGGACGTGGCCTTCACGCGCGACGGCAGCGGGGCGCTCACGCTGAAGCTCCAGGTGGGGAACCCGTCCTCGGACGCGGCCACGCTCACCCGCGTGGACTTCGACCTGCGCGTGGACGGGCGGCGCGTGGCCACGGGCGAGCAGGTGATGGGCGTGCCCCTGGACGGCAAGGGGGAAGTCCCCCTGGAGGTCTACTTCCCGCTGGCCGTGGCGCGCGGCGGCGGCCGTCCGGAGCCGGGCTCGCACGTGGTGCGGGTGGAGGGCGGCGTGGTGCTGCGCTTCGGAGGCTCCGAGCGGCGCGCGCCCTTCCGGGACACGCGCTCGCTGGACCTCGCGTGGGTGCCGGGCGGGGAGTCCAGCCCGGCGCAGTGAGCTTTCAGCTCTTCGCGTCCGGAGCCGAGCTGGAGTCGGAGTCGGAGGCCTGTCGCGGCGGGCCTCCCTGGCCGTCCGGGAGGCCGGGGGCGGCGCTCTTGAGGCGGGACATCCGCACGCGGTCGATGCGGGCGCCCTCCTTGGTGGCCACGACGAACTGCCAGCCGTTGTAGGTGAAGCGCTCGCCCACGTCGGGCAGGTGGCCCGCGAGCGAGGACAGGTAGCCGCCCAGCGTGTCGAAGTCGCCCTCCGGCAGCGGGAAGCCGAAGAGCTTGGTGAACTGATCCACCTCCATGGCGGCGTCCACCAGCGAGCTGCCGTCGGCCATCTTCTCGACGAGCTTCTCCTCCACCTCGAACTCGTCGCCGATGTCGCCCACGATTTCGCGGAGGATGTCCTCCAGCGTGACGACGCCCATGAAGCCGCCGTACTCGTCGACGACCATGGCCATGTGGATCTTCCGCTTCTGCATGTCGCGGAGCAGGTCGCCCACGGGCTTCATCCACGGCACGAAGTGGGCGGGGCGGATGACGTCCTGCAGGACGATGAGTTCCGGGTGCTGGAGCAGCGGGATGAGGTCGCGCGCGTGCAGCACGCCGACGATGTGGTCCACGTCGTCCTTGTAGACCGGGATGCGCGAGTGGTTCTCCTCCGCCAGGATGCGCAGCACTTCATCCGGCGGGGTGGTGACGTCCACGGAGATGACGTCCGTGCGGTTGACCATCACGTCGCGGCAGCGCTTGTCGGACAGCTCGAAGATGGAGCGGATGAGCTGCGGGGCGCTCTTGTCCACCTCGTTGCGCGCGGCCTGGGCGGCGAGCAGCTTCTCCAGCTCCTCCAGGGGCGGGGGCGGCGGCTCGAAGCGCAGGGTGCGGCCCATGGTGCGGGCGCCCAGGTTGAGCAGGCCCAGCATGATGCGCATGGGCGGGTAGAGCACCGTCACCAGCAGGGACACCAGGCCCGACAGGCGCAGGGCCCAGCGCTCCGGGTTGCCGTTGGCCAGGCCGCGCAGCGTCACCTCCATGAGGCTGGCGAGCACGCCCACGAAGAGGGCGCCCGCGCACACCGTGGCGATGGGCACCCAGGTGGCCTCGGCGTAGCGGCTGAAGTCCAACAGGCGTGGCGGGACGAAGGCGCCAATGGCGGCGGCGAGGAAGCCGGACAGCACCATGCCCAGGCGCAGGGCGGTGGCGGCGGGCTCGCGGTCCGTCTTGTGACGGAGCACCCGGCGCGCGGCGACACTCTTGCTCTCCTCCGCGAGCTCCTGGGCGCGCAGGTCGGACGTCCCATAGAGCGCGGACTCCGCGGCGGCGACCAGGGACCTCATGAAGCAGAGGGCCAGGCAGGCGACCCAGAGGGTCCAGGTAGGCATAGGGGTCCGTTCTTATCCCGTGCTAGAGGGGCATACCACCCTGGCGGGAGGCACCATGCGGGGACGTCGGATGTACGTCATTGGCGGACTGCTGGGCGCGCTGGCGGCGCCCTCGGCGGCCCTGGCCTGGCCGGTGGACCAGGCCCTGACGCTGGAGCCCGGCAAGGAGACCTTCCAGAAGCTCACCGCGGTGGACTGGGCGGAGTCCGACGCGCCCAACGTCGTCACGGCGGAGGCGCTGCCCCAGAGCGGCGAGCTGCTGCTGACGCCCCACGCCGCCGGCATCGCGCGAGTGCTGCTGTACGCGGAGGGCCGCTTCGCGGTGTGGCGGGTGATGGTGGGCCCCATCGAGTTGCAGAACACCGGATCCGAATTCGCTGCGGCGAAGAAGGCCTGCCCGGACCTGAAGGCCACGGAAGGCGTGGAGCGGAGCCTCACGGCGACGGTGAACGACACCGCGTGTCGGCTGGCGCTGCGCACGTTCCTCAAGACGCACGCGTACCTGGCGAAGGAGTTGGAGCTGACGTTCGCGGTGCCGCAGCTCCAGGCGCAGTTGGAGGACTTCGAGGCGGGCATGCCGCCGGGGCTGACGGTGCGCTACAGCGGCGCGGGGCTGGTGCTGTCCGGGAAGACGGACCGGGAGGGGCACCGCAAGGCGCTGTGGGAGCTGTTCAACCGCGCGGTGGGCCGGGTGCCGCTGGAGGACCGCACGGAGGTGGAGGCGCCGCCGAAGCCGGACGACGCCGCGAAGCAGGAGGCGCTCGACGCGACGGTGTCGGACGTGCCGGGGGATGCCGGGGTGCCGCCGGCGCCGCCTCCGCCGGTGAAGCGCAAGGCTCCGCCCAAGAAGCCGCGCTGAACTTCGGAGGGCGCGCCGGAGGGCATCCGCTTGCGGTATGACCGTGGGTGGAGGTCCGACGGAATGACGAACGGAGTGAAGTGCGCGGGGTTCGCGTTGGTGCTGGCGCTGACGGTGGGGCCGGGGGCCGCGTGGGCGCAGGTGGATGAGGATGACGGCTCGGCGGTGGTGGTGGACCTGCCGGAGATAGACCGGGGCTGCCCGGTGAAGCCGGAGTTCCTGCCGATGACGCCCATGGGACAGGTGGGCATCGACCGGCTGGGATGGCTGGTGCACCAGGCCATCATCCCGCCCTCGAAGGACAAGTTCTTCCAGGCGGGGGCGCGAAGCCGCTCCGGGGTGAAGCCGGTGCCCATGGACCAGTCGAAGAAGCTGGGCGCGCTGGACACGACGAAGGCGCCCATCTGGGTGTTCGGCAAGGAGAAGTCGAAGGCGTGCAAGGGCACGCCCATCGCGTACTGGGCGGTGCGGATGGGGACGGACGAGGACCGCCAGACGTACCTGATGGCGGAGCTGGCGATGGAGTGTGAAGTGCTGCCGCCCGGACGGCTCGCGGGCACGCCTGTCGCGCTCCGGCAGAAGGACGAGCCCACGGGGTGCGTGCTGCGCCGGCCCAACCGGAACCACACGGGCAAGGAGTCGGACGGCATTCCCCCGGACTACGCGGAGCACATCCCGCCGCAGGACTGCGCGGCGCCGGAGTGCGCGCGAATCTGGGAGTACTTCGGCGTGACGGGCGAAGAGGGCGAAGGTTCGTTCGACCTGACGGTGTCCTATCTGCACAAGAACGGCAGCAACCCGTGCAACTGGGCGACGGACGACCTGTCCATGTTGTTCGTACGGGGGCGGGAGAGCACGGCGCTGACGCCGCTCAAGCCGGGAGGCCAGCTCTTCGGAGGCCTCTGGGACTTCAGCGGCCCGCGCTTCATCCTGAGCCGGGAGATGGGCGTGCTCTACGCGTACGACTATCAGAAGCTGAAGGCCGCGCCGAAGGCCGTGCGGTACGGGAGTCCCACGGAAGAGGACCTCATCCACGCGAAGCGCACGCTGTCTCCGTGCAAGAAGTAGCCGCGCTCAGGCTGTGAAGCCGAAGCCCCTGGACGCTGCTGTCAGCATCCAGGGGTTTTTCGCGTGAAGCGCTCCAGAAGGGAGAGGTCCGCCATGCGCCTCTATCGTCCCGTTGGGCTTGCCGAGTTGTTGTTGATCTACCGGTCGGGCATGCGGCGTTTTCCACCGCGTCTGCCGGAGCAACCCATCTTCTACCCGGTGCTCAACGAGCCCTATGCCCGGCAGATCAGCCGGGACTGGAACGCCAAGAGCCCCGAAGGCGCCGGCTACGTGACGGCGTTCGACGTGGAGGAGGCCCACGCGGCCTCATTCGAGGTCCAGCAGGTCGGTGCCCGGATGCACCAGGAACTCTGGGTTCTGGCCGAGGCCTTGGATGCGTTCAACGATCACATCCAGGGACGGATTCGTGTGATCGCCGCGGACTTTGGTCCTCACTTCACGGGCAGGATTCCAGAGGCCTTCTCCCTGCGTGGACAGAATGCGCGGACCCAACTGAAGACCCTGATTGGGATCCACGGGTACAACGGGATGGACTTCCACGGCGAGGTGACCGCGAACCATGAGGCCGTGTTCGCGCACTTCCCCTATTGGGAGCAGACCGCCACCGGGAACGGGCCCCAGGTAGTGGAAGCAATCCGCGAGGTGTGGAGCGGAGCCTTCCCGGAGATACCGCTGGGGGAGGCCTGTGGATGAATTGGTCCGTCTACGCCGACTTGTCGCGCCCACTGACCGCTGCGGAGCGGCGGTCTGTCTTTGAAGCGCTCGACGAGGTCGTGCTCGATAGCGGTTGTGTCGGCCCGCAGAATGGCGGAGTCGAAGAGGTGTATTTCCGCGTGGATGCTGTCTCTGCCGCGGAAGCGCGAGTGACTGCCGCGAGGCTGATGGATGTCCTCCTCGCGAAGTCAGATGTCCAAGTTCGTTACGAGCTTCAGCTGCAGCCCGGCTACTGAGCGCTGGAGCCGTGGTACGTCTTGCGCAGCTTCAGGTCCGGCACATCCACCGTGCCGTTCTTGTTGTCCGTGCAGTACCAGAGCGCGCCGTGCGGAGCCTGGACGCCGCCCTTCTGCGTGCGCGTCAGCCCGTTGTAGACGGAGCCCGCGATGAGGTAGCGGAACACCTGCGGCGCGGTCGTGCTCACAAGTGTGTTGTTCTGCTGCATCTCCTTCCAGACCACGCAGTACTGCTTGAGCGCGGCCCAGGCACCCTTGGAGTAGCGCGGGCTCCCCAGCATCCAGACCTCCAGCTGGGGACACATCTCTCCTTCGCCGTCGTCCGCCGCGCCGTAGTTCATCGCCTCGCAGACCTCGTCCGCGCGGCTTTCGTTGAACGTCACGTCGCCCTCCGCCTGCCAGCCGGTGAGCCGTGACAGCTGGAAGCGGCGGATCATCAGCGCGTCGTCCCTCGTCAGCGACGGCGCCATGAAGGCCTGCGGCTCCGGCAGGGCGAACGTGCCTCCGCCTTGCGGCCCCACACCCGCGTCCAGCACGTAGCCGCCCCACGTGTACATGAGGAACAGCGACCACGCGTCCTTCACGAAGGCCCGGTACGAGGGCGGCGTCGCCAGCGCCAGGCCCCAGTCGAGGATGTCCGTCATCGCCGCGACGGCCCAGTCGTCCGACTCCTGGTACCAGTAGTACCAGCGATACGCCCTCGTGCCCGCCTTCGTCAGGAACGCCTGCATGCCTCGCACGGTGACGTTCTTGTGCGCGGCGAAGTCCCGCTCGTAGGTCGCGACGTGCGCGTCCAGGCACCAGAAATAGATGGTGACGCTCTGTCCCGCACAGCGTGTCGCCAGCGCCTTCGGCGCGGTGATGTCGCGGTTGCGGTCCGTCGGAGGAGGGCCAATCCAGGTGTAGTGGACGTCCATCCGGTGAAGTCTACTCCGTCCACCGCCCCCTCTGCGTGGGCTCCTTCAACGCCTGCTCTAGCGCCGTCAGGAAGCGCTTGCGCGGCCACGACTCCGCGCCGAAGCGCTCCAGGTGCTCTGTCTCCACCTGACAGTCGATGAGCTGGAAGCCCCACCCCTTGAGTCGTTCCACCGCCGTGGCGAACGCCACCTTCGACGCGTCCGGCGCCAGCGCGAACATGCTCTCCCCGAAGTACGCCGCGCCCAGCGACACGCCGTACAGCCCGCCCACCAGCACCTCGCCGTCCCACGCCTCCACCGAGTGCGCCAGCCCCAACTCGTGAAGTCGGATGTACGCCTGCTTCATCGCGTCGGTAATCCACGTGCCGTCCTGCCCCGGCCGGTGCACGCGCGAACACGCGTCGATGACCTTCGGGAACGCGGTGTCGTATCGCACCGTGTACGTGCCCCGGTTCATCACCTTGCGCAGCGAACGGCCCACGTGAATCTTCTCCGGCTCCAGCACGAAGCGCGGGTCGGGCGAGTGCCACAGGATGGGCTGGCCCTCGCTGTACCAGGGGAAGATGCCCTGCGAGTACGCGGCCACCAGCCGCTCCGGGCGCAGGTCGCCGCCCACCGCGAGCAGGCCGCTCTTGTCCGCCTTGGCGGGTGGGGGGAACAGCTCCGGCTCGTCGTCACTCAGCAGGTAGATGGGCACGCGTGCGCGCCAGTCTAGCGGGACACGTTGAGCTTCACGTTACCCTTGAGGAAGTAGGGGACCTGCAACATGGGGCCCTTCAGCTCGCCCTTCACGCTGTAGGGCAGGACGCCCTTCCCGATGAGCGCCTTGACGCCCGGGCCCCAGGACTGGGCCGTCACCGCCACCTCCACCGGGTACACGCCCGTGGCGGACGCATCCACCGAGTCCGCCTGCGCGGTGGTGCCCTCCTCCAGGGGCTTGTCCGCGACGGCGACCTGGTAGGTCAGCGAGTCCAGCCGCAGCGGGAACGGGTTCGGGTTGCGCACGCCCAGCCGCAGGTTGATCTGCACCTCCTCCGGCGAATAGCGGGCCGCGTCCAGGCTCTCCACGATGACCTCCGGCAGCCGGGGCACGCGCACGGCACGGCTGGCGGCGAAGGGCAGGGAGTCCTCGCTGCCGCCGGAGCGCACCACCAGCGTGCCGCGCAGCGCGATGAGCACCGTGCCGCCCTGGGCGCTCAGGCGGGCCAGGTCCTCCGGGCTCTTCACGTAGGCGGATTTCTCCTCGATGGAGAAGTCCGCGGGCGCTCCCGGCGCGAACGGCACCCCCAGCTTCGTGGAGCCGATCTTCACCACCTGCCCGTCGGCGACGAGCTCATAGTCGGCGCGCTCCACGACGCCGTTGGCGGTGCCGGTGATTTGTCCGGTGTAGCGCACGGAGGCGTCGGTGAGCCCCTGAGAGACGACGGCGGTCTCCTGGGCCGTCAGGGCAGGGGGCCCCCCGGAGCGGACGGGGGCGGAAGCACACCCGGAGTTAAGGGCGAACAGCGCGGACACAAGGGCCATCAGGCAGGTCGAGCGATTCACAAAGGACATTCTGGGGAGGCCAGGGGCCAGTCCCAAGGGGATTTCCGCTAGACTGTCCACCAACCGTGGCTCCCCGACGTCCCAACTTCAACCGGACCCTGCGCTCCCTCATCCGGGACATCGCCGCGCGCATGCCCGAGTTCAACCACGTGAAGGTGGGCCGCATCCTGGTGGTGGCGGGCGAGGCCCGCAGGGCGTCGCGAGGCACGGTGAAGCCCCTGTGCTTCAAGGGGGGCAAGAGCATCGACAAGGCGGGGCGGCGCAAGCCGGAGGTGCGCATCCGGGGCCGCCGCATCCTGTACTGCATCACGCTGCGCCCGCTCTTCTTCCGGGGCTCCACCGCGAAGGCGCGGCTGGAGACGCTGATGCACGAGCTCTTCCACATCTCGCTTCGCTTCGACGGCACGCTGCACGCGGGCCGCCGCCACGCGAAGCTGGGCACGGAGTTCGGGCGCCGCCTGCGGCCGCTGGTGCGTCGCTACCTGAAGCTGTGCCCGGAGGCGCTGCTCGCGGACCTGGCGCACTCGGGCGAGGTGCGGGTGCTGCAGTGGCTGGAGCGCCCGGGCCCGGCCTACCACCCACGCGCGTCGCATCGTCGCGTGCGCAAGGTCTACACGGAGGATCAGCTCTACTCCGGAGTGGCCCGCATGGTGACGCCGCGTCCGCGAGTGGCCCGCGAGGCCCACGTGCGCGACGACAAGGTGCACTGAAGGGCGTTGATGGCCGCGCCCACCGACTTCGTCAGCCTGGGAGCGCTCCACCGCGACCTGGAGGAGCTGTTCCTCCTGCACCAGGAAGCGCTGATGGGCATGGACCTGCCCGCCGCGCGTGAACGGCTGTCGCGCTACCGCGAGGAGCTGACGCGGCACCTGGAGGCGGAGGAGGCGCTGCTCTTGCCGGAGCTGCCGCGCGCCGGAAGGATCCGAGGCGCCGCGCCGGAGCTCTTCACCGGAGAACACCAGCGCATGCAGGAGCTGCTGGCGAAGTGTCAGGAGGCCGTGGACGCGCTGGACGCGAGCGCTCCGGACTATCGCCGCACGGTCTTGCGCGTGTTCGACATGGAGAGCACGTTCAAGCACCTGGAGCACCACCACTCGTTGCGCGAGGAGACGTACCTGTTCCCCGCGCTGGATGGGGTGCTGGGCGAAGAGGAGCGACGGGCCCTGCTGACCGCGTTCCTTGAGCGCACGCAACTTCCTACCTCTCCGAGGGCGTGAACCGGGCAAGGTCGTGGATTCCAAGCGCGCGCTCCAACTGAGCCACCTCCTTGCGCGCGTTCTCGAAGCCGTTGCTCCCCAGCAGCCGGTGTTCCTGCTCCTCGAAGCGCTCACCGAGCTCCTTGAATTGCTTCTCGTCGAAGAGGTTGCGGAAAGCGGGGAACAGGTCCGTGTCCTCGCGCGCGGCGTGCGGCCCGTACATGCGGATGAACAGGTTGAGCTGCCGCGCAGTTTCGGCTCTTGGCTGGGGTTGCGTGAGTGCGTCGCGGCCTGAGGTCGCGGCGAGGATGGACTCGGTGAGCTTGCGCCCTGCGGCGTGTTGCTCGATGAGCACCTGAACGAGCTCCTTCTGCTGGCCCGCCTTCACCAGCCGGGGGAACACCTCTGTCTCCTCCGTTTTCTCGTGGTAGGCCTCGCCAAAGCGGCGCATGAGGCGAGTGGCCTGGGCGAGCACCTCCACGGGAGCCTTCTCTTCACGAAGGTCGAGGCGGCGAGCGATCTCCTCGTACACCAGGAGCGTGCGGCGGATGACGCCGTGCTCGCGCATCAGGTCCTCGGTGGCGTTCACCTCCGAGGGCTTGGACTTGGGTGCTGCGCTCGCGGTGCTTCCAGCGCTCAGCAAGACGACCGTGGACAAGAAGCGGCGACGGCTGGACGCCTCATTCGTGGACATGCTCTTTGTATGAGCCGCTGTCTCCTCGGCCGAACCTGTCCGACGGTCGAACAGGTTTGTGCGCGGCGCGGCGCGACTGCTTGTCGATGGCATGCGAAGGTCGCCCCTGAGCGCGACACATGAGCGATTTCGAGACGGTGTGGCATGTGGAACCGGCGGGCAGGACGGGGGCGGACCGCGTGCTGGTTCTGACGCCAGGGGCCGTGACGGTGCTCGTGGTGGCGGATGGGGCGGGGAACTCACGACGTGGCGCCGAGGCCGCGGAGGCCGTCCTGCATGGCGTCCAGGACGCCGTGGAGGCCGGGGCCGACGTGGAACGCGAAGAGACCTGGCGCGATGTGCTGGTGCGGTGCGACGCGGAACTGGTGGCCTCGGGACAGGGAGGAGAAACCACCGCCGTGGTCGCCTGTGTCACCCCTCGGCACGTGGTGGGGGCCAGCGTGGGGGATTCGGAGTTGTGGCTGTTCCAGGGCGGCGAAGCGACCGCGCTGACGGAGCATCAACACCGCAAGCCCCTGCTCGGTAGCGGGCAGGCTCGGCCCGTCACCTTCGAACGCGTGTGGCGAGGCGGCATTCTCCTCGGCGCGTCGGACGGATTGTTCAAGTACGTCGACCTCCGTCGTATCCAGGAGCATGTGAGCATCGCCGACGCACACGCTGCTGTGCTCGCGCTGGCCGCTCTGCCTCGACTTGCGAGCGGCGCGCTCCCGGATGACGTGGGGCTCGTCCTGTGCCGCCCGAACGCTCCACGCCCCTGACGCGGTTGTCCGAAGCTCGGGACCTTGGAACCTATTGGAGAGCGGGCGAGCAGGGGAGCCGTCGTCCTCCTGGCTCTGCCTGACGTCGAGTCGTGCGTGCTGTCCTCGCGCGCGTTGGCTCGAACGAGGTTTCCTCCTGGTGGGACGCGGGGTCTGGGTGTCGTGCTGGGCGCTCGTGGCGCTGGCGCTCGCGGGTTGCGACTCGGGGGCGGAGCTGACTCCCTGTGCCGCGGACTGCGAGGGCGCGGCCTGCGCGGCCTGTGTCACGTCCCTGCCTGAGGAGGCCGTCCGGCCCGCGCTCGCGTGTGATCAGCTCCCCGCGCCGTCACGGTGCCTGGGGCCTCGCGTACTGGAGCGCTGTTTCGATGGCGCCGTGCACCGGGAGGACTGCGCGGAGGACACAACTTGTGTCGAATCGCCGGAGGTCGCCTGTGTCTCGGGTACTGCATGCGTCGACGGCGTCTCGCGGTGCACGGAGTCCCGAGCGTTGCAGGTGTGCACGAACGGCCGGTGGGTCGCGCGCGCTTGTGACGTGGCCTGCGAAGCCGCGCCCGGTCGGGGCTTCTGCGGCAGACCCGGGCCCACGTTGAGCGGCACGGTGCGCTACGCGCGCCGCTTCCCGGATGCGGAGTTCCGCGCGTGGACGCTGGACGTGGAGCCGGTGCCTGCTCGCGGGTTCCTCATCGTGTCGTTCCAGGGCTCGAAGGTGCTCGACTCGCAGGTGACGGATGACGCCGGCCGGTTCACGCTGAAGGTGTCGTCGTCCTTGGGCGAGGACGACCGCGTCGTCGTATACGCGGCCGGTCGGGGGCGGGACGGCGCGGTGGCCTACGCGGTGGCGGACCCCGGGCTGCCGGGCGCGCAGTCGGTGAAGACGGTGCCGGGGGACGCGGCCCGCATCTGGAGTTGGTCGCGCACGACGCGCGAGCTGTCCGAACAACCTGCGTTCACCCTCGCCGAGTCCGAGGGCTCTGGCGCGGCGGCGGTGTTCGACGTGTTGGGCACGGCCTGGCGCCAGATGCGCGAGCGCTACGGCGGACGCGACGGCCTGCCCGTGGTGGCGTGGCTGGGCTTCGGGACGACCTGGTCCTGTGGTGCTTGCTTCGCGCCGTGGCCGGTGACGGCGGTGGGCCGGAGCTGGGACGCGCAGGTGTGGCTGCCGGGGGACTCGGATGCGGCGTGGTGGTCGGACGCGATGGTGATGCACGAGCTGGGGCACTGGGTGATGGCCAGCCGGGGCACCAGTCCGGAGGAGGGCGGCTCGCACTATGTGGGCGTGCCCACCTTCCCGGGACAGGCATGGAGCGAGGGCTGGGCCACGTGGTTCAGCGCGGACGCGCGCCGCAGTCCCCGCTACTTCGACCGGCAGGGCGGGACGCTGTTCTGGGTGGACCTGTCCGCGCGAGCCTCCTCGGTGAGCCCGTGGACGCGGCCCCGCGCCGAAGATGGCCTGCTCCAGCCCGTGGACGAGAACGAGGTGGCCGCCATCCTCTACCGCACGGCCGCCGGTACACCGTCGAGCCAGCCCCTCTACGACGCGCTCGCCGCGCCCTCGATGAACCGAGCGCCCTGGGCGCGCGGTTACACGCGACACACCTGGACGCGGGATGAGAAGGGCGCGCTCACGGACGTCGTGGACACGGGCAGATCCTCACCGTGTCTCGCGGACTTCCTGGACGCGCTGATGTGCCAGGGCTTCCCGAGCACTCGGGTCGACGCGGCCACCGAACCCGCCACCGCCTTCCCGTATCCGAGCCACGAGCCCCTGTGTCCATGACGCTCCCGCGTCCGATGCAGCGAAGCCGACGGTCCACGACCCTGAACCTCCTGCGCCCCTTGATGCGCAAACGCGTGGCGGGGGCCGTGCTGGCATTGGCGCTCGTTGGAGCGCTGTCGGCGGGTATGGCGTCCGGCATGGACCGGGTGCGGCGCAAGAAGCCACCAAGGCCTTCCGAGTCACCTCCTCAGGCGAAGGAGAAGCCCGTCCACGCGTCCTCTCCAACGCTCCTCGCGTCCGCGCGGTCGGTGGCGCTCCCCGCGTACGGAATGGATACGTGGGACGTGAAGTCGCGCGTGCGTCAGGGCTCGCGGCCGGTCCCGGCGAAGCCACACGTCAGGGATGCGGCGACAACTCCTTCGTCCACGGTACTCATGCGAGGCTCGGAGGACGACGCCACCGCCACGGACAGCCCCGCGTCACGGCCCACGGTGCTCCCCGCCACGGCGCGCATCCCGGCGCCGCTACACGTCTCCTGGCGGGTCGTGGATGCCAGCGCGGACACGGTGCGGCTCGTCGCGCGGCTGGACCGGAGCCCGGGCTTCACCGCGCCCGTGGAGGTCTCCCTGCGCGTGCCGCCGCGAACGGTTCTCCGGGAAGGCCCCAGGTCGCCCATCGTCCTGGACGGGGAGACGCGGGAAGTGCCCTGGACCCTGGGCCTGCCCGCGGATGGGCGCCCCGATGACGACCTCGTGCTGCTGGCGAGCGCCGGAGGCGAATCCTTCGGCGTCCACGCGGAGGCGCGCTACCACTTTGGCCGGACGCTCACGGAGTCGCCACGGCCCGCGCCCACGGGGCCCTCGCTCCCAGACAGCCTCATGCGAGCCCGGGAGTAGAGAGCGCGGGCCCAACCTGTCCGACTGTCGGACAGGTTCGTGCGGTGCGCTCCCGCCGCGACTACGGCACGTCCACGGCCAGCTTCCGCAGCGCGGTCTTCGCGTCCGCGTGGTCCGGCTGCAACTGCACCGCGGCCTCGTACTCCTTCTTCGCCTCGGGCTTGCGGTTGGTGGCCTCCAGCAGCTGCGCGAGCGCGAAGTGCGGCTCGCCCGCGCTCGCGTCCACCTGCGACGCGCCCCGGAAGGCCTTCTCCGCCTCCGGCAACTTGCCCTGCCGGTACAGCGTGTGCCCCAGGTACAGCAGGCCCAGCGAGTTGCGCGGCTCCACCGCCAGCACGTCGCTCAGCACCTGGAGCGCCTTGGTTTCGTCACCGCCGCGCAGGTACAGGAAGCCCAGCTCCGCGCGGGCCTCCAACTGCGCGGGGTCCTTCGCCACCACCGCCTCCAGCTCAGGCACCGCCAGGTCCGGCCGGCCGCGCCGCGAGTGCAGGATGCCCAGCCGCGCCAGCGCCGCCGTCTCCGCCTCCTCGCCCTGGGCGGGAGTGAGCAGCTTCTCCGCCGCCGCGTAGTCGCCCATCGCGAGCAGCAGGTCCGCCAGGCCCAGCTTCGCCGCGCGGTGCTTCGGATCCTCCTGGAGCACGGCCTCGTAGAGGGGCCGCGCCTGGGCGCCCACGTGCTTCTTCGCGTACGCCTCCGCCAGCATCAGCCGGTTCTCCACCGTGGGCTGGAGCTTCACGCAGGCCGAGTACTGCGCGATGGCGCCCTCCAGGTCGCCCTTGGCCTTGAGCGCGTCGCCGTAGCCCGCGCGCACGCCGGGCTCGTCCGGGAAGGTCTCCACCGCCGTCTTCAGCGTGGCCACCGCGTCGTCCACCTTGCCCAGCTCCAGGTACGCGCGCGCCAGGCCCTGGTAGGACTCCGTCGTCTTCTTGCCGTCGTCGGCGCTCTTCTCGATGGCCTTCTGGAACGCGGCCACCGCCTGCGTCTTCTTGCCCTGGGCCAGGTACAGCTGGCCCAGCTGCGTGTACGGGCCGCTCGCGCGGCGGGGCTCCAGCAGCAGCGCCTTCTCGAAGGCCTTCGTCGCCCGGGCGTTCTCCCCCAACTGGAAGCACGCGAGCCCCAGGTTGAAGTGCGCCTCCGCGTACTTCGGATCCAACGTGATGGCCTTCTGGAACGCCTCCGCCGCCTTGCGCGCGTTGCCCTGGCCGTCCAGCACCACGCCCAGGTTGTTCTGCGCGCGCGCGTGCTTCGGATCCGCCTTCAGCGCCGCCTGGTACTCGGAGAACGCGCCCGTGACGTCGTTCTCCCGCATCAGCACGACGCCCAGGTTGTAGTGGGCCTCCGCGTCGCTGTCCTTCTGGCGGATGGCCTCGCGCAGCGTCTCCTTCGCCTCCGCGGCCAGCCCCTTCTCCGCCAGCGCCTTGCCCAGGTTCACCCGAGCCACCTGGAGCGCGCCGTCCAGCTTCAGCGCCTCGCGGTACGCCTCGATGGCGTCATCCGTGCGGTTCGCGCGCTGGAGCACCTCGCCCAGATTGAAGCGCAGCTCCGCGTCCTTGGGCGCCAGCTCCGTCGCCACGGAGTACTGGGTAATCGCCTCGTCCGTGTCGTCCTGGATGCGCGCCAGCAGGCCGCGCTCCGAGCGCAGCGTGGCCTCTTCCGGGAAGGCCGCGAGCGCCGCGTCCAGCACCGCCTTGGCCTTGGGCACGTCACCGGACAGCCGCAGCGCACGCGCCAGCGCGACCTTCGCGGGCACTCCGTCCGGCGTGAGCCCCACCAGCTTCGTCAGCGGCGCCACCGCGCGGCGCGCCTGGTTCTGCGACAGGAAGGCCGTGCCCAGCTTGTAGAGCGCGTCCGGGTCGTCCGGGAGCTTGTCCGCGCGCGCGGCGGGCTTCTCCGGCGGAGGTGTCTCCGGGGCAGGAGCCTGGGCCGTCAACAACTGGAGGAGAAGGACTCCGGCTTTCGTCATCACAGGTTCTCCACGTACGGGCTGGCGCGCGCGTCGAAAGTCTTCTTGGCCAGGGCGGCCTTCTTCGCCTCCCACGCCTCCTTCGCCGCCTGCGCTTCCTTCGTGTCCCCCCCGAGGTTCGCGCGCTCTTCCTTCACGGCGGCCTCGCACTCGGACACCTGCTGCTCGAAGTCCTTCGGCTCCAGACGCTCACTGCCCTGCACCTTCGCCTTGCGCGCCGACGTCAGCCGCGCCAGCTCGAAGCGGGCGAACGCGCAGCGCAGGGACAGCTTCTCCACCTCGCGCAGCCCCACGTTGAGGCGCTGGTGCGCGCGCAGGTACTCCACGCGGGCTTCCGACTCCGCGATGGCCAGCTGCGCCACCTCGCGGGAGGACGCGTCCTGCGCGCGGTCCTCCTCGTCCTCGGCGGCCTCCTGGCGGGACTTGGCCCGGCGGATGTTGTCTCGCGCGCGGTTGACTTCGTTGTCCGCCTCGTCCACCCGGTCGATGGCCAGCGCCAGGTCGTTCTCCGCCTCCAGCAGCTCGATGCGCGTCTCGTACGGCAGCTTCTTCACCAGCGCGTCCGGCACGCGCATGCCGTAGCTCGGGCCGCAGGCGGCGGTCAGGAGGGACAGGCTGAGGAGCAGGTGGCGCTTCATGGAGCGATGGCCTCGAAACGGCTGAAGATGGTCCGGCCGGAGTAGACGTCGGTGCCGTTGGTGAACGTGACGCTGAACTCGCCCGACACCCGGTCCCCGGTGTTTTTCGGAAGGGACTTCACGAAGAGGTTGCCGCGCACGAGCGGCGGAAACGGACGCACCGGTTCGTCCAGCACGCTGCGGTCCACGCTGCCCCGCTGCGAGCCGTCGTCCAGCGCCTGTGCCAGGTCGATGTCCAGCGAGCCCGCGTACTCGTTGTCCGGCAGCATGTCCGCCACCCGCGCGCTCACCTTCAACACCACGTCCTGCCCGCTGCCCTGCGTGTTGACGAAGCTCACCGCCAGCGTCCCCTCCGCCAGGGCCGCCTCCGTGCGCTGGTAGCGCAGGTCGATGAGCTCCGTCACGCTGCCCTCCAGCTTGCCGCCCTCGTCACCACACGCGGTGGCGAAGAGCGCGAACAGCACCGGGGCGATGCGGCGGAAGGGCGCGCTCACTTGCATGCCTTCCACCCCGCGTCCACGTCCGGACCGTTGAGCGTGCCCATGTCCTTGAGCACGGCCAGCTCGCGGCGCGCGCCATCCGTGTCGCCGAAGCGGCAGCGCAGCGCGGCCAGGTTGAGGCGGGCCTTGTCGTAGGTGGGGTCCGCCTCCAGCGCCTTGGCGTACGCCTCGCGGGCACCCATGGCATCGCCCAGGTTGAGCATGGCCCAGCCCAGCGCCGCGTGCGCGGACGCGCGCGTGTCCTGCAGCTCCGTCACGCGCCCGAAGGTCAGCTGCGCCATGCCGTACTGGTGCGCATCCAGGTAGCCCATGCCCAGGGCCTCCAGCGCCTCCGCGGTGAGCACCTTCTCCGCCTTCTTGCGCAGGTCCTCCAGCGCCGCGGGCTGCGTGGGCGCGGCCGGCTGCGGCACCGGCAGCGCGGCCACGTCCGTGCGGCTGCGGCAACCCACCACCGCCGCGTTGAAGACCTCCAGCGACTCCGCGCGGGACAGACACGCCTTGAAGGCTTCGTCCGAGCGGGCCTTGAGCGGCCCCACCTGCTGCTTCACCGCGTCCTGGAACTGCTTCGTCTCCGCGGCGGACAGCCCGCCGGGCACCGGCGTCTGGTCCACCACGTCCGCGATGTGGCCGTACGCCAGGGCAATCTTCCACAGCGACGCCACCGCCCACTCCGGATACCCGAGCGACGCGGCTTGCGTGTAGACGCCCTCCATGGCCTGGAGCGCGGCGACCTTCTCCTCCACCTTGTCCGCCGGCAGGTCCTTGTAGCCGCGGTAGAGGATCTCACCCAGGTACCAGAGTCCCTTGGCCGCTTCCTCCGTCTGGCCGTTGGGGCCCTGCACCGCGGCGGTGAGGGTGGAGATGAGCGCGTCCGGCGGAGCGGTGGGCGCGGTGGTGGCCTGCACCTCCGCGAGCACCGCCGCGGCGGCCACGTTGTTCTTGTCCAGCTTGAGCGCCGTCTCCGCCGCCGTCTTCGCGCGCGAGTAGTCCTTCTGCTTCAGGCGCGTCTCGGCGAGCAGCGACAGCACCTCGCCCTTGCGCGCGCCCGCGGCCTCCGACGCCGTCTCCAGGTTGCGGGACGCTTCCTTGTACTCACCCAGCGCGATGCGCAGGCGGGCACCGGCCATCCAGCCGTCCACCGACGCCAGGTCGCCCGTCAGCTTCTGGCCCACCTGTTCGAACCAGCCGGCCGCCTCGTTGAAGGCCGCCGCCTCCGCCGCGTGCCGGCCCAGCGTCAGCAGCACGTCCGACAGGTACTGGCTCTTGGGGTAGGACTGCACCAGCTTCGCGCCCAGCTCGCGCTCGCGTGGCAGGTCGCGCTTCTCGCGCGCGGCGGTGAACGCGCCGTAGAGCGCCTTCTCGCCGATGTCGCTGTTCTTGTTCTCGTCCGCGACCTTCATCAGGCCTTCGATGACGTCGCCCGTCTCCTGCGCGCTCTGCAGGGCCAGCTCGTCCAGGGCTTCGGCCTTGCTCTGCGTGAGGATCTTCTGCACTTCACCGCGGAAGTTGGACGGCAGCGAGGACGCGAGGAACTTGCGGCCCGTCTCGTCCAGCTTCTTGAAGTCGTTCACCTGCCGCAGGCTGTCCAGGGCCAGGTTGCCCGCCACCGGCGCGTCCTTGTACTGCGGGTGCGCCAGCGCGAACGCGGTGAACAGCTCCGCCGCCTTCGGGTAATCGCCGTCCTCGTAGTAGGCGCGCGCGATGTTGAACTTCACGTCCAGCACGTGCGGGCTCTGCGGGTAGCGCGACACGTAGGTCGCGCCCAGGAGCTTCAGGGCCTGCCGAGCGTCCGCCACTTCGAAGGCGTTGCGCTTCTGCGCCTCCTCCGGCTTGAGCGTGGAGAAGTGGGCCAGGAGCGCGCCGTACATGGCGGTGTCCACGGCCTTGCCGTCCTTGGCCTTGTCCTCGTAGCGGGCCAGCTCCTCGAACTGGCGCGCGGCCTCCGGGAACTCCTTGGCGGCGAAGAGCGCGTCCGCGCGGTTCTTCATGATGGGCCGCACGTACTGGTCTGGCCGGAACAGCCCCAGGTACTCGCGGTAGGCGGCCGCGGCCTTGAGGTACAGGTCCCGCGAGTCCGCCTTCTGCGCGGCCAGGTGCACCTGCGTGGACAGGTCGCGCGCCATCTCCTCCGTCTCCGCGAGCTGCTTCTTGCGGTCGGACTCCGACATCTCCGGGTCCGTCTTGCTCTGCACCGCGGCGCGCACGAGGAAGCGGATGTCCTCCGGCTCCGGCATCACCTTGCCCTTGGCGGCCTTGAGCGAGTCGTACAGCTTCTGGCTCCGCTCCAGGTCCATCTCAGGGTCGGGCTGCACTTCCATCAGCTTGCGCAGCGTGGGGATGGCCCACTCGTACTGCTGCTTGATGAAGTAGCGGTTGCCCAGCTTGTCCAGCGCGAGCGCGTACGTGGCGCGGCCTTCGCTGAGCTTCTCGAAGTAGTTGAGCGCGCCCTTGGGGGGCTTGGCCTCCGTGTAGCTGTAGACCAGGTCCAGCAGCGCCTCGCGCTTGACGTTGAGCGCCTTCTTCACGTCCACGCCGGGCAGGGGCGCGCTGGCGGCCGCCGCCTCGAAGAACGTGACGGCCTCCGCGTGCTTGGCCTGGTTCACGCGAATCCAACCCATCTTGTAGCGGGCCAGGTCGTGCACCGGCGACGGCGGCAGCTCCAGGATGGCCTGGTAGTGCTTCTCCGCTTCGACGAGCTCCGCCTTGTCGAAGAAGTGGTCACCGAGAATCTGCTCGGCTTCCAGGCGCAGCGGGCTGGTGGGGTACTTGCGCGTCAGGTCCCCCAGCGTCTTGAGCATCTCGTCGAACTGGCCCAGTTCGCGCTGCTCGTGCGCCAGGTAGAACGTCACCTGGTCCCCGTCCTTGAAGTCCGGGTACTCGCGCAGCAGGCGGTAGTACATCTGCACCGCCTTCTGCTTCATCAGGCGCGTCTCCGGAGAGACGATGGCGCCCGTGGCTCCCTCCGGCCGGGTCTCCGCCTGGAGGTAGTAAACGTAGCGGCTCTTCTCGACGTAGAGCTCCGCCAGCCGGAACTGCAGGTCCGGCAGGTAGGGGGCGTTGCGGCTCTTGGAGATGAGCTTCTCGGTCTCGCCGATGGCGCGGTCCACCTTGAAGATGTCGCGCTTCAGCTTGGCGACGAGCTCCTCGCGCTCCTTCGCCTTGGACACGATGGGGTTGGTGTTGGGCCCAACACGGCCAGGGCCAGGGGCCGCGGCCGCGAGCAGTGCGGCGGTGATGAGGCCGGTGAACGGGCCGGTCATGGGGTTTCCTCGATGCAACGGCTCTCGATGCGGACCCGGTAGGACTTGAGCTCGTCGTTCCAGTATTCGTTGTCGAACTTGAAGGCGACCTGCGCGGGCGACAGCAGCTCTTCCTCCTGCGCCGCCACCACCTGCGCGCCCTTCTTCACGCGCTCGTACAGCTTGAGGCCGACCTCGTACTCCATGAGGCGCACCTGCTCCGCGGCGCGCAGCAGCGTGTCCGCCTCCTGGCGCACGGCGTCCTGCAGTCGCGCGTCGTACACGCGCACGGCCTCCGCGTGGGACAAGTCATAGACGCGCGTCAGGTGTCCGAAGAGCCGGTCGCCGAAGCTGCCGGCGTAGCGGCCCAGGCGCTCGCCCTCCAGGTCCAGCAGCGACACGAACTTCGCGGCGCGCTGGGTGCCGCCGTGCGCGTTGGCGGCGCGGCGCAGGCGGGCGTCCTGGCTCAGGTCCTCGCGGTTGCGAACGGACTCCAGCGAGTCCGCGTACCGGCGCGTCAGCTCCTTCGCCGCGCGCTTGGCGGGCAGGTAGTGGCACAGGTCGCGGAAGATGAGCGCGCGCAGCAGGTACTTGTCCGGCATGAACTCATCGCGGAAGGACGGCGCGTCCAGCGTGGTGAGGATGCCCAGCGACGCACGCAGCTCGCCCAGCTTGTAGCGGGTCCACGCCTCCTCCAGGTAGAGGCTGGCGCGGCCGGGGTCCAGCTCCGGCAGCTTCACCTTGCCGTACGCTTCCAGCGCGCCGGGGAAGTCCTTCTTCTCGTAGCGCAGGCGGGCCACCGCGAGCGCCGCCTCGTTGCGCGCCTCGCGGGTGAGCTTCTCGTCCTGGGACAGGCCGAGGAAGTCCTTCACCATCTCCTCCGGCGGATCCTTCACCTGCTTGAGCCGGGTGACGAGCAGCGCGAACTTCGCGCGGCTGGCTTCGGCGCTCGTCTCCGGCAGCTTGGAGAAGTGCGTGTTCGCCCAGCGCTCGTTGCCCACGCGCAGGTCCACCAGGCCCTGCTGGTAGTGCGCGTAGGCACCCGTCTCGTCCGGGAGGAAGCCCAGGTCGAGCGCGCCGAAGACCTGCTCGTCGATCATCACCTCGTCGTGCGGCCGGTCCGTCAGCCCCTTCAGCGCGTCCAGCGCGCGAGGCAGCACGTTGGGGTTGGAGCGCTCACGCGCGATGCGCGCCAGGTACGTCGCGCCCGCGTGCGTGAGGCCCAGGTCGATGAGGCTCCGGGCGAGGAAGTACTGGCCCCACGCGTAGTTGTCATCCGTGCGCGGCGTGGCCTGGAGCCACGCGTACAGCGGGCCCGCGGCGTCGCGAGGCTTGCCGTCGAAGTAGGCCTTGAGCGCGTTGTCGAAGGTCTCCGGCGGCACCTTCTGCGGCGGGGGCGGAGGTGCTTCGGCGACGGCGGCCTTGGCGGGAGCGGGCGTGCCGGCAACGGTGCCCGCGTCCGTGGGACCGGGGGTGCCCGCGTCCGTGGGGGCGGCGGGGGCCTTCGCGGTGGCGGCCGGCGCGGGTGGCATGGGCAGCGTGCCCGCGTCCGGCGCCGCGAGGGCGACCGTCGGGGACACGAGGAGCGCGGCGCTGGCGAGCGCGGCGACGATGAGCGGGCGGGACGTCATTCCGTGGCGCCGAAGTTGAAGGCCGTCCCAATCTGCACGGTGGGCACGTTGATGATGCGCGACGCGCCCGCGAAGACGGTGTTGTTGGTGACGTCCAGGCGGAAGGACACGTTCTGGCTGGAGAACATGCGCACGCCCAGGCCCAGGTTGACCGCGGGGCGGAAGCCGTCGCTGCGGTCCACCTTCACCACCGTGCCGCCGGCCAGGAGGAAGACCTCGAAGTGGATGACGTTGGAGTTGAGGAAGGACGTCTTGCCGTACAGCGGGCTCCACATGAGGTCGGAGCCCACCATCCACTGCACCTGGTCCTCGAAGGCGGTGGCGGTGGGGGCGGCGTCGAAGTCGCGCTCCAACTGGCGGCGCAGGCTGGTCTGCACGTTGTAGCTGTACGTGCCTCGGCCCACCTGCCACGCGACGCTGTCGCTGAAGTGGTACGTGTAGCCGACGGTGCCGATGAGCCCCTTGTAGAAGGCATCCGCGGGCAGCACGCCCACGCCGAGCGAGAGCTCGTGGTGCATGCGGTAGAGCCGGTCCTGCACCGCGGAGACGGTGCCGGGGTTCTCGAGTTCCTCGGCCTGGGCGCGCGCGAGGCCGGGCACCAGGCACAGGAGGGAGAGCAGGAGGAATCGCACGGGGACTTTTTCCTGTCAGGTGGCGGGGGACGACGTGGGGTGGGGGGATGGCCCCCGCGTCAGTAGCCGACCGAGTTGAAGAGGAACGGGTACGTGATGATGACTTGGCCGCCCTTGGGAGCTGGGAACTGCCAGCCCTTCAGGCTGCTGAGGATGCACGCCTCGACGGAGGCGTTGCGGAGGGTGGAGGACTTCGTCTTGGCGGAGGCGACGCGGCCGTTGAGCCCGATGGCCCACTCCAGCACCACCTTGCCAGCGAGGCCGGGGTCCTTGAGCAGCGCGCGCTCGTAGCAGCCGTGCACCTCATTGAGGTGGCTGTTGATGACCTTGGCCACGGCTTCGCGGTCCACGGTGCCCTGGGTGGAGGAGATGCTGCGAGCGGTGGCGCGCGTGACGGTGCCGCCCACCGCGCCCTTGCCCACGCCGCCCGCGCCCAGCGCGCCAATTCCGCCGCCGCCCTTGCCGCGCAGCAGCTCCGCGCCCAGGGTGGCGCCGCCGCCCTTGCCGCCGCCGCCCAGGCCGAAGGTGCCCAGGCCCGCGTTGGCGATGGGCGCCTTGCCGATGAGGCCCGCGAGTTTGTAGTTGGTCTGCTTGGCGTTCTTGCTGCCCGGGCCGCTGCCCAGCTTGTCCACGGCGGCCAGCAGGTCATTGGCGGCGGGGCCCGCGGCGGACAGCTTCGCGAGCGCCTTGAGCGCCTTGCTCTCAGGAGCGGCGGCCACGGCCTTGGGGACCTGCACTTCCTTGACGGGCTTGGGAGGAGCCTTCTCCGCGACGACGGGCTTCTCCTTCACGGGCTCCTTCTTCTTGAGGGCCTCGAGCTTCTTCTTGGCCTCTTCCTTCTTCTTGGGCTCGGGGGCGATGAGGCGCAGCGCGACGGGCGGGAGGTTCTTCTGGGTGAAGTCCGCGGTCGCGGGGCCTTGAGGCCGGGTGGCGATGAACCAGCCCAGGCCGCCGCCGAAGATGGCGAGGAAGAAGAGGGTCAGCCAGGGCAGGCCCTTGAGCGGGTTGACGAAGACGCGCTCGGGGGCGGGGGCCGCGTAGGCGACGAGCGACATCTTGCCCTGGGTGAGGCGGGCGGCGGCGCCGTCGCGCAGGGTGACGAAGCGGCGGCTGCCGTCGGACTCGAGCGCGGCGGTGGTGACGGGGGCGAAGCGGCCGTCGCTGTGCGCCTTCTCCACGTCGGTGCCGGGGGGCACGAAGAGGCGGTAGTTGCCGTTGACGGACTCGGCGAGGGTGAAGTCGTCACCCTCCGGGAGGGTGAAGCCCCACAGCGGCATGGGGGCCAGTTCCTCCTGGGCGGCCTTCACGGGCTTCTTCGCGTCCGGGGCGAAGCGGCGCGCGTCGCGGCGCACGGCGCCCCAGTACAGCTCCAGGTAGAGCTGGGCCGCGCCCTTGCCCGGGCCGATCTTCGGCGCGTGCGTGGGGCGGCTGGCCGGGGTCTTGTCGAGGACGAGGGGGCCGGAGGTGGGCGCCGCGACGTCCGCGTCCAGGTCCGCGAGCAGATCGTCCGCGACGAGGAGGCTGGGCATGACCTCCGACGGAGGACGGCGCCGCGCGGAGGGGACGGTGCCCGGGGGAACCGCGGGAGCGGGGGCCGGCTTCGAGGCCGAGGGCTGCGCGGCGTGGGCACCATTCAGGTGCGCGCCGTGCGCGGCCTGCGGTGCGTGGCCCGCATGAGCGTGCGCGGCCTGGGGATGCCCCGCGTGCGCGCCGGGGTGGGCGTGCGCGTTCTGCTGCGCGAAGGCCGCCTGTTGAGCCTGTTGCGCCTGCTGCTGGGCATGCACGCCCGGATGCTGCGCATGCGCCGCTTGTTGTGCCTGCTGCGCGTATGCGGCCTGCTGCGCCTGTGCCGCCTGCTGGGCCTGTGCGGCGCGCTGAGCCTGCTGCTGAGCGTAGGCGGCCTGCTGCGCCTGCTGTTGTGCCAGCGCGGCCTGCTGAGCCTGCTGCTGGGCGTAGGCGGCCTGCTGAGCCTGCTGCTGGGCGTAGGCGGCCTGCTGCGCCTGCTGTTGTGCCAACGCGGCCTGCTGGGCTTGCTGCTGCGCGTAGGCGGCCTGTTGCGCCTGCTGCTGAGCGTAGGCGGCTTGCTGAGCCTGTTGCTGCGCGAGTGCGGCCTGCTGAGCCTGTTGCTGCGCGTATGCGGCCTGCTGAGCCTGCTGTTGTGCCAGCGCGGCTTGCTGAGCTTGCTGTGCGACGACGGTCTGCTGCGCGTGGACGGCCTGCGCGCCGTGCTGGGGCGCGAAGCCATTCGTGGCGGGTCCGAACGCGTGCGTCGCCCCGTTCCCTCCGTTCGGGATCGCGGAGTGCGGAGCCCCCGCACCTCCGAGGAGCGCGGCGACCTCGGGCGGCGGCTGCGGCTTGGTCTCGACGGGACGCTGGTTGAGGATCCGCGTCTTCAGGACGAACGGACCGCACAGCACCTCATCCACGGAGCGGATCTCACAGGCGGTGACCTGGTGTCCGTTGACGAAGACGCCGCTGGTTCCACCGCCCGCGTCCTGGATCGCGGTGCGACCGTTCTGGAAGTACAGCAACGCATGGCGCGGCGACACGGACGCGTCGTCCAGCCGCAGATCCGACGATGCATCGGAGCCGAGCGCGTAGGTGCCGGGGACGAAGACCTCCGTCCCCACCAGGAGGCCGTCGCGGAGGATGACGACTTGCAGGACGCTGGGCTGGCCGCTCAACGGTGACGCTCCCTTCGAAGGGTGATGGGCGGTACGGCCCTACTGATCGTAGACGGTGGCGAGCGTCTCCGAGCGGAAGCTGTCGCGCTCGCGGAGCATCGACCGCGTCTTCAGTTCCTTGCGGTCATAGAGGTACACGGCGCCGGACTTGTTCGTCTGGCCCTGGATGAGGCGGTCGTCGAAGTCGATCCGCGACGGGCCGCGCTGCGGCGGCGCGGACGACGCGGCGGCCGAGGCATCTCCCGTCACAGGGTCCGTGACGGCCGTGCTCGACTTCGTCTCGATGCGCGGGGGCGCCTTGCTGGAGCCCTTCTTGGGCTTGGCCGACTTCACGGCCTTCGTCTTGGGAGCGCGTGCACGCCCCTGGGCCCAGGCATCGTTCGCGGGGGAGAGGGGACCGAAGCCGAGCACGCTGGCGACGGCACAGAAGAAGAGGAAACGTCGCATCATCAACAGGTTAAGCGATGCGAGCCCCGACCTGTCAACGCACACTCCAGCCCCATGGCATGGCCTGTGGCGATCAGGTGTGGGGGGCAGTCCACCTCACCTGGGGCGGACCCTCCACGACTTGTCCTTCTTCGTGCCGGTACGCTGGAAACGTCCCGTGGGATTCCCTCCGAGCGGCGCCTCCCCAGCATGCGAGCAGACGTGGCACGAAGTCATCGTGACACGGTGGGCGGATGGAGGATGCTCGCGCGCGGGAGGCATGCCCACGCGTGATAGGTGTCACTCGCAATCGGGGATGGATCGCGGCCGTGCTCGGAGCCCTGGTGCTCCTGGGCCTTGGGGTCTTCGTGTGGATGCCCCCGAGCGGGCCCGCGCCAACGCCAACGCCCACGCCCACGCCCGCGCCGTCCGCCGCTCCCGCTGAACCGCGCCCCATCCTCCAGGCGGTGGGCCCGAAGCTGACCAGCAACCAGACCTCGCAGCCGCTCGCCCTCTATGGTGAGAACCTGGTGCCGGGCCTGAGGTTGGTGCTCGGCGCGCCCCTGTCGCGGGAGGTGCCGCTCACGGTGGTGGACGCGCGCCATGGCTACGCGAGGCTCCCCCCCGACCTCCAGCTCCCCGAGGGCACCTTCCAGACGGACGTGCAACTGTCGCTCGCCGCGACCGGGCCCCGGCCCACGGGCACCGCCCGGCTCACCCTGGTCAACGACGCGGCCTTCCCGGACCTGATGGCGATGGCGCTGTCCCCGGACGGGCGCACGCTCTTCGTCGCGTCGCCGCCCACGGACACGGTGTTCGCGCTGGACGTGGAGTCTGGCCGCGTGGAGGCGATGGCGGTGGGAGACGGGCCGTCCGCGCTCGCGACCTGGAAGGACGCCAGCGGCCATCCCTGGCTGGGCGTGGCCCACCAGTACGGCGCGGAGCTCTGGCTGTACGCACTGGACGCGCCGGAGCGGAAGGCCCGGGTCGTCCCCGCGCCCTCGGGGGCATGGGGCCTGGAGGTGGACGGAGCGAAGGGCGTGGCCTTCGTCGCCGAGCACCTGCGCGACACGGTGCACGCGCTCGCGCTGGAGGATGGCCGCGAGAAATGGAGCGCGGCCGTGGATCCGAACCCGCGCGCGATGGCGCGGTGGAACGGACTGCTCGCGGTGGGCAGCCTCCAGACGGGGCAGGTGGTGCTGCTGCGCCAGGACGACGGCCGGGAGCTGGCGCCGGTGGTGCCGAAGCCGGGCGTCCCCATTGTCGGAGGCACCACGGAGGCCTTCTCCGCGCAGGTGATGGGTGGCAAGGCGCCGCGAGCCCTGGTCGCGAGCGACCGCTTGAAGCGGCTCTTCATGTCGAGCCTGGGGCCGAACGTGGGGCCCAACGCCCAGCGCATGGAGGTGAGTGCGAACAGCGGCGTCGCGGTGCTGGACCTGGACCGGCAGGAGGTGGTGCGGCACCGGGGCTTCGGCGCGGGCGTGACGGAGGGGCTGGCGCTGGATGACCGTGCCGGGCTGCTCTACGCGGCGGACGTGGGCCTGGGGCAGGTGCGGGTGCTGGACGCGAAGGCGCTGGTGAAGAGCGACGCGGCCGCGCGAGAGGCGGTGCTCCAGACGCTGCCGGTGCTCGCGCCGGAAGGCACGCCATGGATCCGCCCCGTGGAGGACCTGGGGACGAAGGGGAGGGCGGGGCTGGAGCTGCACTCCGGGCCGCGCTCGCTGGCGCTGTCCCCGGACGGACGCACGCTCTACGTGCTCAACCGCTTCACGGGCACGGTGGCGGTGGTGGACGTGCGTGAGGCGCGGGCGGGAAACGCGCGTGTGACGCGGCAGTGGCCGGTGGTGGACGTGCGTTCGCGCGAGCAGCGTCGGCTGGGCCAGGTGCTCTACTTCTCCGACGTGGGTCGCACGGGCATGAGCTGCGACGCGTGCCACATCGAAGGGCACACGGGAGGCGTCTTCTTCGAGAAGACGCGCCCCATGCGCATCTACCGGTCCACGACGGCCCTGGGCAGCCGGGACACGCCGCCCTACTTCACGCCCGCGAGCACGCGCAGCATCGCGGAGACGGTGGAGACGGTGGGCGGGCGCAACCGCTACCACAACCCGGATCCGCTGCCGTCGGAGGTGGAGGCGCTGGCGCTCTACACCTCGCTGCTGCCCACCGCGCCCAACCCGTACCGGGGAGAGGACGGCGCGCCGCTGGAGACCGTCACGCTGCCGGACGGCAGGGCCGGCCACCCGGTGAAGGGCCTGGCGCTCTTTGAAGGGAAGGCCCGGTGCACGGCCTGCCACCCCACGCCCCTCTTCACCCTGGACCAGGACCCCTCGACGCGGGGCCAGTATCAGGACGTCGGCACGCCCATCGCGCTGCCGCTGCGGCTGGAGCAGCAGCAACTGGTGACAGGAGCAGCGCCGCCCTCACTGGTGGGCACCTGGGACGTGTGGCCCCTCCTGACGAGCGCCACGGCGGGCTACGCGGTGCAGGAGGACCGGCTCGTGGTGGGCTCGCGCTTCCCGCTGCGCACGCTGCTGGAGACCCCAGGCCTGACCCACGGCGCCGCGCAGGAACTCACCGCCGAGGAGCGCGACGACCTGCTCGCGTACCTGCTCACGCTGTGAGCCCTAACGCGCGGTCCCGGAGTGGAAGGGGAACAGCACCGCGGCGCGGACCCGCGTGCGCATCGTTTCGGCGATCAGGGGCCACCCGAACGCCGCGAACGTGAGCACGGCCATCATCCCACTGAACATCCACAGCCCCATCATCACCGCGATGCCCAGGTGCAGGCTCATCGTCAGCGCCACCCAGAGCCCCCGCGTGCGCCGGGGCCAGACGCAGAACGCGTAGCCCACCTCCACCACCAGCGTGCCCCACGTGGCCAGCTTCACCATCCACGGCACCGTCGCGAGCCACGCGAAGTCGAACTGGCCGTACTGGGGCTGCATCAGCACCTCCCAGAGCGCCGTCCCGTCCCGCCACACGGGCCCCAGCATCTTCTCCAGACCCGTGGTCAGGTAGATGAGACACAGGTGCACCTGCAACACGCGCAGCGACAGCGTCGCCAGCGCGGACGGCGCGCCGGAGAGCCTGCCCGCCCGCACGTCCAGGGAGTACGCCGTGCCCACCGGCATCACCGCGCAATAGAACAGGCTGATGTGCGCGAAGGTCTCCACGCCGTAGGAGAAGAAGCTGATGCTGTTGAGCAGCACCGTGTGGAGGATCCACGCCACCACCGACGACAGCCGCGTGTGCAGGCCCAGCAGCAGCCCCAGCAGCGCCACCACGTAGACGAACGTCAGGCCCTGGATGCTGGCCGCCTGCGAGAAGCCCAGCGGCGCCAGCGCGGCCACCACCGCGCCCACCCGGGGCACGGAAGGGGATGCCATCGCCTCGGAGACGCTCCAGGGCACCCAGCCCTGGTTGCCCAACAGCTCCGGCAGGATCTCCGACAGGCTCCATGCCTGGATGAGCAGCAGCGCCGCCACGCCGATGCGCAACACGCCCAGCGGCTGCGGAGAAGAGGGCTCGCCGACGAACGCCGCCAGCCTGGCACCCACGGCGGACTTCCAGGTCCGGGCGCTCATGGCGTCACCTCACCGGTGGACACGGCCGCGGGCACGCGCCGCTGGAACTCCGCACGGTAGGCCTCCGTCCAGAGCGGCTGCGACCCTTGCAGGTGTCCCTCCATGCTGGGCAGCTGGAGCGACTCCACGCGCACCGTGACGGCTCTCGCGTCCGGATGCCGGCCGAACATCGCCGCCGCCCACGCGCGGGCCAGCGCGTCCCGGCTCTCCTCCAGGCTGAAGCGCAGGTTCATGGAATGGATGCGCACGCTCACGGCGCCGTTTTCGGACCGGAAGTCGTCGTGCAGCCGGTCGCCGGACGCACCTTCCAGGTCGAAGGAGACACGCACCGCCGGGCTCACCCCGGGGGCGAAGAAACTGAAGCCACTGCTCGAGCCCGTCCAATGCCCATAGGCCTGGGCCCAGGTCCGCCCGGTGTCTGTCAGCGGGAGCAGGGGCACGTGCAGCGCGCCACGGGCCACCATCAGCAGGTGCAGCACGGCGAGGCCGGTCAACAACCCGTGCCGGGGAGTCAACGTGTGTCGCATGGGGGCTCCAGACCGAGCGCCGGAGGGGGCACCTCCGGCGTCGGGTCCGTCTTGAATGGACCGCTACATCACTTCAGGGGGTTGTGACGTCAGCTGGCGTCAGTTGCAGTTGCCCGAGATGCTGCCGCCGCCGATGAAGAGGCCCAGCAGGTTGCCCGTGGTGTTGCCGATGATGTTGCCGCCACCCAGGATGTTGCTGAGGATGCCGCAGTTGCCGTTGCCGCTGCCGGAACCACCCGCCAGGGGGCCCGTCTTCGACACCAGCACGACCTCCTCCATCGACACCGCCATGCGCGGATCATGGCTCTTCACCTCACGGTTGTGAGCCATCGCGCCCGTCGCACCCAGCGCCAGCACGAACATCGCCACGGTCCCGCCCAGCTTCACGTGCGTCTTCTTCATGGTCTTGCTCCTTGGGGATTGGTTGGACAGCGAGGGCAATGTCTTTCCCCTCCCCGAAATCGGAACCATCCCGGGAAGACCAGGAAATTGTCGGGAGCTGATTCCAGGCGGGATGTGGACATTCCAGCCTGGTTGGCGGCGAGCTTTTCTCTGTCGGCGCGAAAAGGCGGGAGCGGTGTCGGGGCCTTCACGTGGAGCCGGCACTCGGGTCGCTTGCGTTGGAAGGGGGGGCTGAGGTCTACAATCCAACGAATGCGTTCCTCCCCCCGGGTCGCCTGGCTCCTGCTTCCAACGTTGTGGCTGTCGTGCACCGACGCGGGGCTCTATTCGATTGATGACCGCGCGGGCGGTACACGCGACCGCGCCAACTTCGAGGGAGACCTCTGCGTCCCCGAGGCCACCGGCGACGCGTTCCCCGTGAAGGTCATCTTCGCGCTCCAGGGCGGCACCGGCGTGGAGCCGGAGGTGGTGGGCTCCGCGGTGGACGGGCTCACCACGCTCACCTCGCGCTTCACCGGCCCGCAGGTGCGCTTCGGGCTCGTGGCCTTCCACTCGGTGGCCACGGGCCTTCAAGGCAGCTTCACGGACGCCGCCTCCTTCCAGTCCGTCCTGCCTCGCTACGCCAGCTACCAGCAGCAGGGGCCCATCAGCATCCGCTCCGCGCTGCGGCTGTCCAAGAGCCTGATGTCCGGCGACATGCAGGCCGCCTGCAAGGGCGAGGTCGCGCGCTCGCGCTACGTGGTCGCGCCCGTCATCCGCAGCTCCGACGTGAGCTGTGACAACCCGGCGTACAACATCGGCATCGACAGCCGGTGCACCGCGCTGGCCCAGGCCGCCGGCTGCAACGCGACCCCGGAAGCCCAGGCCCAGTGCAACGCCTCGTGCAGCCAGTGCGAACTGACCGCCGTGGTGGGCGAGCTCAAGGGCCTGGTGGAGCAACTGGGCGCGGGCGACGTCAGCGTCCAGCCCGTCTACGTCCGCGGCCAGACGCCGGACCCCGTCACCCGCCTCCAGGTGGCCGCCATCGCGAACGCAGGCGGCAGCGCGCCCGTGGAGACGGACTTCGTGGGCCTGCCCAACGCGCTAGCGCGGCTGGACTACGGCGCGCTCGACAACGCGCTCAAGCTCAAGCGCTTCCTCGCCTTCAACCGCAACGTGCAGGTGCGCAACGGCCAGATGCTCGTCGACAGCGACGGCGATGGCGTGTCGGACGACGACGAGCGCGCCCTGGGCCTGGACCCCACCTCCCCCGACACCGACCAGGACGGACTCATGGACGGCGTGGAGCTTCGCATGGGCCTGGACCCGCTCGCCGTGGACATCATCAACGGCTGCAGCGTGGTGCAGGACACGGACGGCGACCGGCTCAACGACTGCGAGGAGCGCGTGCTCGGCAGCGACCCCTGCGTGGGCGACACCGACGGCGACGGCCTGCCGGACCTGGTGGAGGCCCTGTCGCAAACGAACCCCCTCATCGCCGAGGACCTGCTCGACACCGACCGCGACGGTGCCTCCAACGTGGCGGAGGTGGAGGCCCACACCGACCCGCTCAGCGCCGACCTCGACTTCCACCGCGAGCGCGGCTACGGCTACTCCATCGTCCCGCTGCCGCCCACCGCCACCAGCGACCGCGCCTGCTACCGCACCCGCGTGGAGAACGTCTCCCTGGTCCCCACCCTGGAGCGCCCCCACCCGCTGATTCCCGGCGAGGTGATTTCCGCGGGCACCAACGAGGTCTACCTCTACCTCCAGGTGGGCCGGGACAATGATCCGCGCGGCGCCGGCGTGGGTTCGCTCTTCATCCAGGAAATCCAATACGACCCCGACACGGGCCGCACCCCCGCGGGCATGGTCCCCATGCTCTCCGACGACTTCATCGTGGGCACCTGAGACGGCCCCCCGGCGTGGGGTGTTCCCCACAGTCTCAATGGGGTGTCCCCCCCACACCCTTCCTGTAGCAGGCTCTTCCGAACGCGCAACCCCTTGAAGTTCCTGACCCTGAAACTCCTACAGACGCGGGATCGCCTCTTGCTAGGGCAGGGGTTGTGAAAGGAGTCACCATGACTATCGGTCGCATTGCCCCCCTGTTGGCGCTCGGAGCGTTCCTGGTGCTGAGTCCCCGCACCGTGCAGGCCCAGGAGCAGAACCCGGACAACCCGGAGTGCCTCGGAGACGAATGCGGTCGCCCCAAGGAGGAGGGCGGCGGCTGCGGTTGTGGCTGTGGCTGTTCCGTCTGGGTGGCGTACACGGACGACGGCAAGACGCTGTCGTACACGGACGACGCGGACGGCGACGGCAAGGCGGACGACAAGGACAACTGCCCCTTCACGTCCAACCGCGACCAGGACGACACGGCGGACGGTGACCTCGTCGGCACCGCCTGTGACAACTGCCCCGCGGTGTCCAACGCCAACCAGCTGGACGGCGACGGCGACGGCATTGGCGACGCGTGCGACCCGGACGACGACAACGACGGCAAGCTGGACGGTGAGGACAACTGCCCCACCATCCCCAACGCCAACCAGGCGGACAACGACCAGGACGGCATTGGCGACGTCTGCGACACGGACGACGACAACGACGACGTGGCGGACGGCGAGGACAACTGCCCGCTCATCGCCAACCCGGACCAGGTGCTGCCGGCGGACGTGAGCCTGTGCCGCGTGGACGCGGACGGCGACAACGTCTCCGACAACCTGGACAACTGCCCCGGCCTGGCCAACCCGGACCAGAAGGACACGGACGCGGACGGCATCGGCGACAAGTGCGATCCGGACATCGACAACGACTCCGTCCTCAACAACGTGGACAACTGCCAGCTGGTGGCCAACCGCGACCAGGCGGATGACGACGGCGACGGCATCGGCGACGCGTGCGACACGCGCTACTGCGTGGTCCTCAACAAGGACAACCCGAACGACTGCCTCGACCCGAAGTCGCCCTTCAGCGTGGGCACCGGCGGCTCCATCAGCGTGGAGAAGACGGGCATGGCGGTGCGTCCGCCCCTGTTCGCCAACCGCAACGGCGCGGCCATCGAGTACACGTGGACGGTCGTGAAGCGTCCCTCCGGCTCCACCGCGGTGGTGGAGAACCCCAAGGGCGCCGTCACCTACAGCCGCCACTGGGAGTACCAGTACGTGGACGGCAGCGTGCCCAACTTCAACCCGGACAAGGAAGGCGAGTACGAACTGCAGGTGTCCACGCGCCTGGCCTTCGCGGACCGCGTGTTCCCCAATGAGCGCGCCTCCGTGTCCAGCCTCTTCGTGAAGGTGGGCAAGCAGGACTCCGAAGGCGGTGGCTGCACCTCGCTGCCCGCGGGCGGTAGCGCCGCGGCCCTGGGCGCTGGCGTGCTCGGCCTGCTCCTGCGCCGCCGCAAGAAGGCGTAACCCAGGATGTTCCCCGTGCCAGGAGGTCCGCATCGCATGCGCCGTCTGCTCGCTGTTCCGTTTCTTGCGACCGGCCTCCTGGTCCTGGGTGTGCTGTCCTGTTCAGACACGCTCCTGGAGCCTCGCGCCCAGGAGCAGTCCCAGTTGGATGACCGGCTGACGCTCACCGGCCGGGTGTGCACGCGTCCGGCGAACCCCACCGGCTTCCCGGTGAAGGTGGTGCTCGTCGTGGACGAGTCCGGCAGCATGTGCGTGTCGGATCCGCCGGGCTCGCAGGAGGGCAGCGGCTTCTGCGAGCGCGCGGAGGTCCAGGCCATCATCCCGCCGGGCGTCACGGAGCCCGCGCGCGTGCGCGCCCTGAAGAACGTGGTGAATGGCTTCCGGCGCATCAACGACGCGCGCCAGGGCAACATCAGCATCGCCATTGCCCCGTTCGAAACGAACGTGAAGAACACCTGGCCGCCGGCCTCCACGGGAGACCGCTTCGCGCCGCCGGGCAACATCAACAGCTACATCGAAGGCCTGCAGTCGCAGCTGGGCAAGGGCACGGACTACCAGGGCGCGCTCAGCTACGCGTACAGCCTCATCGCCAGCGACATCGAGGCGGTGTCCCAGTCCACGCCGGAGCTGTTGCCGCGCACGCGCTACGTCGTCGTGTTCCTCACGGACGGCACGCCTTACCCGCGCTGCTCCGCCAACGACGACCTGTCCGCCTACGCGGGGCCGGACACGCCGGACCTCACCTGGCGCGACTCCATCACCAGCTTCTGCAACGCCACCAGCACCACCGACGCCATCACCGGCTTCGAGGTGGGCACGGACCGCAACCAGAACTACCAGCTCTTCAGCTACGTGCGCCGGCTGATGGAGCTGAAGACGCAGTACAACGTGGGCGACGTGCGCATGCACACGGTGCTGCTCTTCAACGAAGAGGCCGTGCGCGCCTGCGGCCCCATCTGCCAGGACATCTACGGCACCTACCCGGGCGTCCCGGAGGCGCAGTACCCGGCCGCGGCGAAGAAGATCGCCTCCTTCCTGCTCAAGCGCTTCGCGGAGATGGGCAACGGCGTCTACCAGGAGTTCAGCGACACGGCGGAAATCTCCGAGCTGGGCCTGGGCGCGCTGGACTACTCCTCCTTCGCGTCGCCCAACGTGATGAAGACGCTGCTGGTGGAGCCCCTGAGCTCCGCGCCGGGAGATGACGGCCGCGTGCTGGACAGCGACGGCGACGGCGTCCCGGACTCGTTGGACAACAGCTTCACGCTCAAGACGAACCCCTTCACCATCGACAGTGACGGGGACTGCCTGAGCGACGGCTTCGAGTACCGGCGCCAGGACCAGGGCTTCAAGCCGGGCAACGACCTGGACGCGCGCGGCTGCAACCCGCAGTCCCCGCTGACGCCCGGCTGCATCTGCCGGGACACGGACGGTGACGGGCTGTCGCAGTTCGCCGAGGACTACCTCAAGACGCGCCAGGGCATCGTGGACAGCGACGGCGACGGCATGCCGGACGGGCTGGAGGTGAAGTACGGCCTCAACCCGCTCCAGTCGAGCGTGTCCGGCCTGGACACGGACGGCGACGGCATCCCGGACGACGAGGAGTTGAAGGCCGGCAGCGACCCCACCCGGCGCGACCGGCCCTTCCACGACAAGTACGGCATCCAGTACGAGGTGAAGAAGGTCCCGGGCGGCACCGACACGGACGGCGTCTGCTACGACTTCACCGTGTCCAACCTCCAGCTGGTGACGCCGCCGGACCGCTCCGGCGTGAAGCAGGGCTACAACCTGTTCAAGGTGTGGTTCGCGGAGGCGCCGGAGAGCGGTGTGGCCACGGACTACGGCGTCTGGCGCACCGCGTGCGCGTGGGCCCAGTACGCGCCGCCCAGCGTGCGCGTGCCGCTGGCGCCGGACCTGGCCATGGAGGACGGTGACTTCCGCCGTCCTGACCAATTGGTGGACCCCTGGAGGACCCAGGGCAGTTGCGTCGGCGTGTCGCCGTCGCAGGGAGGGGCCTCGCCGTGAGCCGCGCGGGACGTTGGTGGGCGCTCTGCCTGGTGGGGTTCGCCGTGGTGATGGCCTGTACGGACTCGTACCTCTATGACCCGCGCCGCGACACGGACGTGCCCGCGGACCGGGCCGTGGCGCTGGACGGGCGCTTCTGCACGCTGGGCGCCAATGAGGTCATCCGGCCCATCAAGATCATCGTCGCCATGGACGCCAGCCAGTCCATGCGCGTGAGCGACCCGGACGGCGTGCGCGCCACGGCGCTGGTGGACCTCATCGAGAACCTCCCGCAGGACGAAGAGGTCTCCATCGCGGTGATGCTCTTCGCGGGCAGCACCACGGCGTTCCTCACGCAGAACCCGGGGCCGCCGCTGGAGGACGGGTTCGTGCAGGTGTCGCGGCTGGACGCCACCGCGAAGGCCATCCTCACGGAGAAGCTGCTCACCTTCCGCAACACGGACACGTCACCGAACCGGGACTCGACGGACTTCGTCAAGCCGCTGTCGGACATCTACTCGCTCATCAACACGGACATCGCGCGGGCGCGGCAGCAGCCCAGCGGGAGCGACGCGCTGGCTCAGGCGCGCTACTCGGTCATCTTCCTGTCGGACGGCAAGCCCACGAACAACCAGGACGACGAACTCATCCGCGGCGACGCGGTGGTGCGCATCCGCCAGCTGCGCGACCTGGTGGAGGACGTGCGCTTCAACACCGTGCACGTCTTCAACCCCATCCAGCCCGTGCCGTCCGTGTGCGACCTGGTGGCGGAGGACGGCGGCTTCGGCGACGGCGGTTGCCCGCTGCTCATCATCAACCAGAACGCGGACCGTCTGGAGAAGATGGCCACGCTGGGCGGCGGCAACTTCCGCGACTTCCGCAACAACGAGCCCATCAACTTCCTCAACTTCCAGTTCGGCCAGGTGCGCCGCGCCTTCATCGTGAAGGACTTCGTGGCCTCCAACTTCTCCGCGCCCCCGGGCAGCCCGCTGGACGAGGCGGACACGGACGGAGACGGCCTCTCCGACGCGCGCGAGTACGAGCTGGGCACCAACCCCAACCTGCGCGACACGGACGGCGACGGCTTCAGCGACGGCGTGGAGGTGTACTTCCGCGACCGCGGCGTGCAGTTCGACCCCACGCAGGTCGCGCAGCCGGACGGCGGCGGTCTGGACAAGGGCTGCCCGCCCGCGCTGCGCGGCGTGGACACGGACTGCGACGGCCTCCTGGACTGCGACGAGCAGTTCATCGGCACCAACGCCACCCTCCAGGACAGCGACGGCGACGGCGTGCCGGACGGCATGGAGTGGCGCGGCGGCACGCAGGGCTCCAGCAAGGACCTGGACGAGGACCCGGACACGGACGGCCTCACCAACCGCAGCGAGCTGCGCATGCACATGCGCCCCTTGCAGGTGGACACCGCGAACCTGGCTTCGGACGCGTACCGCTACAGCATGGAGGCGGACGGCCCGGTGGATGACCAGGGCCGCCAGTGCTACCGCTTCCGCGTGGACAACGTGCTGCTGGCGCCCACCATCGCGATGATCGCCGACGGGGGTGTGGACGGCGGCGTGGACGCCGGCACCGTGCAGCGCGGCGCGGGCTACAACGACATCTACCTCTCCGTGGCCATGCTGCCTGCGGACGACCCCACCGCGCGCACGCTGGTGCGCACCTTCCGCGTGGACTCCGTGCGCTACCCGGTGGGCGGCATCAAGTCGCCTCCGGATGGCGTCATCCGCGTGAACCCCGAGGACTTCGTGGACGGCTGCCCCGGCGTCGCCCCGACCCTCTCGCCCGTCCCCTGACTTCTTTTTCGCCTCCCGGACTTCCCCCATGCGCCTTCGCACCCGACTGCTCCCGCTCGCGCTCCTCCTGCTGGCCGCCTGTTCCTCCGGCGGGGAGGACACGCCGGACGCCGGCACGGGCGTGGTGGAGGACCTCTGCAACAACCGCGAGGAGGCGCTGACGAACGCGGACTGCGAGCTGAAGCCCGGCGTGCCCATGGAGCGCTACCTGGCGCTCACGGGCGACGTGAAGGCCGGTGACGAGGACTGGTACCGCGTCAACATCCCCGCCACCGCCAACGCGCGCACGCTGGTGCACGTCACCGGCACGTACCTGGCGTCCAGCACGCCGGTGAACCTGTCCATCTCCGTGCGGGAGAAGGACAAGGACACCTCTCTGGTGACGAAGTCGGACCAGCACGGCGCGGGCGCGCCGAAGCCGGTGGACATCGTGCTGCCGTACGGCACGCCCAGCACGCAGCTCATCATCGTGGTGCGGGACGCGCCCACGAACCCCGCGCGCCCCAACTACGACGCGCGCAACGCCTACCGGCTCACCGTGGAGCTGTTGGAGAACCCGGACACGAACGAGCCCAACGACGTCACGCCCACGCCCATCGCGCTGGCGGCGCAGGGCGCCGTGCAGGTGGGCACCGCGCAGGGCTACCTGGCCACGGACAACGACGTGGACCGCTTCAGCTTCCCGCTGACGGCGGGGAAGATTGCCTACGTGCGCATCACCGCGCCGGACCAGGGCTTCGCGCCCAACTACCGCCTGTCCTACGAGCTGCTGCGCCCCAACGGCACCGACAAGGAGTCGGAGGGCAACGTGCTGCCCAAGGTGCACCCGGGCGTGATGGCCACCGCGCGCAAGGTGAAGCTGGCGGGCACCTGGACCCTGGTGGTGAAGGGGTACAAGGGCAACAACGATCCCGTGCCCGCGGGCGACCTGCGCCAGCCGTATGAAGTCGAGGTGCGCGTGGTGGACGAGGAGGACCCGCGCGACCAGTCCGGGGACAACGACGCCTACGCCCGCGCGTACTCGAACAACCTGGGGACGACGGGCGCGACCACGACCTTCGAGGGCCGGCTGGGTTACGTGGGCGACCGCGACTGGTTCGCGGTGAAGCTGTCCAGCCTGACGAAGCCGAGCGTGCTGCGCTACCGGCTGACGGAGCGGCCCACCACCACGCGCTTCGACCCGCTGCCCCTGCCGCTGGGCCAGTTGGCGGACCGGCAGGTGCTGGTGTTCAGCACCGTCAGCACGACTGTCACCGCGGAGCAGCGCGCCACCTGCTCCAACAACCCGGCCGTGTGCCCGCGCGACACGCGCGAGCACCCCG
This sequence comes from Corallococcus exiguus, assembly GCF_009909105.1. Classification (NCBI taxonomy): domain Bacteria; kingdom Pseudomonadati; phylum Myxococcota; class Myxococcia; order Myxococcales; family Myxococcaceae; genus Corallococcus; species Corallococcus exiguus. Next base: position 1,355,882 of record NZ_JAAAPK010000001.1, read on the forward strand.
ACGCGCCGGGGCTGGTGCAGACCTACTGCAACAACGCGGAGGCCGTGCTGTGCATCCAGTCCGTGCGCGAGGAGTCCGACCCGGCGCGCTTCGCCGGCCTGAGCAACTTCCAGGGCGCGCTGCCGGTGCCCTCGCACGGCACGGAGGTGACGTACCACTTCGTGGTGCAGGACGACGGCAACAACTGGGCGGATGACCGTGACTACCGGCTGGAGGTGTCCTGGGCGGCGGAGGACACGGAAGAAGAGAACGCCTACAGCGGAGGCGTGGAGCAGCCGCGCTCCAAGACGCTCGGCGACGTGGGCACGGGCAACCTGCCGGTGGGCAACGCCACCTTCGAGGCGAAGGGCCAGCTGACGCACGGCCACGGCCGGCTGCGGAACAACGACCGCGCCACGGGCCTGGGCGTGCGCGGCCCCACGGACTACGACGCGGTGCCCTCCGACACGGACACCTTCGAGTACCAGCTCCCCGCGCTGAGCGCGCCCGAGGACGCGGCGTGGCTGGTGCAGTGGGACGTGGACAACCTGCCGGATGGCGGCACGCCGCACGGACTGGCGCTGGATTTGACCTTCTGCGACGGCACCGCCACGGACGGCGGCACCACCGGGTGCATGCCGGTGACGACCACCAGCACGGGCGGCGCGCTGACGCTGGCCTACAACCCGACGGCGATGCGCGCGTGGCACACCTCCGCGAGCGCGCCGCTCAGCAGCTACCAGGCGCTGTACCAGCTGGAGAAGACGGCCACCACGACGCGCGTCACGGTGGCGCCCTACACGTGCTCCTGCCTGGAGCGGCGCTTCATCCAGGGCGGCACGCTCAAGGTGGCGGTGAGCGCCACCGAGCGCACGGACTACACGCCCGTGAGCTACACGCTGCGCACCGGCTACGGCGACTACCCGCGCAGCTACACGGCGGCGGATGGCGGCTCGCCCACGTCGTGCCCGGCGCCCACGCAGGACGGTGGCACGTGGGTGGGCGGTTGCCAGTTCACCCGGTAGCAGCGCCGGGCGGGCGGCGGGGCTTCACGCCTCCGCCGCCTTCGCCGGGACTACGGCTTCGGCGCCGCGACGCCCTTGCCCTTGAGCGTCAGCTCACGCGTTTCGCCGTTGGCGGCGTTGGACTTGAGGGTGAGCTTGCCGGTGAACTCCTGCGCGGCGTTGGGCTTGAAGGCGACCTCGATGAAGGTGCGCTTGTAGGTCTCCAGCTTCAGGGGGCCGTTCTCCGGCCAGTCCTCCGGCTTCTTCATGGTGAAGACGCTGGGTCCGGAGATGGAGGCCTCGGTGAGCTCCAGCGTCTGGAGGCCGCGGTTCTCGATGTAGAGCGTGTTGAAGGTCGTCGCCCCCACGTAGGTCCCCGCGGAGAACTCCGTGTCGAAGCTCAGCTCCGTACGGTCGATGAGCAGCTGCGGCGTGTTCGGCAGGTCCTCGGACTCGTCTCCGCAGCCCGCCAGGGCGATGATGGTGAGGGGCAGCCACAGGTTGCGCATGCGCATGGACATCCACTCCTCGCTGAGGTTCAGAAGAATGTCTGGTGTTGTAACACGGAATGTCTCGCGACTGGCGTGCGCTGTAATGGGATTGATGCTCGGCGCATGCGGCGGCTCGCGGGATGACTTCATCGGCGCGCGCGTGCTGGATGTCTGCAAGGCGTCCTGGCCCGTGTGCAGTGAGTACGCCGGCTGCATCCTCGGGCCGGAGAGCTACTCCGAAGGTCGCTTCCCTGGCCGCGGGCAGGTGCTGGTGCGCGTGCCGGAGGCTTCCACCATCAAGGTGAGTTTCTACCTGGAGGAGGTGACGGCGGCGGGAGAGGAGACGGCCATCACCGTGCACGAGGAGGGCTGCCGCGCACGGCAGCGCAAGGCGTCCACGGGCCGCGCGGCGTTGGACCAGATGGAGAAGTTCGGCGTCTTCACCCAGCAGGCGGACGTCACCGGCGTGGGTGACCACCTGGTGGAGTTCGACTCCGACATGCAGGCGCGCTACGTGGTGAAGGTGGACGTGACGCCGCTGCGCCTCCAGTAGCGCGTCAGCGGCGCGCGGCTTCAGCCCTTGAGCGTGCGCACCAGGTGGTCCGCCACGCGGAAGCTGTTGGCGGCGATGGTGAGCGTGGAGGGCACGCTGCCGCCGGTGGGCATGAAGCTGCCGTCCACGACATAGAGGTTCGGCACTTCGTGCGCGCGGCAGTGCTTGTCCAGCACGGAGGCCGCCGCGTCGTTGCCGAAGCGGCAGGTGCCGTGCTGGAGGATGGTCGTCTCACCCTGCGTGCCCACGCGCTCCACGCTGTCCGGGTCCAGGCGCATCAACACCTCCTCGCCTCGCTCCACGAGGAAGCGCGTGGCGGCGAAGTCCGCCGGGTGCCGGTCCAGGGTGATGGCGGCCACGGGGATGCCGTACTTGTCCTTCACCTCGGGCTCCACGGTGACGGAGGTGCCGGGCGTGGGGAGGAACTCCGCGTAGACCTCGAACTCGAGGATGCGCGAGTCGCGGTACGCGCGCATGCGGTCCTTCAACTCCTTGCCGAACACGCCGGACTTGCCGCTGCCCGCCAGGCCCACCGCCGCGTAGATGGGGTTGGGGTGCGCCCACATGAAGCCCAGCGTGCCGCCCTTGCGGAAGCCGTGGCGCGCGTCCGGCATCACGTAGAAGTCCTGGAGGCTGCGGTTGACGAAGGGCGCCGGGTCCGTGAGCCACGGCCGCGCGGTCTTCTGCTTCGACACGCGGAAGTGCGCCCGCGAGCCGCCGAAGGAGCTGAAGAGGAGGTTCTTGCCCACGAGCCCGCTGCCGTTGGCGAGCCCGTTGGGGAAGCGGCTGGAGGTGGAGTTGAGCAGCAGGCGCGCGCTCTCCACCGCGGTGGCGGAGGCGATGATGACCTTCGCCGGCTGCTCCTGCGCGACGCCGTCCTTGTCCAGGTACACCACGCTCTTCGCGCGGCCTTGTTTATCCACTTCGATGGAGCGCGCCATGCTGCCCGGGCGCACCTCCACGTTGCCGGTGGCGATGGCGTTGGGGATGAGGCTCGCGAGCGTGCTGCTCTTGGCGCCCGTCTCGCAGCCGTAGCTGCCGCACAGCGCGCAGTACGCGCACGGCGAGCGGCCCTTGTAGGCCTTGCTGATGATGCCGCGCGCGGTGGGCAGGGCGTGCCAGCCCATGGCCGCGCACACCTTGTCGATTTCGGACGCCACCGGGTGCACATCCAGGGGCGGCAGCGGGTAGGGGCCGCTGCGGGGTTCCGCGAAGGGGTGGGGGATGGCCTGGCCGGACACGCCCAGCTCGGCTTCCGCCTTGTCGTAGAAGGGGGCCAGCTCCTCATAGGAGATGGGCCAGTCCGCCACGGTGGTGCCGGGCACGGCGCCCAGCGTGGAGCGCAGGCGGAAGTCCACCGGCTTGAGGCGGTAGAAGAAGCCGCTCATGTGCACGGTGCCGCCGCCCACGCAGTTGGCGGTCCACGCGGCGTTGCTGCGCTCGTAGCGGCCCTTGGCCCCCTGGCGCACCAGGTGCGGCTCCTCCCACGGCAGCGGCATGAAGAAGTTGCGGCGGCTGTTGAGGATCTCGTCGTGGACGAAGTCCTTGGGCTGGTAGTGGCGGCCCTTCTCCAGCACCACGACCTTGAAGCCCGCGCGCCCCAGCTCCAGCGCGAGCGGCGCTCCGCCCGCGCCGCTGCCCACGATGCACACGTCCACGGAAGGCAGGCTCACGGGTGGTGACCTCCGCACTCGCGCAGGCACTTGGGCCCGTCGTATCCCTCCGGGGGCGCCATGGCGAGCGTGCCCACGGTGTCGAAGCCCATCAGCCGCCAGCCCACGCGGCCCTTGTTGCCGCCGTAGGACGGGTCGCCCAGGAAGCCCTCCAGGCTGAGCGTCATCAACAGCTCGAAGAAGTGGGCCTCGCCGCTGCCGGCCGGGCTGTCCTTGAAGATAGCGAGCAGCTCGTCCTGCTGGGCGGGCGTGGCCTGCGCGAAGCCCTTCTGGAACATGCGCTGCGCGCGGCGCTCCAGCGCGGACAGGCCCTGGAGGAAGTCGCGGTGCATGGACTCCAGCCCCTGCGTCTCCAGGATGCGGTCGATGTAGAGCGCCACGTCCGCGTCCTGGGCGCCGGGGTCCTCGTCGCGGGGGAGGAGCCGCTCCACGGCCGCGGCGACGACGGCGTACTCGAAGGCGGAGAAGGTGCGCAGGGCCTGGCCGGCGGAGGTGGTGCCGGTGGGCTCCGCAGGCTTCTTCTCTTCCGCCTCCTTCGAACGTTTACACGCAATGCCACCCAGCAGCACCACGCCGCCGCCGAAGAAGGTGAGCCGTTGGATGAAGGTGCGCCGGGACAGCTTCGGGGGGAGCGAACGCGCGCGAGCCATGGCGCGCGAGCCTATCCCAGGTGCGTGTGTTTCACGGCACCTGAGAAGGGGCCGGGGTCGGTTGGCCGCCCACCGCGTGCGTGACGTGGGTCCGCACCGCGAGGCGTGACGGACAACGCGCGCGGCTGACATAGGATGGCGCGCTCAACCAGGCCGACTGAACCAAGGAGAAGGACCGCATGAAACGGCACGCGTGGCTACTGGGAGCGGCGCTCGCGCTGGGATGTGGCGGCGGCAAGCCGGCCAACCCGGACGCGGGCTCGAAGCCGCAGGATGATGGCGGAACGACGGAAACGCCCTTCGTGCGGCTGACGGTGGACACGGAGCCGAGCGAGCAGCTCGCCATCTCCAACATCGCGATGGCGGTGGGCCCGGACGACCGCATCGGCATCGCGTACTACGTGAAGCTGAACGACAAGGACTCCGCGCTTCGCTACCGCGAGGTGAAGGACGGCCAGGTGCAGGCACAGGCGGAGACCATCGCCACCGTGCAGCGCGTGTACGGCGTGTCGCTGGCGTTCAGCCCGTCCGGACAGCCCGCGGTGAGCTACCTGGGCGGTGGAAGCGATGACTCCATCTTCTGGTTCCAGAGCGACCTGGCGGTGTCCTACCGCAACGCGAATGGCACCTGGACCGAGCGCATCGCCGTCACCCATGGTGACGAGGCCGTGTCGGGCAACCCGGTGAGCGACACGGGCTACCTGGTGGGGCTCAATCCCTCCATCGTCTTCAGCGGCAGCCAGGCCCTGGTCGTCTACCGCGACGGACACAACGGACAGTTCCCGCAGCAGGACTGGGCGGGCAGCGACGTGGAGCTGGCCAGCGGCGGGCCCACGGCGTGGCAGCACCGGGTGGTGGCGTCGGGCGGCGACCAGAAGGGCGCGTACGGCGGGCACCTGCAGATGTTGATGGCGGGTGATCAGCCGGCGCTGGTGTTCGACCAGGCCTTTGGGGCCGCGGACGCGCCGGGGCAGAACGTGTACTTCCAGCGCCGCAACACGGACGGCACCACGTGGACGCCGCCGGTGCAGGTGCAGGCGGTGGGCAACACGATGCTGGGCGCGTCGATGGCGTATGACTCAACCATCGGCTTCGGCATCGCGGCGGTGGACCGCTCCAGCAGCCGGCTCACGCTCATCACCTGCGCGGGCACGACGGGGACGAAGTGCGCGGCAGCGGGGGATTGGACGACGCCGGATCCGGTGTACCAGACGGGCTCCGGCGCCTGGTACCCGTCGCTGGCGTTCGACCCGAAGACGCACGACCCGTCCATCGCGTTCCACATCTGCTCGCTGGAGTCCGGGCGCAACGAGGGCAGCTGCTCGCCGGCTGACGACGCGCTGATCATCGCCACGCGCGTGGAGGACCAGTGGCGCGAGGTGACGGTGGACACGGCGGGTGGCTGGTCGCCGAAGCTGGCGTTCCTGTCCTCCGGCCAGCGCGTGGTGCTCTACCGCGCGGGCGGCACGCAGGCCCTGACGCTGGCGGTGGAGCGGTGAGCCTCGCGGGACGCGCCGTGGCGGCGCTGGGGCTCGCGGCCGTGCTGAGCGGCGCGGGTGTCATCGCGTGCCGGGGAGACAACGAGCTGTCCGGCAGCGTGTCGGAGCTGTTCCCCGTCACCGACGTGTCGAGGGTGGAGATCCGCCGCAATCCGGAGGCGCTCCAGGTGAGCTATTTCCGCAACAACGGCCTGGACGTGGACCTGGTCGCGCGGCTCACCGTGGACACGGAAGGCGTGGACATGAAGCCGGGCACGAAGGTGAACCTCGGCGGCACCACGCCCTCTGGCCGCGACCGCGCGTCGGTGGTGCATGTGGCCGCGGGCGAACCGGCGCGCGTCTTCACCCAGGTGGAGCGCGGCGACCTGGTGCTGGACGAAGGCGGCAACGTGGGCGAGGCCACGCGCGGAGACTTCTCCCTGTCGTTCAAGAAGGGCGACGGCTACGGCGCGGGGCGCAGCATGGAGGGGACGTTCAACTCCCTGGCGCTCGACGCGGGCTTCGGCCCAGACCTGGGCGACGTGGTGGGCGACGAGCCCGCGCCCTGAATCACTCCGGGGCTTCCGGTGACGCGAACCGGAAGCCCTGGGTCTTCTCTTACGGCGTGCAGGTGTCGAGCGTGGCCATGCCCTGGGAGAGCTGTCCCTGGTGCGTGGCGAACCGCGCGAGCGCCGGCGCGCCGCCGTCCAGGAAGAGCTGGCGCGCGGCGTCCACCGCGTCCCGTGCGTGCACCGTCACGGTGGAGCCGGTGGCGTCCGTCACCTTCACCGCGCCGTCCGTCTGGCCCTGCGCGCGGATGAGCAGGGCGCCCGCCTCGTCGCGCGCGACCATGCCGTCCTCCAGCGGTTCGAAGTAGCGCACCACGGGCTCCTGGCCCTCGCGCTGCAACTCCAGACGCATGACGCCGGACTCCACGTCGCGGGACATCTTCAGCGTGTCGGTGGGGCCCAGCTTCACGATGCGCGTGTTGGAGTCTTCTCCCTCCACGCTGCTCACCGGGTTGCTGCCGGTCCAGAACTCGATGCTGTTGACGACGAGCGCGTCCACCAGCGTGCCGATTTCATAGACGGGCACCACGACGAAGATGAGGAACACCAGCCACTGGACGAACTTGTTGCCGGAGATGCCCTTGTTGAACTGCCAGATCTTCGTCGTGAGCTTGAACGAGCCGAAGCAGCCCGTCGCACTCATCATCAAGACACCCGCGCACAGCACACCGAGCCAGCGGGACGGACGCAACTTCATGAAGCCCTCCTGGGGGATGGGGGACCGCGTGAAAGCGGCCGCACCATGCCACGAAGGCGTCAGTCCGGCTCGCTCTGAACGAGCCCGTACTTGTGCAGCAGTGAATAGAGGTGCTTGCGGTCCAGCTCCGCCTCGCGGGCGGCGCGGGCGATGTTGCCTCGGGCGCGGCCCAACAGGCGCGTGAGGTACTCGCGCTCGAAGGCGCGGACGAGCTCGTCCTTGCACACCTTGAACGGCCCGGTGAACTCCACCGGCAGGAAGTCCCCGGCGGGCGTGGGCACGTCGCGGGTGAACTCGCGCAGGAGGTTGTCCCCGGTGAGGCCTGGGATGTCCACCATGTGCCGGGCGCGCTCCAGGGCGTTGCGCAGCTCGCGCACGTTGCCCGGCCAGGTGTGCCCCAGGAACTGCTCTTGAATCTTCTCCGGCAGCCGGGGCCACAGGCCTTCGCCGGCGAAGGCCTCCACGAGCAGCGGGATGTCCTCCTTGCGGTCGCGCAGGGGTGGCAGGCTGAAGGTGAAGACAGACAGGCGGAAGTAGAGGTCCTCGCGGAAGCGGCCCGCCTGCGTCTCCGCCCACAGGTCCTTCTTGCTGGCCACGACGATGCGCGCGTCGAAGGAGATGGGGGTCGAGGAGCCCAGGCGGCGGAACTCGCGGTCCTCGATGGCGCGCAGGAGCTTGGGCTGCAGGTCCAGGGCGAGGTCGTCGATTTCGTCCAGGAAGAGGGTGCCGCCGTGGGCGCGCTCCAGGCACCCGATGCGCTGGCCCACCGCGCCGGTGAAGGCGCCCTTCTCATGGCCGAACAGCTCGGACTCGATGAGCGAGTCGGACACGCTGGCGCAGTCGAACACGACGAGCGGTCCGGCCGTGCGGGGGCTCAACTTGTGGATGGCCTTGGCGCCCGCGCCCTTGCCGGAGCCCGTCTCGCCCACGAGCAGCACGGTGGAGTCCGTGGGGGCGATGCGCTGGAGCAGCGCGAAGATTTGCCGCATGGGCACGCTGCGGCCCACGAGGTCGCCCAGCCGGTCCTCGACGGTGGGCTCCACCTGCACGGGCGTCATCTGCGGGCTGAAGCGCAGGCGCACGTCGCCCACTTCCAGCAGGGCACCGGGGCGCAGGTAGGCCTCGCGCACCTGGGCGCCGTCCAGGAAGGTGCCGTTGGTGGAGCCCAGGTCCTGCACGAGGAAGCGGTCGCCCTGACGGCGCACTACCAGGTGGTTGCGGCTCACCGTGGGGTGGTCGATGACGACGTCGTTGTCGGTGGACTTGCCGACGCGCAGGTCCTCCGTGGCGAGCGGGTACACGGTGCCCGCGCGCTCGGTGTCCAGCAGCACCAGGTGGAAGCGCTGGGCGGACAGTCGCTCCGCCTGCGCACGGGCGACGACGACGGTGTGCGCGGGGATGGGGGCGGGAGGGACGGTGGACATGAGCGGGCGGGATTCTAGACGGCTTCCGGCCCGCGCGGGCTGTCTGTCGGTGCAGGCCGTGCCCGGCAGGTGGGTAGCCGGGCACGGCGCGTCAAAAGCGTGCGTGCCAGTTTGTTTTCTCGCGGTGCGAGACGCCCGCGACGTCCGCGGGTTGGGATACTTCAGGATGAAAGCATCGCGGTGGCCCAGGTGGGCGCCAAGACAACAGCCGCCCTCCCCATGACGGGAAGGACGGCCGTGTCAGGACTTCGGTGTGGATGCGGCGTCAGTCGCCTTCGTAGATACCGATGAGGCCCGGGGTGACGACGCCGGTCTTCGCGTTCTTGGTGCCCTCGAAGGAGACGAGGACGCGGCGCTTGCCGGCGGAGCGGTCGAACTGGATGTCGGACACGCTGCTGACGGAGGTGAGCACGTTGCCGAAGACGTCACCGCTGTACTTCACCGTGCCGCCACCCTTCAGGCGCGTGATGCCGCCCCACCAGTTGGCGCCCACCCAGAGGCTTCCATCCCACGGGTCCGTCGCCACGGAAGAGGTCGGGGCCATCGCGGGGTTGCTGCCGCTGGCGGGCGCGTAGTTGACCAGGTCCTGCATCACCTTGGTCTCCACGGCTCCGTCGGCGCTCAGGCGGGCGAGGCCGAAGTAGAAGGAGCTCACCCACACGCCGCCGTTGGACGCCGGAGCCATGCCGGAGACGTTGTCGTCCACGCGCTGCGCAGCGGTGGGGTAGTTCGGCACGGCGTCAGGCCAGATGTCGAAGCGGTTCCATTCGTAGCCCGCGTCCTCCGTCTCGCTCTGGGCCGACCAGTAGTCGTCCCCGTTGGTGCCGTAGCGGAAGCGCGTGGAGCGGATCTGCCCACCGAAGAAGACGTCGTGGTTCTCCGTGATGGAGACGCCGTAGTAGCGGTCCGACAGCAGCTCGCCCTTGGAGCCGGAGATGGCGGGGTGCACGTGCTCATAGAGTCCCGCGCACTCGAACTCCCACTTGAAGCCTTCGGTGTTCCAGGGGCGCGGATCCCAGCAGTACGACGGGACGATGCCGTTGAACTTCGCGTCGCCCATGGCGAAGCCGTGATTGCCGCCGAACCAGACGACCTCCTTCACCGGGTCGTAGGCGATGCGGTAGACGGTGCAGAGCTTCTCGCGTCCGCGCAGCTCCGCGCCCACCTTCTTGGGGCCGGTGTGGATGTCGTAGTGCACGACATCAATCGTGCCGTCCGCCTTGAGCATCACCTTGTCCGCGTCACCGCTCTTGTAGACGCTGGCGTCCGGCTCGCGGTGGGCGTTCTCCGCCTGATCCCATTCGTCCTCGCAGGTGGGCATGCCCGCCTTGGGCGGCTTGCCGGCGTAGCCGACGAACACCGTTCCGTCAGGGCCACCCGCCACGGAGATGACCTTGAGGTACGGCACTCCCGGCGGAGGACCACCCACGCCGTCACGCATGCGGCCGAAGGGATGGAGCCCGTCGGACATCGTGAAGCGCTGAATCGTGTTGGAGCCCTTCTTGATGAGGAACAGTCCCTCCTCGCCGCCCGCGACCCAGACGTTGCCGCCCTGGTCCGCGGAGATGCCGTAGACGTAGCGCGGCGCGCCCTGCTCCTGGTTGTAGAACGTCCAGCCCGGCGCGGAGGGCAGGGGATAGGTCTGCACCTGCTCCGTCGTGCCCGCGTCGGTGCCGGCATCCGTGCCCGCGTCGGTACCGGTTCCCGCGTCCGTGCCCGTGCCCGCATCCGTCCCGGTGCCGGCGTCGGTTCCGGCATCCGTGCTCGTGCCGGCATCCGTGCCCGCGTCCACCTCGCCCGTGCCCGCGTCCGGCAACCGCGGATCCTCCACGGGCGTCACCGGCACCACCGGGTCATCCACCTGTCGCGTGTCGCCGTCGTCCCCGCCGCAGCCCGTCCACCCCAGCGCTCCCACCAGGAGGAGCGCTCCCGTCCACCGCCACCCGTGCCTCATATGCCGACCACCTCACACTGGGCCGGGAGAAGGTCCCCCGGCACGAAGTCATTGTTCGTGGCCATCAAGGCAAGGAGGGTGCCAGCCCCGGAGGGCCGGCCACCGTTGGGACGTCACCGGTGGGCGTCCGTTGCTCGACAGGGCGTGGGCAACCGTTTGCCCATTGTGTGAACGCCGGGGTCCCGGAGCGGCCCCCAACCGTGCTAGGGCCTGGGCAATGGCAGGCAACGACGCACGCGGCCGCACCCCGCTGTCCCTCGTGGGACAGGAGCCGGACCTCGTCTTCTACACACGGCAGGCTTCCGAACACGGAGGCCCCGTGCTCGTGCTGGGCGCCGCCAACGGCAGGGTGCCCTGGTCGCTCGCGGGCCACGGCTTCTCCACCGTCGGCGTGGACCCCTCCGAGGCGATGATCCGCTCCGCCGAGGAGCGCCGCGCCTCCGAATCGCCGGACGTCTCCGAGCGCACGCGCCTCATCGCCGCCGACCCCCGCGCGCTGCGGCTGCCGGAGCAGTTCCCCCTGGTGCTCGCCCCGCAGCACGCGCTGGGCCTGATGTCCGGCCGCGATGACCTGGAGGCGTTCCTCGCCACCGTGCGCCACCACCTGGCCCCCGGCGGCACCTTCATCTACGACGTGCTCAACGCCCCGCGCGAACCCGTGCTGCCTCGCGACGACGACGAGCCCGGCGCCGCCGTGGAGCCTCGCCGCCCCCTCTTCGCGCTGCACCTGCGCGAGCGGCGTCCGGCCGGCGGACAGAGCCCCATCCGCCGCCTCAAGTTGAAGCACTTCCTGCCGGAGGAACTGGAGACCGCCCTCACCGCCAGCGGCCTCACCCTTCGCGAGCGCTTCGGCCGCTTCGACGGCAAGCCCTTCGACCTGGAGGACCTGCGCCAGATTGGCGTTGCCGGGACCTGAGCGGCGTTCACCGCTCGAAGCGGTAGCCCAGTCCTCGCACGGTGAGGAAGTGCCGGGGCGCTTCCGGATCCGACTCGAACTTCAGCCGCAGCTGGCGCATGAAGTTGTCCACCGTGCGCGCGCTGCCCTCGTAGTGGTAGCCCCACGCGCCGGACAGCAGCTCCTCGCGGGTGAAGGTGCGGCCCGGGTGCGCCAGGAAGTGCGCCAGCAGCTTGAACTCCTGCGCCGTCAGCTCCACCTGCTGTCCATCGCGCGCCACCGTGCGCTGGGACAGGTCCACCTTCACGTCCCCGAACGTCACCGGCGGCGGCGTGATGCCCGTGGCCCCGAACCGGCGGCGCAGCACCGCCTTGATGCGCGCGAGCAGCTCCTGGAGCCCGAAGGGCTTCACCACGTAGTCGTCCGCGCCCAGGTTGAGACCCAGGATCTTGTCCGACTCCTGGCCCCGCGCGGACAGCACCACCACCGGCGTGTCACGGCCGCGCTGGCGCAACTCGCGGATGACTTCGTAGCCGTTCAGCTCCGGCAGCATCAGGTCCAGCACCAGCAGGTCCGGCGCCTCGTCCAGCGCCTTGGCCAGGCCCGTGCGGCCGTCCTGGGCCTGGAGCACTTCGTAGCCCTCGAAGCGCAGGTTCATGGACACGCCAGTGAGGATGGACAGGTCGTCCTCCACCACCAGGATGCGCTGGGGCTTCTCCTCTTGAGGAACGGAGGTGCTCATGCGCGGCTCACCGGGAGCTGGAGGGTGAAGCAGCTGCCCTGGCCGGGCTCACTCTTCACGGTGATGCGGCCGCCGTGCGCGTCCACGATGCGCTTGCTGATGGCGAGCCCCAGGCCGCTGCCCTCCGACTTGCGCGTGAGCAGATTGTCCACCCGGTAGAAGCGCTCGAAGATGCGCTTGCGGTCCTTCTTGGCGATGCCCACTCCGTTGTCCTCCACCGACAGGTTCACGTGTCCGCCGTCTCTCTGTGCCCGGAGGGCGATTCTGCGGTGGGTGGGCCCACTGTACTTGTAGGCATTCTGCAACAGGTTGAGCAGCGCGCCCGCCACGGCGACCCGGTCCACGTCGACATGGGGGAGCCCGTCGTCCACCTTCACGGTGAACTCCATGCCGTCGCCGTGGCGCTGCGTGCGGAAGGCCACCACCGCCGCGTCCACCACGTCCGTCACCGGCAGGGACTCGCGTTGGTACACCTTGCGGCCGCTCTCGATGCGTGCCCAGTCCAGCACCCGCTCGATGAGGTCCGACAGGCGCTCGGTCTCCTTCGTGAGCAGGTCCAGCACCTCCTGCTGCTGCGCCGGGTCCTTCAGCCGGCCCAGGGCCAGCGTCTCGATGAACATCCGGATGGAGGTGAGCGGCGTGCGCAGCTCATGGCTCACCAGCGACACGAAGTCCGTCTTCATGCGCGACAGGCGCGCCTCGCGGTAGAGCACGCGGGCCGTGTAGCCCACGCCGAAGGTGAGCGTCAGGTAGAACAGGCCCAGCAGCACGCCGTACACGGCGCGGTTGCGCGTGGACGCGCTCGCCACCGGATCCTCGCCCATGGGCAGCACCACCAGGCGGAAGTCCTGCAACGGCGCGGACAGCACCCGCTCCGCGAGCACCGGCTGCCCCAGCGCGTTCTGCCGGGCCTGGGCCACCTCCGACATCAGCCGGTTGACGAGCCCGCCCTCGCTGGACGTGTCGCGCGGCACGGGCAGCAGCGTGAAGCGCACGGGCTCCGACGTGGCCCGGCCCTGCGCCTTGTCCGACAGGAGCGAGTCCAACGCCACGCCTGACAGCCGCACGCCCCGCACGGTGGCGCCCTGGCGCTCGGCGGCCACCATCACCGCGCGGCCGCTCGTGGAGAGCGAGAAGACGGTGGGCACGGTGGGCAGCGAAGCGGCTTCCGGCACCAGCGCCGCCAGGGACTCCGCCAGCTGCGGGTCCTTCGTGCGCACCAGACCGTTCTCCACGTGGAAGGTGCCGTCCGGGTCGGACAGCTCCTGGTCATCCGGCAGGAGGAAGGCCAGCCGCTCGCTGCCCACGCGCTCCAAGCGTCCGCTGTTGAGCGCGCGAGGCACCTCCGCGGACAGGTCCGCCAGCGTCCCCCGCCACGCGGCCTCCAGGCGTTTCTCCACCGCGGCGCGCTCGTTGATGATGGCCACGACGCCGAAGCCGGACAGGCCGGCCGACGGCAGCACGACCAGCAGGATGAGCAGCGCGAACGTGCGTCGGAAGCTGAGGATGACGGGCGCGGGACGAGACACGGCCCCCCGTGTCTACACGCGACGGCGGCCGGGTGCTCGCGGCTTTTGGGGGAGGGGGGAGTCTTCCCGACATTGTCCGGAGGCGCACGGCGGGTGGAGAGGGCGTCGACTTCGGGGGGCGGGTGAGCGAGCATGCGGCCCTCGGGAAGGCGTGTGAGCAGGGCCGGCACGCTCCCGAACAGGCCGTGGGGCATGCGCGCAGGGTGGGGCCGGAGGAGCGCGCGAAAGCCTTCGCGGGAGGGGATGGCATTTCCGATGCGACGGCAGGGATGGGCCGCGCTGTGCGCGGTGACGACGCTGGTGCTGTCGGGTTGCAAGGAGCGTGAGGTCGCGGGCACCTGGAGCAATTCCTCCGGGTCCGTGGCGCTCAGCCGGGACGACTCGCTGCTCTACGTGGTGGACGCGGACAACGGCATCCTCGCCGTGGTGGACACCGCGCGCCGGGAGAAGGTGTCCGAGGTGCGGGTGGGCCCGCGTCCGGAGCGCGTGGCGGTGGGCCCGGACGACACCGTGTACGTGACGAACCGGGGCGGCAGGAGCGTGTCCGTCATCCGCAAGGGAGACGCGGTGGAGGCCGCGCGCGTTGAAGTGGGCGTGGAGCCCACGGGGATGGCGCTGTCTCCGGATGGCAGCACGCTGTACGTGGTGAACAGCGCCATGCGTGAGTCCGCCGCGCGGGGCAGCCTCACCGCCATCGACACGGGCACGCTCACGGCGCGCTGGGAGCTGCCGCTGGGCGAGGAGCCGCGAGGCATCGCGCTGCTGGAGGACGGCCGCAAGGCGGCGGTGTCGTTGTTCCGGCAGGGCGACGTGATGACGGTGGACCTGTCGGACGCGAACCAGCCCCAGGTGATGCGCGGCGGCACGGACCTGCTTGCGAAGGCGAACCGGCCGTCGCCCTCTGCTGCCCCCTCGGAGTTCGAGCCGCTGCCCATGAATCCCCAGCAGGGCCCGCGCTCCTTCCGGTCGCGCGGCATGGTGGACCTGTTGAGCGCTCCGGATGGCCGTCGCCTCTTCGCGCCGGTGCTGTGGTCGCGCGAGGATCCGCTGGGCGGGCCCGTGGACGGCCGCGGACCCAATCCGGGAGAGTCGATGTACGGCGGCGGGACCCCCTGCGGCGCGTCGGCCGGTGGCGGCGTGGTGGCCGCGGGGCTCATCACCTTCGACGCGGAGGACGAAGCGCCCCGCCCGGTGGTGGACGACCTGGACGAGTGCAAGCCGCCGCCGGAGGAGAAGCCGGACTATCCCACGTCGCTCGTCGCGAGCCCCTTGTTCGATACGCCCCTGCAGGGGCCGGCGGCGGCGGTGGTGGACCCCACGGGCGCGTGGCTGTTCCTGGTGAACCAGGACTCCAACAACGTGGCCATCCTGCCCTCGTGGCGCCGCTCCGGTTCGGACCTGGTGAACGAGACGAGCCCGGTGCGGCAGCTGATTGCCGTGGGGGCGGGCCCCAACGGCATCGCGCTCACGCGGGACGGTCGCAAGGCGTACGTCTACAACGCGTTCGACCACACGGTCAGCACGCTGGGGTCCAGCGGCAACGCGTTCGGGGACATCCGCGAGGAGGGCGAGCGCCTGGTCATCGTGGGCGACACGCTGACTCCGATGGCCGCGGCGGGCCGGCGGTTGTTCTTCAGCGCGGTGGATGCGCGGATGACCAGCCCGTCCGTGGCGGTGTCCTGCGCGTCGTGCCACCTGGAGGGCCGCGAGGACGGCCACGTGTGGGGCTTCCCGGACGGGCCGCGCCAGACGCCCAGCCTGGCGGGTCGCATGACCACGGCGACGGCGCCCTTCCACTGGAGCGGCGAGTTCTCCGCGCTGGGGGACTTCATGAGCGCCACGGTGAAGGACCGCATGGGCGGCCAGGAACTGGACGCGGACACGGTGGCGAAGCTGGGAGCGTTCATCGACGCCATCCCCGCGCCGGACAACGCGTTCCATGGCGAGCCGCTGACGGCGTCCCAGACGCGCGGCGCCGCTCTCTTCACGCAGGCGAAGTGCGACACGTGCCACACGGGCGCGGCGCTCACGGACAACCGCAACGTGGACGTGGGCACGTTCGTGCTCTCGGGCGTGCTGCAGGACGCGGCGGAGGTCATCAAGACGGGGCTCAACACGCCGTCGCTGCTGGGCGTGAGCCGCACCGCGCCGTACCTGCATGACGGCAGCGCGCCCACGCTCAAGGCCCGCCTGATGAACGGCCGCGAGACGAACCTGCACGGCACGACGGCGGGGCTGTCCGACGCGGACATGGACGACCTGGTGGCGTACCTGGAGACGCTGTAGCGGGGAGCGAACCGCACCGGCGCGGTCATTCCCTCTGGGGATGACCGCGCAGTGCAGGGTTCTTGCTTGAGCCGTGCCGCGAGGGCATGGAGACCCCCGCTCATGGGTCCCACCTCTCAGTCGGCGGGTTCGCTCCGTCTCAAGATCGCGTCTTCGCCCTGGGGCCTGGTGGCGCTGCTCCTGGTCCACCACTTCGGGCTCTGGGCCTGGACGGCCTGGCGCCGGGACCTCCCTCTGCTCCTGGTGTTGGATCGCTGGGACTCGCACCACTACAGCACGCTGGTCCTGGAGGGTTACTCATGGCCCCTCTGGGCCTTCCTGCCGCTGTACCCGGGCCTGGTCTGGCTGGTGCGGCAGGGGCTGGGGGGCACGCTGCCGCCCCAGGTCGTCGGCGCGGCCCTGTCCACGGCATGTCTGCTGGGCTTCGTCGCGTGGAACACCCATTGGGCGCGGCAGGGGCCGGAGCGCGAAGGGATGACGGCCCGGACGCCTTGGGGGTGGTTCGTCTTCCTCTACGCTCCCGCCAGCTTCGCGCTCCATTCGCACCACACGGAGGGGCTCTTCCTGCTCCTGTCGTTCGGGGCCCTGGCGTGTGCTTCGCGTGGGCTGCTCCTGCCCTCGGCCGTGCTGGTTTCGCTGTGCATCTTCACGCGCAACCAGGGCTGCTTCGTGGCCATCGCCGCCGCGCTCCTGGCCGCCATGCGCGAACCGTCGTGGCGCGAGCGCTTCGTGCGGTTCGGCTTCATGGGGTGTCTGTCGCTGGTGGCGTTCGGAGGGTTGCTCGTCTTCGAGTGGAGCCGCTCCGGTGACCCCTTCATGTTCCTGAAGGCCCAGCGGGAGTGGAATCACGTGGACTCTGTCTGGGGCGCCATCCGGGGGCTGTGGTTCGGCAATCCCTGGCACAAGGGATTCAACGGCTGGCTGGTGCTGCGGAACGTCTTCGGGGCCGCGTGGCTGGTGTTCGGGGTGATGTTGTGGCGCCGCGACCGGGCCCTGGGCCTTTATGTCCTGCTGTCACTTCTGGTGATGCTGCCTCAAGGCGACCTGGGAAATGCCTTCCGCTTCGGCGCGGTGCTCTTCCCGGTCATGTTCGTCGCGGGCGACTGGCTGGCCACGCGTCCCAAGGCGTTGCGCTGGACGGTGGCACTGCTGCTCGTGTGGCTCAATCACAAGGCCACTCACGCCTACGCCATCGCGAAGTGGCCTTACTGAGTCCGCCGCGGGCTACTGCGCAACCGGTGCGGGCGCCACGGGCTTCGGACTCGCGGGCACTGGCGCGACAGGACGCGGGGAGGGGACAGGCGACGGTTTCTGGGCGCCCGTGCCCGGAGGCGCGGAGAGCAGGTCCTTCGAACCCGCGCGCGGCGCGGTGAGGCTGTCCATCGGCTCCAGCGGTTCATCCCGCAGAAGGCCGTCCCCCGCGTCGGCCGGAAGCTCCGAGCCCGCGTCCGCCGTCGTATCCCTCACGCCGTGATTCGACGTCACCGCGAGCCGGGCCACGTCCATCGCGCGGTCGGGGTCATCCCCCAGCCAGGTCACGACCACGACGCACGGCGTGTCGTCATCCCACGCCACCACCTGCGTCATGCCCTGCACGGGGTTACGGCGCGCGGCGGCCTTGCCCAGCGCCGGAATCTCCTCGCCGCCCACGTTCAGCGTGGGCTCGAGCAGCGCGCGCACATCCGCGTTCGCGTAGTTCGGCTGGCAGTCATACGTCACCGACACGGACACGCCCGCCAGCGCCGCTGAACGCAGCGAGCACACGGGCCCGCACGTGGGACACGCGCGCTCCTCCTTCATCGTGAAGCCGTTCAGCGTGAGGTCGCGCAGGTCCGCCGGAAGCAACTCCTCGCACGAGGGCAGCGTCAGTGTGGACGGCCGTCCCGGAATCCCGATGGCCCCCGCATCCGACGCTCCCGTCGCGTCCGTGCCCGCACCGGGCCTGCTGCACGCGCCCAGGGCGAGCGCCATCAGCAGTGCACCCCGTCCGACCCTCATCCCGTTGGCTCTCCTCACCGACGCCATGCGCGCGGCGCGGATGGTAGACCGTGCCCGGCCTCCGTCATCAGCATTGTGGCGCGGCTGCCGCTTTCCGGACGCGACCGGATGGCGGGGGAGAGGTCGGGCAGGCCGGCCTCGTTCATGGGCGGAGCGTGGGCTAGGCTGCCTGCCTTCCTCCACCATGCGCCTCCCCGGTTTCCTCAGCCTGTCGATAATGGTCCTGGCGCCGGCCATTCCCGCCCGGGCCCAGACGTCCAGTCCGGCTCCCCGGAGCGCGACCCCCGACGAGTCCTGGAGCGAACCCGGCAAGCCCGCTTCCGAAGCCCCACCAGCTCCCGCGAGTCCCCAGGCCGCTCCCGGCGAGGAAGTCCCCTCCCGCGTTCAGCCGCCGCCCGAAGCCGAGGGCTGGGAGTCCTTCCCCGGCGCCTCCAGCCCCGCTCCTGTCCCCGCGCCGCCTCCGCCGCCTCCGCCGCCTCCGCCGCCCCGGGCCGCTCCGCCGCCACTCGCCGAGCCGCCATCCGCGCACCGTCTCGTCAAGGCTCCCCGTCCGCCGCCTCCACCCCAGGCCCCCAACCGCTACGGGCTCTACGGCGGCCGGTCACTGGGCTCCGGACACGCGGGCGTGGGCATGGAGCTGGGCTTTCCCTTCGTGTCCGCGCGCGGCATGTACGGCGTGCTGGAGCACCTGGACCTGGGGCTGGGCGTGGACACCGTCTACGGCCTGATGACCGAGCTGCGCGCCAGCGTCCGCTTCACCCTCCTGGACAGCGACAACGTCAGCCTCGCCTTCGTGGTGGACGGCGGCCACGCGTTCTTCCTGCGTCCCCCGGACACCGAGGACAAGGGCGCGCGCTACCTGAGCGGCCGGCGCGACTGGAACGTGGCCCCGGGGCTGGTGGCGTCCTTCCAGGGCGACAGCCCGCGCGCGTGGCGGCCGTACCTGGATGTCCGCGCCCTGATGGCCTTCGACATGGACCCCATCCAGAAGGATCCGCTGTCCGGTGTGCCGCCCGCGTGGAAGCTGGATGCGTCCGTCCTCGTCCGGCTGGGGGCGGAGTTTCCCGTGGGTGAGAAGACGTCCTACGCTGTCTCGTTCGGTGGCGACTTCCGCAGCCGCTCCTCGGACGCGGAGTTCATGCCCACGCTGTCCGTGGGCGTGGTGTCCACGCTGTTCTGAAATCCCCCTTCCCCCTCTCGACCCGAGGTCAGCTCATGCGCGGCAGTGTCATCGGTGCAGGTTCGTTCGGAACGGCGCTCGCCAACGTGCTCGCGGTGAATTGCGACGAAGTCCGCCTGTGGGGCCGTGAGCCCTCCGCCGTGGAGGCCATCAACACCCACCACGAGAACGCCACCTACCTCAAGGGCATCCCCCTCTCCGAGCGCGTGCGCGCGACCACGGACCTGGAGGAGGCGCTGGCCGGCTCGGAGATGGTGGTGCTCGCCACGCCCAGCCACGCCACCCGTGAGGTGCTCGCGCGCGCCAAGGACTTCCTGCCCAAGAGCGTGCCGCTCGTCACGGTGTCCAAGGGCATCGAGAACGGCACGCTGCTCACCATGACGGAGCTGCTGGAGGACTGTCTGCCGGAGGAGTTCCACCCGTACGTCGCGGTGCTCTCCGGCCCCAGCTTCGCCAAGGAGCTGGCCCGTCGCATGCCCACGGTGGTGACCATCGCGTCGCACTGGGACAAGGTGGCCCAGCGCTGTCAGAAGGCGCTCCAGACGGACACCTTCCGCTCGTACACGTCCACGGACGTGGTGGGCGTGCAGTACGGCGGCGCGCTGAAGAACGTCATCGCCATCGCCGCGGGCATGGCGGACGGCCTGGGCATGGGCCACAACGCGCGGGCCGCCATCATCACGCGCGGCCTGGCGGAGATTACGCGGCTCGCGGTGCGCAAGGGCGCCAACCCGCTGACGCTCT
This sequence comes from Corallococcus exiguus, assembly GCF_009909105.1. Taxonomy (NCBI): domain Bacteria; kingdom Pseudomonadati; phylum Myxococcota; class Myxococcia; order Myxococcales; family Myxococcaceae; genus Corallococcus; species Corallococcus exiguus. The sequence goes on from NZ_JAAAPK010000001.1 coordinate 1,375,728, forward strand.
CCGGCCTGTCCGGCATGGGCGACCTGGTGCTCACCTGCACGGGCGAGCTCAGCCGCAACCGCCACGTGGGCATGGAGCTGGGCAAGGGCCGCAAGCTGCCGGACATCCTCGCGGAGATGAAGGAGGTCGCCGAGGGCGTGAAGACCGCCAAGAGCGCGCGCGACCTGTCCCTCAAGACGGGCGTGGAGCTGCCCATCTGCGAGCAGGTCTACCTCATCGCCTATGAGGGCAAGAACGCCAAGATGGCCGTCGTGGACCTGATGACGCGCCAGCCGAAGTCGGAGCTGTCCGGCGTCTGAAGACGCCGCGAGGCGCTAGTAGCGGCGCGGCTTCGCTTCGGGGCTTGCGCCGCGCACGCGCCACACGGTGAGCCGCTCGGAGTTGGTGTGGCTCAGGACGAGTCCTTCCGTCTGCATCTCCTCCAGCAGGCGGTTCGTCTTGAGCCGGTCCAACCCGATGGTGCGGCCCAGCAGGTCGCCGGGCATGCCGCTCAGGTTGGAGCGCAGCTGGTTGATGATGGCGCGCTTGAACTCGTTCTTCTGCAGGCCGTCGATGTCCTGCGTTCTCCACGCGGACAGGATGCCCCAGCCGATGAGCAGCAGCGTCACCACGGCGATGACCGGGTAGACGATGTGGCTGTTCTTCTCGAGCAGCTCGATGTAGCCGGTGGTGATGGACGAGACGGGCCGGTCGTAGTCCGGCCCGGAGTCCTGTCCGGGCAGGCCTTCGATTTGGGCCGTCAACAAAGGGATGAGCAGTTTCAGCGCGGGAGCCAAGGCCCCCCGACTCTACGGGGAGGGCCCCCGCGCCGACAACCCGCCCACCGTCAGACGACGCCGATGGACTCGGACGCACCCTCGGCGAACAGGGTGATGTCCGCCTTGGCCAGGAGCGTGGACAGGCCCTCGCGCTTCACCGCGCTGATGGCCACGCCGCCCAGGGAGCGCAAGAGCGACTCCACCTCGTCCGCGGACAGCTGGTCCGCCTTGTTCCACACCATCAGGCGCGGCTTCTCCATCAAACCCAGCGAGGCGAGGATCTTCTCCACCGCCTCCACCTGGTCGTCGCGCGCCGGGTCGCTCGCGTCCACCACGTGCAACAGGAGGCTTGCGTCGTACAGCTCCTCCAGCGTGGCGCGGAAGGCCGCCACCAGGTCCTTGGGTAGGTCCCGGATGAAGCCCACCGTGTCGGTGATGATGACCTCGCGCTCCTGCGGGAAGCGCAGCCGCCGGCTCGTGGGGTCCAGCGTGGCGAACAGCTTGTCCTCCGCCAGCACCTCCGCGTTGGTGATGGCGTTGAGCAGCGTGGACTTGCCCGCGTTGGTGTAGCCCACGATGGAGATGACCGGCACCTCGCGCCGGTTGCGCTGCGCCCGGCGGACGCTGCGCTCGCGGCTGATGACGTCGATGCGGCGCTCCAGGTTGGTGATGCGCTCGCGCACGCGGCGGCGGTCGATTTCGAGCTTCGTCTCACCCGGGCCGCGGCCTCCCACGCCACCGCCCATGAGGCGGCTGAGCGAGTCATCCCCCTGCACCAGCCGGGGCAGCCGGTACTTCAGCTGCGCCAGCTCCACCTGCAGCTTGCCCTCGGCCGTCTGCGCGCGCTGCGCGAAGATGTCCAGGATGAGCTGCGTGCGGTCCAGGATTTTGAGGCTCGTCGCGTCTCCGATGTGCCGCCCCTGCGACGGGGTGAGGTCCTTGTCGAAGATGAGCAGGTCCACCATGGACTGCATGGAGCGCAGGTTCAGGTCCTCCAGCTTGCCCCGGCCGATGAGGTAGCGCGGATCCGCTTCGCGCTTCATCTGGAGCACGCTGTCCACCACCTCCACGCCCGCGGTGCGCGCCAGCTCCTTCAGCTCCGCGAGTGAGGACTCCGCCCGGGCGCGGTTGCCGTCCAGGCACACCGCCACCAGGATGGCGCGCTCCTTCCCGGACACCGTGCGCGCGGCGGCCTTGCGGTTGAACTCCTCCTCCAGCGCGTCCAGCGTGGACAGCAGGTCCGGCTGTTCAACGTGCACGGAGGGCAGGGTGGACACGTGCCAGAACTCGCCCGCGCCGTTCTCCGGCACCAGGTAGGCCCAGTGCAGCACGCCGGGCAGGCCTTCGTTGCCCACGCCCACGGCCGCCACGCAGTCCAGGCGCAGGAGCGCGAGGTCCGTGAGGTCGTCCTTCGTCAGGGGTTCGCTCTTCAGGTGCGTGTGCACCAGCCGCAGGCCACGCAGACGGATTTGTCCGGCGCGCGCACGGCCGATGTCCGGCAGCTCCAGCTTGTGCGCGTTGCCCACCACGACGTGCTCGATGTCGCCCTTTCGGTTGATGAGGACGCCCACCTGACGGTTGAGCTCGTGCGACAGCTCGGTGAGGTGGCGGGCAAGCTCCGCGGACACGATTTCGCGCGGATCCACGCGGCGGCGGAAGGTGTTGCGCAACCGCTGCTGCTCGCTCGACTTCAGGCCCAGGGTGTTGCCGAAGATTTCCTTCAAACCGTTTCTCCTGGCGCGGACATCGAACGACCCGCGCTGCATTCAAGGCATTGGATGGACTGGGGCCACCCGCGTTTCATGACAAAGCCCCCCAGCCGGTGTGTCGCGCAGCCTGGTGAACAACCGGCCACGCGCGTCCTTTCCCGTTCCAGCCTACGCTGCCCCTGTGACTGATTCCGCACGCAACGCCTTGCGCGGGGCCCGCCGCGTGGTGGTGAAGATTGGGACCAACGCGCTGACGAGCGCCACGGGCCGCTTCAATCGTGCCCACTTCGACGCGCTGGGGCAGGACCTGCTGTGGGCCGCCGGCGGCCGGGAGCTGGTGGTGGTGTCCAGCGGCGCCATCGCCCTGGGCATGGAGCGGCTGGGGCTGCCTGCTCGCCCTCGGGACATCCCGGGCAAGCAGGCGTGCGCGGCGGTGGGGCAGAGCCGCCTGATGCAGGCGTACGAGGAAGCGTTCGGTCATGCGGCCCGGACGGTGGCCCAGGTGCTGCTCACCCACGAGGACGTGCAGGAGCGCCGCCGCTACCTCAACGTGAAGCACACGCTGGAGCGCCTGCTGGCCGCGGGCGTGGTGCCGGTCATCAACGAGAACGACACCGTGTCCGTGGACGAGCTGAAGTTTGGCGACAACGACACGCTGGCGAGCTTGGTGGCCGGCGTGGTGGAGGCGGACGCGCTGGTCCTCCTGTCGGACGTGGAGGGCCTCTACACCGCGGACCCGCGCAAGGACGCCGAAGCCCGCCTGATGCCCGCCGTGCCGCGCGTCACCGCGGACGTGCTGGCCCTGGCTGGCGACGCCAGCAGCGAGGTGGGCACGGGAGGCATGGCGTCCAAGGTGCGCGCCGCCGCTCGCGCCGCGGAACTGGGCATCCCCTGCGTCATCACCTCCGGCGCGGTGCCCGGCCGCCTGCGTGGCGTGCTCCAGGGGGAAGCCGTGGGCACGCTCTTCGAGCCCGCCGGACGCCGCAGCGCGCGCACCGCGTGGATCGCCCACGCGCTCCGGCCCCGGGGCCGGCTGGTGGTGGACGCGGGCGCGAAGGAGGCCATCGTCACCGGCAAGCGCAGCCTGCTGCCCAGCGGCGTGACGGGTGTGGAGGGGGACTTCGGCCGGGGAGACCCGGTGGACCTGACGGACTCGGCCGGGATGGTGTTCGCCCGGGGGCTGTCCACCTACGACGCCAACGAGCTCAGGCGCATCGCTGGGCGGCGGAGCACGGACATCGAGGCGGTGCTGGGCTACCGCTACCTGGATGAAGCGGTGCACCGCGACGACCTGGCGGTGCTGTAGCCGCGGTCCACGCAAAGGCCGCCTAGATGGAGCAGGAGACGGACTTCACCGTGCCGGTCGCCGGCTCCGTCAGGCGCATCAGCGCGCGGAACTCCGGGGAGTCCACCTTCATCAGGAGCAGCGAAACCTCCAGCTCCCCAGGCACCCGGCCCAGCTGGAGCTTGCGCTCCTGGCCGTGCAGCAGGGCGAGCTGCGAGTGGCCTTCCCCTTCCGGCAGGGACAGGTCCACCTGGAGCTGGAACGAGTCGCCCTCGCCCTTGGGCGTGAGCACCAGCCGGTAGTCCGGCACGGTCGCGCCCGGACGGCGGCGCTCGGCGCGAAGGGTGCGGCCCGCTTCACCCAGCAGCTTGGGCTGGGCGATCAGCCGGCCGTCGCGCCGGACCTCCAGCGCGAAGTAGAGCGGTTCGGAGCGGGCGTGCGCCGGGGCGGAGACGAAGGCCAGCAGCACCAGCGCCAGCCCGGGAAGCCACTTCTTCAGCAGGGAGGTGCGGTCCATGGTCGAGCCCTCGTCAAAGCATTGGTCCGCCGCGTCGGCCCCACGGCAGCCAGCAAAGCCTCCAGGAGGCCCGCTGTCGCTTCTCACCCAAATCGACAATAGCCAAGGAATAACCCAGACGCGCCCCGAGTGCGAGCCCCACACCCGGGGTTGTCTGCTGGCTTGCGGACGAAACGAGGGGTACATGACGGTACCTGCTTGCCTGTTCAGGTTGGGGCGGCTATCCCCCCCTTGGACGGAGCCAGTGCCCTCCGCTGTTCCCTTTCTGTTCGTTTCCAGGCCTGCCCCTTTCTCCCACCCCGGAAGTCCCCGGTCTCTTGATCTCCCGGGTCCTGTCCGCCATGGTCACCGATCACCTGAATGGACCGCACGGAACGCATCCTTGATCTCGTGGCACTGTTGCTCGACGCGCGGGAACCCATCTCGTGGGCCGAGCTGCGTGAGCACTTCCCCGCTGACTACGGTGGCTCGGATGACGCCGCGGAGCGCAAATTCGAGCGCGACAAGGCGGAGCTCGTCGAGCTGGGCTTCCCGCTGAGCTACGTGCAGGGGGACGACGAGCGGCGCGACGGCTACCTCGTCGACCGCAACGTCTACTACCTGCCGGAGGCGGACCTCACGAAGGAGGAGCTGGCCGTGCTCTACGCCGCCGGGTCCGCCGCGCTGGCGTCCGGCGCGTTCCCCGGCCGCGACGACCTGGCGCACGCGCTGCGCAAAATCGGCTTCTTCGCCGGCGAATCCCTGCCCACCCCGCGCGTGCGCATGGAGCTGGGCACCGGCCAGCAGGGCCAGGAGAAGGAGGTCTCCGCCCGACTGGAGCAGCTCTGGGACGCGTGCTCCGCCCACAAGTGGGTGCAGCTGACCTACGGCAGCCCCCGCAAGGACGGCGTCACGGAGCGGCGCGTGGACCCGTACGGCCTGGCGCTGCGGCGCGGCGTGTGGACGCTGGTGGGCTACTGCCACCTGCGCCAGGGCCTGCGCACCTTCCACGTCCACCGCATCCGCGAGCTGAAGGTGAACACCGCCCGGCCGCGCACGCCGGACTTCGAGGTGCCGGCGGACTTCTCGCTGGACGCCCACGTGGCCTACTTCCCCTGGCAGTACCGCTTCCACGAACCCCTGGAGGTGACGCTCCAGCTGACGGGGCCGCAGGCTTCGCGCGCGGGCTCGCTGTTCCCGGGCGCGGCGCTGGAGCCGGTGTCGGAGGGCGTGGTGCGGGCCCGCTTCCCGGTGACGTTCCTGGACGGGCTGACGCGCTTCGTCCTGTCGCTGGGGCAGGACTGCCGTGTGGAGGGGCCTCCGGAGGCGCGTGAGCGCCTGGAGCGGATGGCCGCGAACATCCTGGCGAAGCACGCGCCGGTGGAAGGTCAGCGGGTGAGCGCATGAGCAACGTCCACGAGCGGCTGCGCCGCCTGCTGTTCCTCGTCCCCTACGTTTCGAAGCACCCCGGCGTCACCGTGGAGGCCCTGGCCAAGGCCCTCAACATCAGCCGCGAGGACCTGCTGGAGGAACTGGACCTGCTCACCTGCGTGGGCCGGCCGCCCTTCAACCCGGACGACTACATCGACATCTACGTGGACAACGACCGCGTCTACGTGGACCTGGATCAGCGCCTGTTCGCGCCGCCCCGGCTGACCGCGGGCGAGGCCGCGGCCCTGGCCGCCGCGGCGGAGCTGTTGCGCCCGGCCACCGGCGATGCGCTCCAGAGCGCCCTCACCAAGCTGGAGAACATCATCCCGCCCGCCGCCCGCGAGCGCTTCCGGGACATGTACCGGAAGATCGACGCCTCCGCGGACGCGCCCCCGGCGCTGGGGCCCATCACCCGGGCCATCCTGGAGCGGCTGGAGGTGACGTTCGGCTACGCCAGCCCCGGCCGCCCGGCGGAACCGCGCCGGGTCCGCCCCTACGAGCTGCTCAGCCACCGGGGCCAGTGGTACCTCCAGGGCTTCTGCCACACCCGCCAGGACGCACGCCTGTTCCGGTTGGACCGCATGGAGGACCTGGCCGTCACCACCACGGCCTTCCAGCCCCCGCCGGACGCCCGCGCGGACGTGCCCAACCCGGCCCGCGGCGCCAGCGAGGCCTCCGTCCGGGTGCGCTTCACCCCCACGGCGGCACCCTACGTGAAGGAGCGCTTCGGCCAGGACGCCCGCCCGCTTGCTGACGGAGGGGTGGAGGTGCGGGTGGCCGGAGACAGTGAGCGCTGGCTCACGCAGTGGGTGCTATCCTTCGGTGGAGAGGCGGAGGTGCTGGAGCCGGCGAGCGCGCGCGCCGCCGTTGCCCGAGCCGTACATGCCTCGATAGGCTCCTAGGACGACATGGCCTTCCAACTGACGATCTCCGAGGGAAAAGACGCCGGCAAGGAGTTCGTCTTCGACCAGGACTCCGTGCTCATCGGGCGCACCTCCGAGTGCGACGTGGTGCTGTACGACCCTGGTATCTCCCGCCGCCACTGCCGCATCTTCCAGGACGGAGGCGGCTACGCGGTGGAGGACCAGAAGAGCGCCAACGGGACGCTCATCAACGGCGCGGCCGTGCAGAAGCAGACGCTGACGGACGGCGACACGCTCACGCTGGGCCCGGTGACGTTCCTCTTCGCGATCGCCGCGGAGGAAGCGACCACCGGCGAGGATGAGAAGCCCGCGGAGGACGGCGCCAACAGCACGCGCATCGTCTCCATCGACTCCTTGCGCAAGCAGCGCAACAAGAAGGCCGCCGCGTCGCTCGTGCCGGAGGGCGCGGACGAGGAGGACCTGCAGGGCATCCGGGCGGAGTCCACGCGCATGAACATGCGCGCCATCCGCCGGCCCACCTCCAACGCCCAGCGCGCCGTGCCGCAGGAGCCGCCTCCGCAAGAGGACGCCCCGGCGGCCATCGAAAAGCCCGCTCCCGCGCCCCCGCCCGCGCGCCGCACCGGTTCCCAGTCCTCCCGCGCCGTGGCCCGCACGCCCCGCGCCGGTGGCGCCAGCAGCAGCAGTGGCGGTGGTGGCCTGTCCGCCGCCGAGCGCGCCCGCATCCGCCGTGAGACGCCGGGCCTGGTGGCCAACCTGCGCCTGTTCTGGGCGGAGGCGAGCTCCAAGGTCCGCGCGGGCGTGATGGCCGGCGGCGGCGTGGTGGTGCTGGGCCTCTTCGCCCTCATGTACTGGTTGGTGCTGGGCGGCGACACCCAGGTGCAGAAGGGCGAGGAGCCCGTGCGCCTGTCCAACCAGCCCATCACGGACTCGTTCGGCCTGGGCGACGGCGTCACCTGGAACCGGCCGGACATGAAGGTCTTCGAGTGGGAGTTCGTCGCCGCGACGCGCGCGGTGGTCATCCTCCACTACCAGGCCCAGGGCATCTCCAAGGACGAGGTGGTGGTGAGCGTCAACGGCGTGGACGTGGGCAAGGTGCCCCCGGACACGCTGGCCAGCCAGGAGCGCTCGCTGGAGCTGATGATTCCGCCCCAGCAGCTGCGCAAGGGCGAGCCCAACCGCATCATCTTCGACAACACCCGCAACCCGCCGGGCGAGGACACCTGGCGCGTGTGGAACGTCTGGGTGGAGCGCGCGCTGCTGCCGGAGCAGCTGTCCACGCAGCAGCTGGTGCAGACGGCCAACGAGTCCTTCAAGAAGGGCCGCAAGAACTTCGACACGCCGGACATCGGCGCGCGCAACCGCTACGAGGCGTGGAAGTCCTTCCGCGAGGCGTGGCTGATGCTGGAGGCCCACCCGGACCCCAAGCCGGACCTCTACTTCGAGGCCCAGGAGTTCATGAAGCGCGCCCAGCAGGAGTTGGATCGCACCTGCTCCAAGCTGCTGCTGGAGGTGGAGGGCTACTACAACCAGGGCCACTTCAAGCAGGCTGCCTCCACGCTGGACCACATGCGCGAGTACTTCCCCGAGTACGACCAGCCGTGCGCCACGCGCGCGGAGAACAAGCGCGTCGAGTTCGGCCTGTAGCGAGCCGTCGTCTACTGGACGGTGCAACCCCGCCAGGGAGGCGGGCGGGGCCCGTCCGGGTTGCCGGTCCCTCCCTCCGTTCCCACCCTGAGTGGGGTGATGCGTGAGCTGGCGGGGGAGGACGGGCGGACGGAGGGGTTGGTTCCAGCGGCGCGCTCGCCGGGACCGGTGCCGGAGCATGGCCCGGTGTGGAGCGCCGGGGTGTCGCGGCGTCTGCTCGCCCGGTACTACCTGCCGCAGCGCCACCCCACCCTCCAGGGCAATGCGTGCCGGCTCCTGCGCGACGGCGTGGAGGCCTACCCGGAAATGCTGGAGGCCATCCGCCGGGCGCGCCGCTCCATCCGCCTGGAGACGTACATGTTCGTCACCGACGCGGTGGGCGAGCTCTTCGGCCAGGCGCTGGCGGAGGCCGCCGAGCGCGGCGTGCACGTGAAGGTGCTCTACGACGCGGTGGGCTCGTGGACCAGCCGCAGGAGCTTCTTCGAGGGCCTGCGCCAGCGCGGCGTGGACGTGCGGGCCTTCAAACCGTTCAGCCTCCAGCGCGGGCTGCGCCACCTGCTGCGCCGGGACCACCGCAAGATTCTGGTGGTGGACGGCACGGTGGCCTTCACGGGCGGGGTGAACATCGCGGCGCACTGGGCCCCGGAGGGGCAGGGCGTGGCGTGGCGCGACGACGTGCTGCGGATTGAGGGCCCCGCGGTGCATGAGCTGGAGCGGCGCTTCCTGGCCACGTGGCGGATGATGTTCCGGGACCGCCTGAGCCGGCTGCGCCGGCGGATCCGCGGCGGGGCCCAGGCGTTGGAGGCCCGTCCCCAGAAGGGCGACGTGGGACTGGCGGTGCTGTCCAGCCGCCGCAGCATCCACCGCGCATACCTGCACGCCATCCAGCGCGCGCGGGCCAGCGTGCTCATCGCCGCGGGCTACTTCGTGCCGGACCGGCGCATGGTGGCCGCGCTCAAGGACGCGGCGAAGCGGGGCGTGGAGGTGAGCCTGCTGCTCAACGGGGGCAAGAGCGACCACCCGTTCCTCGAGCACGCGACGCGCGCCTTCTACGAGCCGCTGATGGACGCCGGCATCCGCATCTTCGAGTGGCGCCGGGGCGTGCTGCACGCCAAGACAGCCGTGGTGGACGGCGTGTGGGGCACCATCGGGTCGTTCAACCTGGAGCGGTTGTCACTGGCCTTCAACCACGAGGTCAACGCCGTCTTCGCGGACCCCCGGCTGGGTCGCGACCTGGAGGACTCGTTCCGCCTGGATTGCGGCAACTGTCGCGAGGTGGACCTGGCCGCCTTCCGCCGCCGTCCCCTCTGGCAGAAGGCCGTGGAGCGGGTGCTCTACTTCTTCCGCAAGGTGCTCTGAGCGGGTCTGTAAGCCCGGGGTCCGAACCAACCGTCCACCGCCTTCAACGCAGTGCAGGAACCCTTTGCATGCCGGGGGGGACACGCCTAGAAGTTGCGTCATTCCGGCACGGAAGGACGGCAACGCACATGACGGACAGTTTCGGCACCAAGGCCCAGCTCAAGGTGGGCTCGGCGACCTACGACTATTTCAGCCTGGCCACGCTGGCGAAGGCCCACCCGGCGGTCAACCGCCTCCCGTTCTCGCTGAAGGTGCTGCTGGAGAACCTGCTGCGCAATGAGGACGGCCGCGTCGTCAAGCGCGAGCACATCGAGAAGATGCTCGCCTGGGACCCCAAGGCGGCCCCGGAGACCGAGATCTCCTTCCACCCCGCGCGCGTGCTGCTCCAGGACTTCACCGGTGTGCCCGCCGTCGTGGACATGGCCGCCATGCGCGAGGCGCTCGCCGCCATGGGCGGGGACCCCGCGAAAATCAACCCGCGCAACCCGGCGGACCTGGTCATCGACCACTCGGTGCAGATTGATTCGTTCGCCACCACCGCGGCCTTCAAGGAGAACGCGGAGCTGGAGTTCGAGCGCAACCGCGAGCGCTACGCCTTCCTGCGCTGGGGCCAGAGCGCGTTCAAGGGCTTTGGCGTGGTGCCGCCGGACATCGGCATCTGCCACCAGGTGAACCTGGAGTTCCTGGCGCAGGTGACGTTCCGTCAGGGCAACACCGTGTACCCGGACACGCTGGTGGGCACGGACAGCCACACCACGATGATCAACGGCCTGGGCGTGGTGGGCTGGGGCGTGGGCGGCATCGAAGCGGAGGCCGCGCTGCTGGGCCAGCCCATCACGATGCTGATTCCGCAGGTGGTGGGCTTCAAGCTCACCGGCAAGCTGCCCGCGGGCGCCACGGCCACGGACCTGGTGCTCACCGTCACGCAGATGCTTCGCAAGAAGGGCGTCGTCGGCAAGTTCGTGGAGTTCTACGGCGAGGGCCTGAAGGCGCTGTCGCTGCCGGACCGCGCCACCATCGCGAACATGGCCCCGGAGTACGGCGCCACCATCGGCTTCTTCCCGGTGGACGAGGAGAGCTGCAACTACCTGCGCTTCACCGGCCGCCCGGATGACGTGGTGGCGCTGACGGAGGCGTACGCGAAGGAGCAGGGCCTGTGGCTCAACGCCGGCGCCCAGGAGCCCCTCTTCAGCGACACGCTGGGGCTGGACCTGGCCGCCGTGGTGCCCAGCCTGGCGGGCCCCAAGCGTCCGCAGGACCGCGTGCCCCTGAAGGACATGAAGGCCGGGTACGAGGCGTCGCTCGTGGAGATGCTGTCCGCCGGCAAGAGCAAGGGCGAGGACGACGAAGGCCCCAAGGGCGCCAAGGCCCCCGCGGCCCCGGTGGCCCCGGAGCGGCTGGCCCAGTCCGTCACCGTGAAGGCGGGCAAGCAGAGCTACCAGGTGGGCCATGGCGCGGTGGTCATCGCGTCCATCACCTCCTGCACCAACACGTCCAACCCGGCCGTGCTGGTGGCCGCGGGCATCCTGGCGAAGAAGGCCGTGGAGAAGGGCCTCAAGCCGCAGCCCTGGGTGAAGACGTCCCTGGCCCCGGGCAGCCGCGTGGTGACCGAGTACCTGCGCGACGCGGGCCTCCTGCCCTACCTGGAGGCCGTGGGCTTCCACGTCGTGGGCTACGGCTGCACCACCTGCATCGGCAACTCCGGCCCGCTGCCGGAGTCCGTGTCCAACGCGGTGGTGGAGGGCGACCTGGTGGTGGCGGCGGTGCTGTCCGGCAACCGCAACTTCGAGGGCCGCATCAACCCGCACGTGCGCATGAACTACCTGGCGAGCCCCCCGCTCGTGGTGGCGTACGCGCTGGCCGGTGAAGTGGGCCGCGACCTGGACAACGAGCCGCTGGGCACGGACCCCAACGGCCGCCCGGTGTTCCTCAAGGACATCTGGCCGTCCAACGAGGAGATCAAGGAGACCATCCGCACGGCCGTGAAGCCGGAGCAGTTCCGCAGCCAGTACGCGAACGCCATGGAAGGCGACACGCTCTGGCAGCAGCTGCAGGTGGGCAAGGGCTCCACGTTCAAGTGGGATGAGAAGTCCACCTACGTGCGCAAGCCGCCCTTCTTCGAGAACCTCCCGAAGGAGCCCAAGGCCGTGCAGGACATCAAGGGCGCGCGCGTGCTGGCGCTCCTGGGTGACTCCGTCACGACGGACCACATCTCCCCGGCGGGCAACATCGCCAAGACGAGCCCCGCGGCGAAGTACCTCATGGCGGAGGGCGTGGAGCCCAAGGACTTCAACTCCTACGGCGCGCGCCGCGGCAACCACGAGGTGATGGTGCGCGGCACCTTCGCCAACATCCGCCTGAAGAACCTCCTGGTCCCGGGCGTGGAGGGCGGCGTCACGGTGCACATCCCCACGCGTGAGCGGATGAGCATCTACGACGCGTCCATGAAGTACCAGGCGGACAACATCCCGCTCGTGGTGCTGGCCGGCGCCGAGTACGGCACGGGCTCCAGCCGCGACTGGGCGGCCAAGGGCACGCAGCTGTTGGGCGTGAAGGCCGTCATCGCGAAGAGCTTCGAGCGCATCCACCGCTCCAACCTCGTGGGCATGGGCGTGCTGCCCCTGCAGTTCGAGGCGGGCCAGGACGCGCAGTCGCTGGGCCTCACCGGCCACGAGACGTTCGAAATCACCGGCGTCGCGGACGGCCTCTCGCCGCAGAAGAAGCTCACCGTGAAGGCCGTTGGTGAGAAGGGCCCCATCGAGTTCACCGCGGTGTGCCGCATCGACACGCCCAACGAGCTCGACTACTACCGCAACGGCGGCATCCTCCAGTACGTGCTGCGGCAGCTCGCCAAGGCGTAGCGGACAGCACCCGCTGGTTTCGCGGCCCGGCCGCCCTCGCTTCTCGGGAGGGTCGCCGGGCCGTCGTCTTTCTACGGCGACTCCGCGCGCAGGCGCGTCCAGGCGGCCACGTAGCGCGACAGGCGCTCGGCGTCCTTCGGCGTCACGTCCTTCAGGCGGCGCACGTCCATGTTGTCCTCCAGGTCCGCCAGCTTCACGCGGCGGGCCAGGGGGTGGGGACGCAGCCGTTCGATGAAGGCCTCGTAGCTTTCGCCCTCGCGCTTCGTCAGGCAGTCCAGGGCGGACAGCACGTCCTCCGGGTAGCCCATGCCGCGCAGGCGCTCCAGTGTGTACGGCGTGTCCTCCACCACGTCGTGGAGGATGGCCACGGTGCGCTCCGCGTCGGAGGCGAGGCGCAGCATCACCCGCATGGGGTGGAGGATGTAGGGCTGTCCTGCCTTGTCGCGCTGACCCTGGTGCGCGGCCACCGCCAGGGCGATGGCGTCTTCGAGCGTGGGCATGGGCGGAAGCTTCTCACGCCCCGCGGACGGCTCAATGGTTGAGGTTGCCGGAGCCCGTGCCGCCCGCCGTCTGCGCCGTGTAGGCGTGGCCGCCGCCGTTGTACTGGAGGATGCCCTCCACGGCGAGCGCGCTGGGGTCCTGCTGGTTGTTGCCACCCCGGCGCGGAATCAGCGTCTCGCTGATGCAGATGGCGCCCACCACCACCTGTTGATCATTGTCGCGGTTCCACTCCGGGGCGAGCGGTTTGAACTCGTCCTCGTTGTCCCGGATGTAGAGGTACACGTCGTCCTTGCCGTCGCCGTCCAGGTCCGCGAACAGCGCGGGGTTGACCGTCTTGATGGCCGCGCGGCCGGCGGCGGTGCGCGGGTTGGCGGGCGCGGTGTTGGTGGGCGAGGCGATGGGGTCGTAGGCGTCCGGCGTGCTCAGGAAGGTGTTCCACTGGGCGTAGTTGCGGCCGAAGTAGCCGCGCGCCAGTTGCAGGCCGCTCTCCGCGCAGCCCTGACGCTGGCCCGCGCGGCTGGACGTCACGGCGCGCGTGCGCTCGCTGCTGGCGTAGGACATCACGCCCGCCACCAGGCCCAGGAGCACGGTGACGAGCAGCACGACGAGCAGCAGCGTGGCGCCGCGGGGGGAACGGGACGAAGCGCGTGGGGACATGGCGGAGGGCCTCACGGAGGATGGACTCACAGGCTGGCGGCGGCCAGGTTGGGCAGCTCCGCCCGGCGGGAGAAGAGGCTGCGGAAGTATCCGTCCGCGGGGGCCGCGGGCGGGGTGTGGTTCTCCACCGCGATGGGCAGGTCGTCGGTCAGGACGTCCTTGTTCTGCGTGTCGCGCCGGGGCGAGCGGCCGGTGGCCACCACGCTGATGCGCACCGAGCGCAGGCCCGGCGTGTACTCGGGCCTGAGGCCGTTCTGGAAGTCGTAGCGGGTGGGGTCGCCCGTGTTGGTGGCGTCGATGCCGAACGTCACCTGGAAGTCCTCCACGTAGTCCTGCACCACCACCGGGTCGGCCATGTCCACGAAGGGGCGCCCGGACACGTCGCTGCCGGGGATTCCCTCCGCGCGCATCAACGCCTTGCGGCCGTTGTTCGCGTTCGTGCCGATGAAGAAGTGCAAGAGCCGCACGGGGTACACCAGGTCGCCCTTCTGGAAGCCGCCCTTGTGGGGCGCGTTGGAGAAGCCCGACACGCCGGCCTCCAGGAAGTTCACCGTGGCCGTGGGCGGGCTGCTCGTCACCGACGTCTGGGTGAGCAGCGCGGCGCTCTTCATGTTGCTGGCCACCAGCATGGGATTGGCGGGCGCGGTGCCGGAGAGCGTGCCCGCGCAGTTGACCTCCAGGGCGCCGGTGCCCGGCTTCACCACCGTCATCGCCGCGCCCGGCGCGCAGTCGCGGCCCAGGTAGTTGCGGTCCGGCACCACCAGCCACAGGTCGTCGCTGCCGTTCGTGCTTGGCGCGTTGCCGGTCGTGGTGGCGGCGAGCACGCCCGTGCCCGCGCCGTCCCCGCCGAAGACGGAGTTGATGCGCAGGGGCGTGCCGCCGGACACCACCCAGAGGCCCTCGGACATGCCCGCGCCGGCCTGGCGCACCGCAGACAGCAGCGTCTCGCCCGCGAGCCGCGCGTGGTCGTGGCTGTCCGCCACGTGCTCCGTGTTGTGCACCACGCGCCCGCCCGCCAGCAGCAGCGCCGTGGCCGCCGCCAGGACGATGGCGGTGAGCGTCGCCGCCACCATCGTCTCCAGCAGCGTCATGCCGCGTGCATTGGTCCGAAGCTTCGTCCGGAACTTCAACCGGCTCCTCATTGGACGAAGACCTCGCTGTGCACGATGGCGCGGTCCAGGCTGTCGCCCTTGCGGTACGCGCGCGTCCAGAAGGTGAAGGGCAGGGCTCCGGCGGGCACCATCGCCTGGGCCGCGGGCGGCAGGTCCCTGGGCAGCCCCTGCGTCACCAGGACCTCGCGGCAGTAGACGTCTCGGGGCAGCACCGTGTCCGGGGTGACGGTGGTGCAGGGCGTGCCGGCGGGCACGTCCAGCGCGGGCTCCACCTGGCCCGTGGGGCGCACGCGGAAGTAGGCGCCGGTGCCGATGTCGCCCGTCTGCGGCGTGCTGGGGTCCAGCACCCAGGGCGCCGTGGCCAGCGCCACGTCCGCGGGGAAGAGCGCGGGCCGGGGGATGGCCTGGTTGGCCAGCTCCATCTTGGACGCGAGCCACAGCCGCTGCACGCGCGCCTCCAGCAGCATGCGCCGGCCCTGGAGCACCTGGCCGTCCTTCACGTCGCGGGTGGCGGCCACCATGCCCATCACCGCGCCCACGGCGGCCAGCGCCAGGACGCACGTGGCGATGAGCACCTCCAACAGGCTGCTGCCGCGCCGGGCGGCGGAAGAGGGAAGGGCTCTCATTCGAGGAACCTCTGGCTCCAGTTGAGGAGCTGGTAGAGCACGCCGTTGTTGCCGTCCACGGAGTCCTTCGCGTTGGGGCTGGAGGCTCCGGTGTTGGTCGCGTTGTCGATGCGCGTGACGCGCAGGGCGCTCACCTCCGCGCCCACCACGAAGTCCGTGGACGCGCCGCCGCTGTCGCGGTGGTAGACGGCCACGCCGCCATAGTTGGCCAGCGTCGCGCCACTCATGGGCTGGATGCCCGCCTGCGTGGTCGCTGTATTGCCCAGGTCGATGCTGTAGGTGTGGCCGCCAACGGACGCGCTCAACAGCATGGGGTCGTTCACGGACTCCTCCGCGGTGCTGAAGTACGCGGTGCGCCCGGCGATGGTGATGTTGCCGTAGACGTGCTCGGGCGCCGGGAAGATGAGCGGGAAGGGCGCGGGTTCCTGGAGCACGCCGAAGGTGTTCGCCTCCGTGTGGGCCAGGTTCGCGTTGATGGGCGAGCCGTCCAGCCGATAGCCGTCCGTGCCCAGGGGCAGCCGGAGGCCCGCGTCCAGGAGCAGCGCGTGGAAGCGGCCACCCACCGTGTCCGGCACCCAGTCCATGCCGGCGGTGCCCACCAGGGCCACCACCTTGCCCTTGTACTGGCTGAAGGCGGAGGCGTTCGCCGCGTCGAGCGGAATGCGCGCCAGGCCCACGTTGGTGCTGATGGGCTGGCTGGTGACGGGCAGCCCGCCAATGTTCATCGCCGTGTACTTGCAGGGCGCGGCTTCCGAGCACGCGGGGCCCATGCGCGCCACGTTGATGTTCACGCCGGTGGACGCGTCCAGCTCCCAGAGCTTGCCCTCCATGTCGCCCACGTAGAGGCGCGCGGCGCCGCTCGAGTCCTGCGACACGGTGGGCGCGGCGGGCGCGCTGTTGTCCACGCTGCTGGTATAGGCCTGCTGCCACTGCCACAGCTTCTGGCCGGTGGCCACGTCGATGGCGAACACCTGCACGCCCTTGGCGGGAGAGCCGGGCGAGCCCGGCACCGGCAGCGCGCCGGAGCTGCTGGAGGCGACGAAGACGGCGTACACGGGCTCCATGCCCAGCCGGCCCACGCCCACGGACAGCCCGCGCGAGCCACCCAGGCCGCTGTAGTCATAGAGGCCGCTCGGCTGACGGCCCGGGTCCGCGCGCGGCGGCAGCAGGAAGAGGCTCGAGTCCTCGTCCCAGGTGTACGTCCAGTCCATGCCGCCCTGGCCCTTGTCCGCCAGCGCCACCGCGGAGTTCGGCGCGCTGGAGGTGGCGTAGTGGCTGCCCACCAGGTGCCACAGCAGCACGGGCTTGAGCGGGTTGGTCACATCCAGCGCGAAGAGGTCGCGCCCCGTCTGGCCCACGTTGGCGACGAGCACGGTGTGCCATTCGCGGCGGCCGGTGCCCACGAAGTCCGCGAACACGTCGAAGACGGCGGGCGCGCTGTTCACCCGCGCGGTGTTGTTGCGCAGGCCCGCCAGCTGCGTGGCCGGCAGGAAGCTCCAGAGCTCCGTGCCCGGCGGGGGCGTGGTGCCGGAGCGGAAGCGCTGGGCGAAGTCCGTCTTGAAGCGCGCGCTCGCGTCCGGGTTGGGGAAGTTCAGGCTCTGCGCGGGGCCGTCATAGCGCGCGCCGCCGGAGACGTAGAACGCGTGCACCTGACCGTCCAGGCCCGCCGCGTAGGCCACCGTGGGGCGGGCGGCGGTGGTGTCCTGGATGAGCGGGCTGGCCGTCACCACCACGGGCGACGAGTGGATGAAGCCGCCCAGGTGCGCCTTGTTGTCCGCGTCCTCGTTGTTGCACTGGGTGACGGAGGGCTCGAGGATGGGCGTCTCGCCGGCGCCGTCGTTGCCGGACACCGTGGCGTAGCAGTAGCCGCGCACCCGCTGGAGCATCATCGCCACCGCGTTGAAGTCCACGCCCAGCTGCAGCTTGTTGATGACCTCGTTGGCGACGCCGAAGTCCGCCCCGGCCAGCTGCGGCGAGTACTGCGTCGCCTGCTGCAGGTCGCAGACGCCGTCTGGGCCCTTCACGAAGTCGTAGCGGAAGCCGCCGTCGCGCGCCGTGGCGCGGCCGAGCTTCAGCTCGTCCACGCAGCCGGTGTTGGGGACCGAGCCGTAGTTGCGGTTGATGCGCGTGCCGGAGACCTCCTCCGGCTTCCAGCCCACCTGCATCACCCCGTGCGGCGCGGTGCGGCCGGCGGCCAGCGTCGGGTTCACCGTCACCTCGCCGCCGAAGTAGGTGAAGAGGTTGCGGTCGCCGGGCGCGGGCAGGCGCGCGTCCGCGTTCCACAGCGTTCCGTCAGACAGCGAGTTCTCCCCCGTGGACAGCGCATCCCCGCCAATGAGCGAGTGCGCGCGCAGCGTGCCCGGGTAGTAGGGGAACACCCAGTGCGAGCCCTGCGCGGGCGTGTACGTGTCCGCGCCGGGCGGGTAGCCCGTCACGGCGTTGTAGGAGGTCTTGAACAGCAGGGCGCGCGAGCCGTTGGTGTCGCTGCCGTTGGTGTCGTCCAGCGCGACGGGCGCGGACACGGTGCGCTCACTCTGCAGCGGTTCGTTTCCCAGGTTGAGCAGCGTGTTGAGCACGATGCGCGTGCCCGCGACGCTGTCCTTGAAGTCATGGCCCGCCAGATAGACGATGGTCGCCTTCTGCGGATCATTGTCCTTCTGGTTGAAGGAGAAGAAGTCGTTGCCGCGAAGGGCGTTCGCCGCCACGTGCGTGGGGTTGTCGTACTGGTTGCCCGCGGCGTAGTTCACCCAGCTCACCGCCAGCCGCCGCACGCCGTTCTTGAAGGTCGTCCGGTAGTTCTCCGTCTCGCCCGCCACGTTGTTGAAGCGGAAGTCACCCAGCTGGGAGAAGGGGTCGCCCGGGTTGGGGTAGATGATGCAGGCGGGCCGGGGCGAGGACTCGTTCATGTAGTCCGGGTCCGTGCAGTTGCGGCCGTCCCAGTTCTTGCCGCTGTTGCCCAGCTTGTTCTTCTCGAAGTTGACGTCGCCCTGGAAGCGCGTGGAAGGCACCAGCCCTCCGCCCACCTTGTCGGTGTGCTCGTAGGACCAGATGCTGGTGCACTCGGCGAAGAGGCCGTTGCCGCGCTGGTTGGTGAAGTGGGCGATGTTGTTGAGGACGTTCTCCGCCTGGTTGCCGGCGCCGTCGCCGTTGGACTGGTACGCGGGGCGGGTGCTGTCGCCAATCTGCCAGTGCGGCGCCCAGAACACGCGGTAGCGCGGGCGCTGGGTGACGGGATCCACGGCGTTGAGCAGGCCGTTGGGAAACGCCGTGGTGGAGATGAGGTCCGCGTTGGCGTGGAGCGCGTCGTAGATGAGGCCGGGCTGTCCGCCGTTGATGCTGCAGCCGCTGGTGGTGCCCTGCGGGCAGCCGCCCGCACCGGTGAAGTCCAGGCCCGCGTTGCGCAGGTAGTCGTCCAGCATGCCGCCCTTCACGAACGACGTGTCCACCGCGTTGTCGTCGTCCAGGTCCAGCAGGGCGATCTTCGGGGGCACGCGGTTCAACCGCCGGCCAATGGGCGCGTTGAACTCGATGGTGGCCTGGTGCATGCGCACGTAGAAGCAGCCGATGCCGTTGCTGAACGTGTTGCAGTTGCACGTCGTGCGGAACTTCTTCGGCGCGTCCGCCCCGGCGGAGGAGTTCAGGAAGTCGAGCGCGTTCTTCGCGTCCTTCGCGTCGATGATGAACGCGCCGCCCATGTACTGGACGTCTCGGAAGCCGCTGGCGGTGTTGAGCGTCGTGGCCGTGAAGTTCGGCCGCGCCTGGGTCGGGTTGGTGGTGAAGTTGTCGATGTTCGCTTCGGGGAACAGGCCGCTCGCGGGCAGCGCCTGCAGGGGCGGCACCGGCACGACGGGCGCCGCGTCCGCGCGGGAGATGTGGAAGTCGCAGCCGTCATTCCAGCTGGGGTCGTTCCACTGGCCGTTGTGCGGCAGGGGCGGCAGGTGCTTGTTGGTAGGCACGCAGCGGTTGGGGGACCGCTTCGTATCGTCGATGGCCAGGTACACCGTCACCGGGTGGTTGGCGTTGAAGCCGCCCGCCTCGTTGGACTGCAACAGGCGCCACACCAGGCCGTAGGCCGACAGGCTTCCACAGCCCTGCTGGAAGGTGGCCTGCTCCGGGATGATGAGCGCGCCCTGGCTGAAGGTGACGATGTCCGTCGCGGACGCCGGCAGCGCCGTCAGCAGCGCCAGGCCCAGCAGGATTCGCCGCGCCGCGGAAACTCTGGGGGAGATGGGGGCCAAGGGTTCACCGGGGGTTGGAGGCCAACTGACCCCCTCGGGGTCGGAGGTCACCCCTGGCCTGTGCACACCGTATGCCCCGGCGTGGGAGGGCTCCCGTGCGGGGGGAGCCTTGGAAAGAAACCGTGTGGCTGTGAGTGGGCGACCTCAGCGGCTACGCAAAGCTTGCGAGGTCCGCACGTCGTGCATAGCGGCGGAGGCCGGTTCGCCTAATCCGCGACCTTGCCGCCCCGGCCGGCCTTCTTCTCGGAGGTGCGCTTCTTGTCCTCCAGGCGCCGTCGCTTGGAGCCCAGGGTGGGGCGGGTGGCCTTGCGGACCTTGGGGACGAAGGTGAGGGCCTGCAGGCCGGCGCGCAGGCGGCGCACGGCGGCGTCCTTGTTCTGGGACTGGCTGCGGCGCTCGGTGGCGGTGACGGACAGCTCCGTGGGCGGGTGGGAGAGGCGCACGCCGCTGGCGGTGGTGTTGCGGTGCTGTCCGCCGGGTCCGGAGGCGATGAAGAACTCCACGTCGCAGACCTTCAGCAGGGCCTCGTCATCCAGGGAGAGGGCCTCCCGGGCGGCCTGGCGTCGAGCGGGTGCGATGGGGGTGGTCGGCGGCGTCATGGCGGTCCTCAAGTTAGCGCCGCGGAGACGCCGCCGGTACCCCGCGCCTGACACCGGGCGGCGCGGGGCGCCTTGAAGGCCTGCTCAGGTGTTGTTCAGGTTGAAGGTGAAGCCCGTCTTGGCGGCGCGCCCGCTCTCGTCGGTGGCCACGAACTTCACCACGTAGGGCAGGGCGGAGAGCGACCGGTCCGTGGTGACGCGCACCTGCGCGGTCGTCTCGCCCGGGGCCAGGGTGACGGGGTCGGCGCCCAGCCGCGTCGTGCCCGGGGTTTCCAGCGTGAGGGTGAGCGCGCCGGTGAAGCCCTCCGCGCGCGTCACCGTCACCGTCACCTGGGCGGACTGGCCGGGCGTCACGTTCACCTGGCGGGGCTCCACGGCGAGGGCGAAGTCCGGCTGGGGCTCGGGCGGCGCCAGGATGACCAGGGAGATGTTGCCCCGGGCGGTGACGTTGTTGGCCGGGTCTTCCGCGATGAGCTGCAGCGCGTTCACGCCGTAGCTCGTGACGCTGTTGGACACCGAGATGGTGGCGGTGGTGCTGACGATGGTCTCCCCCTCCGGCAGGGAGAACGCCGGGCCGAAGGTGACGCCCTCGGGCGAGATCGCCGCGCTCACGCGCACCTCACCCAGGTTGTCCGCGATGCGCTGGATGGCGATGTCATAGGGGACGGAGTCGCCGGGCGCGGCGGTGACGGTGTCCGCGCCTCCCCAATCCAGGTGGTAGTAGGGCGTGTTGCCGCCGCAGCCCAGAGCCAGCGCGCAGGCGAGGACGGCGAGACGGGGGAGGGAACGCGGCATGGGAGGGCTCCAGGGGTGGCGAAGCAGGGGTGAGCATGGGGCCGGGGCGCGAGGGCCCGCAAGCGTCCCCGGGGAAGGCGGGCGTCAGCGGAACAACGAACAGGCGGCGAGATAAGTCCCGACGTGGGCCTCCAGCGACGGCGCCAGCGGCCGCGCGTAGCCGCCGCCCAGCGTGAGCACCACGGGGAGTCCGCGTTCCTTCGCCGCGCGCATGACGCGCAGGTCTCGCTCGCGCAGCCCCGCGTGGGTGAGCGACAGCCGGCCCAGGGTGTCCTCCTCCAGCGGATCCACGCCGGCCTGGAAGAAGAGCAGGTCGGCGTGGGCGGACTCCAGGACGTGGGGCAGGTGCGCGTCGAGCGTGGCCAGGTACTCCGCGTCCCCCACGCCGTCCTCCAGCCCCAGGTCCAGGTGCGAGTCGTGCTTGCGGAAGGGGAAGTTGTGCTCGCCGTGCATGGAGAAGGTGAAGACGGACGGGTCGCCCGCGAAGGTGGCCGCGGTGCCGTTGCCCTGGTGCACGTCCAGGTCCACCACCACCGCGCGGCGGATGGTCCCTTCGGCCTGGAGCACGCGGATGGCCACGGCGATGTCGTTGAAGACACAGAAGCCCTCCCCGTGGTCCGGGAAGGCGTGGTGCGTGCCGCCGGCCAGGTTCGCGCCGAAGCCGTCCTCCAGTGCGGCGCGGGCGGCGGCCAGGGTTCCGCCCACGGACGCGCGCGCGTTGTCCACGAGCCTCAGGGACCAGGGGAAGCCCAGCCGCCGCAGCTCCGCGTCGGTGAGGTTTCCGCCGAAGAAGGCGTCCAGGTAGCGCGGGGTGTGGACGCGCTCCAGTTCGTCGCGTTCCGCGCGGGGGGCTTCATGGAAGACGGCGGGGGGGAGGATGCCGCGCTCGAGCAGGATTTCGCGCACCAGGCGGTACTTCTCCATGGGGAAGCGGTGCCCCTCGGGCAGGGGGACCAGGTACCGGTCGATGTGGAAGACGCGCACGGACCCGGGGCGTAACGCCCGTTCCGGAGGGGTGCAACCGGGGGCGTAGAACTTCCGGCGGGCCTGTCCGTTACAGGAGCAGGCGGCGCGAACGTGCCCGCCCCGCGCAGTCCCCAGGAGCCCACACCCATGAACCTGAAGCCCCTCTCGCGGGCCGTCCTGACGGCCGCGCTCGCCACCGGTCTGTCCGCCACCTCCGCCTGGGCCGTCACGCCCGCCAGCACTCCGGCCACCACCACCGCGAAGCCCGCGGCCGAGAAGCCCGCGACCGTCAAGCCCACGAAGCCCACGGACACGCCGGCCACCGGACCCCAGGCGCCCACGGGGCAGGGCGCGCAGGCCCAGGGCCAGGACGCGCAGGTCCAGCCGCAGGGAGCGCGGCCTGAAATCGAAGTGGCGTTCGTGCTGGATACGACGGGGTCGATGGGCGGCCTGCTGGAGGGCGCGAAGCAGAAGATCTTCTCCATCGCGTCGCGCATCGCGAAGGGCAAGCCCACGCCGCACCTGAAGGTGGCGCTGGTGGCGTACCGCGACCAGGGGGACGCGTACGTGACGAAGCGCTTCGACCTGAGCGACGACATGGACTCCATGTTCGCGGAGCTGCGCAAGCTGGACGCGAACGGGGGCGGGGACTTCCCCGAGCACGTGGGTCGCGGCCTGGGCGAAGCGGTGTCGCTGCTCAAGTGGAGCCAGGACCGCGAGGTGATGAAGGTCATCTTCCTGGTGGGCGACGCGCCCCCCGCCCAGCGCGAGGCCGCCTGGGACTTCAAGCTCTGGTCCAAGCGCGCGAAGGAGCGCCACATCGTGGTGAACACGGTGCGCTGCGGCGCGGACTCCTCCACCGAGGAGTCCTGGCGCTACGTGGCGAAGCTGACGGACGGCACCTTCGACTCCATCGACGCGGCGGGCGGCATGGTGGCGGTGGCCACGCCCTTTGACGCGGAGCTGTCGCGGGTGAACGCGGAGCTGGCGTCGAAGACGCTCTACGGTGGCCGCGCGGAGGCCCAGGCCGTGAACCGCGCCCGCGCGGAGGCGACCAAGGGCATGGCGGCGGAGGCCGTCGCGGACCGCATCAGCTACATGAAGACGAGCCGGGGTGTGGGCAAGAGCGCCGCCAGCGCCGGGGCGGTGAGCAGCGCGCCCACGGCCGTCGCGGGCGGCGTGGACCTGCTGGAGAAGCCGGCCGCGCTCGACACCCTCAAGGACGAGGAGCTGCCCCAGGAACTCAAGGGCCTCAAGAAGGAGGAGCAGGCCGCGAAGGTGAAGCAGCTGACCGCCGAGCGCAAGGCGCTGGAGGAGAAGGTCGCGAAGCTCGCCACCGAGCGCGACCAGTGGCTCACGAAGAACGCCCCCACCAAGGAGGACGCCTTCGACGCCAACGTGATGAAGAGCGTGAAGAAGCAGGCCGCGACGTTCGGCGTCACGTACTGAGTGACGTGTCGGGCGGGGCCCACCCAGGCCCCGCCCGCGCGGTCATTCGCGCGTCACCGCCCGGAGGACGATTTCCCGGCGTTGATCCAACAGCCGCATCGCCCAGGGCCGCGTCACCCGGTACACGCCGAAGTGGAGCACGGCGAACCCGAGGATGAAGACCACGGACTGCCAGCCCGGCCCGTCCTTCCCCGCGGCCCGCAGCGCATGGCCAAAGGGCATGCAGCCCACGCTGGCCGCGAAGATGCCCAGCATGGACGCGGTGAGGGGAATCCGGTCGCGCCGCTTGAGGCTCGCGTGGAACTTCACCGGGAAGTACAGCGACAGGAAGTTGCCCGCGGCCAGCAGCATGGGCACCACCGCCGCCACCGCGGCCATGGCGCACAGGAAGTCCACGAGCGTGCCCGAGCCGAAGTACACCCGGTAGAAGGCGCCCACCAGCACCGCCATCCCCAGCGCCGCCACGCCCTGCACCCGGTTCTTCGCGCGCAGCACGTCCGCCAGGTTCATGGGCGCCGCCAGGAACACCGCGAAGCCGTGCCCGTCGTACGCGAAGGTGTTCTGCGAGAACGTGGAGGCGATGACCACCGCGCCGTAGATGCTCAGGCCGCCCATCACCCACGCGTCCGCGCTGCCGCCCAGCAGGTACACGAAGAGATCCCTGCCGGAGAGCAGCTTCAGCAGGATGGCCAGGATGAAGGGCACCGCCGCCAGCAGCCGGGCGCGCGGGTTGTGCCACAGGTCCAGCACCTCGCGGCGCAGGAGCGTGTCGAAGCGCGAGCCCGTGGTGGCGAACGGGTCGCTGTCCTTCCCATCCCCCCGGTCGCCGCCGGAGCGGCCTCCCGCCTGCCGGTGGAAGCGCATCAAGAGCGCGTACGCCACGACCATGCCCATGGCGGTGAAGAACAGCAGCCCGAAGGCCTCCAGCATGGCGATGCCCACGCGCCCGTGCGCCAGCTGTCCCAGCCCGTCGCCGAAGAAGCCCGGGGGCACCTGGCTGAGCGCCACCGCCGCGTTGATGATGAGGCTCATGTCCAGCGCGCCCACGCCCGTCTCACCCACGCTGGTGAGCCACGACGTGTCGATGGGCGGGATGAACGACGCGGCGACAAGGAACGCCACCATGCCGCCACCCATGATGCGCGCGCTGTGCTTCGCCCTCAGCACGTTGATGACCGTGTACAGGCCCACCCGGCTCCACGCCGCGCAGAAGAGCGCGAACAGCACGTAGAGCACCGCCGCCAGCCACGGCGACGCCAGCCGGTGCCGCGACGCATAGCCCACCGCCGCGCCGGTGAGGGGCGCGTAGAACACCAGCGCGCGGGGCTCGAAGAGGCTCGCCACCGTGGAGCCCATCAGCAGCCGGAACGGCGAGATGGGGAACGCGGCGTAGCGCGACAGCTCGGAGTGGTCATCCACGCCCGCGGACAACAGCGGCCACGTCACCCACGTGGCGGCGGTGACGAAGCACAGCAGGTTGAGGATGAAGTACGGCCACACGTTGCTGTGCACGATGAGCGGCATCCGCATCAGCTTGAAGAAGCTCAGGCCCAGCAGCACGCCCGGCGCGCTGGAGCCCGCGAACGCGGCCACCGCGAGCAGGCGGCTCTTGCCCGGACCCTGGTTGAGGCCCAGGTGCAGGCGCAGGCCCCAGAGCAGCAGCAGGTGCTGGAAGAAGCCGGGGACCTTCGGACGCGGGCTGCTCACGCGGTCTCCCGGCGCAGCGGCACCACGTTCGCCGCGGGCTCGCCGTAGAACGACAGCTTCGCGTTGCGCGCGGCGGGCACGGCGATCAGCTTCTCGAACACCGCCTCCAGCGTGGACACGCCGTGGCGCTGGCGAAGCTGCTCCACCGGGCCCTGATCCAACATGCGCCCGCCCCGGATGACGCCCGCGTGCGTGGCCAACCGCTCGGCGATCTCCAGCACGTGCGTGGTCAGCAGCAGCGTCACGCCCCGGCGGGACAGTTCGCGCAGGAGTTCGCGGATGACGCCCGCGGCGAGCACGTCGATGCCCTCGAAGGGTTCATCCAGCAGCACCAGCTCCGGCGCGTGGATGAGCGCCGCGGCGATGGCGAGCCTGCGGCGCATGCCCTTGGAGTACTCCGCCACCAGCGCGCCCGCCTTGTACGTGAGCTCCGTCAGCTCCAGCAGCTCCACCGCGCGCGACGCGGCCTCCGCGCCATCCAGCCCGTACATGCGCGCGCAGAAGGTGAGGTACTGACGGCCGGTGAGGCGCTCGAAGAGGCTCAGCTCCTCCGGCACCACGCCCACGCGCTGCTTCACGTCCAGGGGCCTGGCCACGGCGTCCACGCCGAGCATGCGGATGGTGCCCTTGTCAGGCCCGTACACGCCGGTGAGCAACGCGATGGAGGTGGACTTGCCGGCGCCGTTGGGGCCGAGGAACGCGTAGAAGGCGCCCTTCGGAATCTGAAGCTCCAGGCCATCCAGCGCGGTGAAGGTGCCGAAGCGCTTGACGAGGCCGCGGGCGTCGATGGCCAGCTCGGAGCCGGCCGGTTCTGAAGAGGGGGGCGTCATGAAGGACGCCATCACACCATGCCCCCAGGGGCTGCCCACAATCCTCGGGTTGACGGATGGTGCGGCCCGCCGGGCACTTCCCGACTCAGTGCACCATGGCCACCTCCGGCGGCCCGACGATCTGCTGCACGGTGGTGCGCACCTTGTCCAGGTCCACCGGCTTGGAGATGTAGCCGGCGGCGCCCACCAGCTCCGCCTCCCACTCGAAGCCGTAGCCGGAGATGATGATGATGGGCAGGTTGCGCGCCCGCGGCATCTTCTTGAGCGCGTCCAGCAGGCCCCAGCCGCTCATGACGGGCATGCGCAGGTCCAGGAGCACGGCGCCCGGGATGTCGTCCTCCAGAAGGTCCAGCGCTTCTCGGCCGTTCTTGGCCTCGATGGTGGCATAGCCCATCTCCTGGAGGGCATCGCAGATGAGCGTGCGGTGACTCGCGTCGTCGTCGACGACCAGGATGAAGTTCGACATGGGCTTGAGCCTCTGGAGTGGCGGCGTCTGCTTGGGGACCGCGATTCTATGGGGACGAAGATGGGAATGCCCTCCTCATTGCGGAAGGGCCTTCGTTTCTTTTCAACATTCCCCATAGAGCGACAGCGTGTTTCCTCCCAGCATCCCCGCGAGCGCGGCCTCGTCCAGCCCCAGCCCGGCGAGCGCCCGCAGCTCCCGGTCCCACGCATAGGGGATGTTGGGGAAGTCCGTCCCATAGAGGATGCGCTCGGGCCGGACCTCCAGCGCCTTCCGGGGGAGGGGCACGGGGAAGTAGCCGCCCACCGCCATGGTCGTGTCCAACCAGAGCGTGTCATGGCGCTCCATCAGGCGCGCGTACGCGTCGAACTCGTCCGCTCCCAGGTGCGGCACGCACAGCTTGAGCGTGGGATGATCCTTCAGCACGCGCTCCACCCGCTCCGCGGCGCAGAGCTGGTGCGGATCCACCGGATACTGGGCGCTGGAGGGCTCCCGCCCCGAGTGCATCACGAGCGGCCTGCCCGCCCGGGCGCACGCTTCGTAGAGCTCGTTCAGCTGGGGCGCGTCCGGAGAGAAGGCCTGCACGTGGCAGTGCAGCTTCACGCCCTTCAGCCCCAGTGTGAACGCCTCCTCCAGGATGCCGACGGCGCCGGGCTCGCCCGGGTACACGGTGCCAAGGCCGATGACGCGGGGCTCGGCCTTCGCCACCTCCGCCACGAAGGCGTTGAGCGCGCGCGCCATGCCCGGCTTGTGGGCGTAGTGCAGGGCGACCACGCGCTCGACGCCCCGGGACAGCAGGAAGGACAGCACGTGGGGCGTGTGCAGCTTGTAGCGGATGGGCCAGCCGTAGCGGTCGAACCAGCGCCACACCGCCTCGAAGACGCGGTCGGGGAACAGGTGCACGTGCGCGTCCACGACGGGCGGCAGGCCGGGGTCCACGCGGGGCCCTTCCTCGTCCGCCAGCGCGGGCATGGGCATCTGGATGCCCTGGTCCCGCCAGGTCGCGGCCGGCGAGGACGCCAGGCACGGCACCGGCGCGTCGTCGTCCGCGTGTTCGCTGTGGGCGTGCTCTTCAGGCGGCTCCCGGTGAGCCGTCATCCGCCCGTGCCTGGCCCGGAGGACTTCTTCGCGTCGTCGTCCTCGTCCTTGTCCAGGCGCCGCAGGTAGCTGTTGTGCGCGTAGCCCTGGCGCTCCAGCCGCTGCGCCTCGATGGCGTCCGCGACCTTCGAACACACCTGGCCGAGCATGCGCAGGGACTCGGCGATCAACCGCTCCGCGTGATCCTGCGCATTGGCGGACGGAATGATGGGGCGGTCACGACGGAACGGCAGGGGCAACTTCATCCTCTGGAATCTAAGGGATGCCCCAGCGCGGTGCCACGCGTCAGTCCCGCCCCGTCCCCTGGCCGCCCCTCCCGGGCTGGCGGGTTCACGGAGTGTTGACAGCGCAACGCGGCATCGCCCCCCGGACCGGGTTAACCGCGTTGACAGTGTCCCAGTTTACATTTTGCGCCGGCCCGGTCCCCGGAGCACCCCTGTGCACCCCCTTGAGCGTTGGCAACCCGCTGGAATCACGAAGGGTTTACGAATTTTCAAGCAGGGGGATGACAGCGCCGGGATTCGCCTCTACATTGCGTCCGTCGGATTTCACTCAAGAGGTGCTGCGCATGGCTTACGACGGCGAGCTTGTGAAGATGCAGAACGGTCGCTGGGCGCGTTTCCAGCGGTGCCAGGTGTACCGGCCGGGCGTGACGGACGCCGGCGAGACCATGCTCCTGATCGCGGTGGAGCTGGAGGAGCGCTATCAGCAGCTGCTCGACGAGGCGGCGGATTCCCTCGCGGAGTACCGCTCCCAGGGCGTGCCCGTGCAGGTGCGGCTGGCGCCGGACGCGCAGGGGCTCACCCTGCACCCGGAGGCCCAGGCCTCCGTCTCGGTGAACTAGGACCCTCCTCGGGGTTCCAGGCTGTAAACCCACGGGCTCCGCGCTTCACTGCGCGGGGCCCGCCTCATTTACAGCGCTGACAGGTCCGGGCCGCCGTCTACTTTTCAACGCACCGCATGCCACCCGCACGGTGCGCGAATGCCGCGCTCAGTCGTGGATCTGGAAGAAGCGGGCGGCGTTGTCCCGGGTGACCCGTCGGACGAGCCGCTCGGACAGCTTCGCCTTGCCCAGCAGGTTCGCCGTGCGCGCGAGCCCCAGGATGTCCCCCGCGCCGTCGCCCGCGTCCGAGTCCAGCACCAGGCGCTCGCTGCCCAGCCGCCGCACCAGGGCCACCGCCCGGTCCGCCTGGAGGGCCTCCGGGTGCAGGGTGAGGCCGGCCCAGTGGCCCACCTCCAGGATGGTCCGCACGGTGCGCGCGTTGGCGTGGTCCACCAGCGCACGCGAGGGCAGCAGTCCTGACTGGCGCAGGAGCGTGAGGATGCGCCGCGTGTGGCGCTCCTTGTCCTTGAGCGGCGTGTGCACCACCACGCGCAGCTTGAGCTGACGGGCCAGGGCCAGCTGCTCCAGGAAGGCCTCTTCCTCCTCCTCGCCGCCCGCGTGCAGCCCCGTCTCGCCCAGGGCCACCACCCGGCCGCCCTCGAAGTAGTCCGGCAGGTGGCTCAGCACTTCCGACAGCCCCCGGCGCGGGATGCAGCGCGGGTGCACGCCCAGGGCGGCCCAGGCGCGGATGCCCAGCCGCTCCAAGCGCGGCAGCTGCTTCTCCACCAGCTGGTCGAAGTGCTGACGCAGCCCCTTGGCCGTGGGCTCCGGGAAGTGGTGCGCCACCACCAGGGCCTGTTCCACGCCGAAGAAGCGCATGGACTCCAGGTCCTGGTCCGTCAGGGCCTCCGGGTGGAGGTGCGCATCGAAGAGCGGAAGCGGCTCGGCCACGGGCAGTCGTTCTCCTTCGTTTCAGTCCTGACCCGTCGCGGCACCCTCGTTGCGCGGGTCACTGGAGGAATAGCGCAGGTGGGTGCGCGGGTCGCTGTAGACGGCCTCCGCGTCGCCCCAGGCGTCCACCCGGCGAATCTTGTGGCCCTTCGCCTCCAGGGCGGACAGCGTCGCCGGCTCCAGGCCCCATTTGTCCACCCACAGCTCGTCCGGGAGGTACTGGTGGTGCAGGCGGCCCGCGCCCACCGCGCGCGCCACGTCCATGCCCTGGTCCACCACGTTGCTGATGGCTTGGATGACGGTGGTGGGGATGGTGGAGCCGCCGGGGCTGCCCACCGCCAGCATCACCCGCTTCGGATCCTCCTTGGAGAACACCAGCGTGGGCGACATGGAGGACAGGGGCACCTTGCCGGCCTGGATGGCGTTGGGCTCACCGGTGACGAGCCCGTACGCGTTGGGCACACCCGGCTGCGCGGCGAAGTCGTCCATCTCGTCATTGAGGAGCACGCCGGTGCCCTTGGCCACCAGGCACGAGCCGAAGCTGTAGTTGACCGTGGTCGTCATCGCCACCGCGTTGCCGTCCTTGTCGATGACGGAGATGTGCGTGGTGTTCTTCTTCTCCGGCTCCGGCGTGAGCGGCCCCGCGTCCTTGCGCAGCGTGGAGGCGGGCCCGCCCGTCACCGGCGCCAGCAGTGACGCGCTGGACGTGGCCTTCTTCGGGTCGATGCCGCCCGCCAGGTCCGCGATGTGGCCGGGCGACGTCAGCCGCTCCAGCGGCACCTGCACGAAGGCCGGGTCGCCCAGGTACTTCGCGCGGTCCACGTACGCGCGCCGCACGGCCTCCACGTAGAGGTGCAGCGACTCCGGGTCGCGGTACGGCACGCCCTGCGGCCGCAGCTGCTGGAGCATGCCCAGCACCTGCACCACCGCCAGCCCGCCCGCGCTGGGCGGCGGCATGGTGAGGATGCGGTGCCCACGGTAGGTGGTCTCCAGCGGCGTGGCCGCGCGCGTGCGGTAGTTCGTCAGGTCCTCCTGCGTGAGCAACCCTCCCGCGTCCTGCACCGTCTTCACCATCGCCTGTGCCACCGGGCCCGCGTAGAAGGCCTTCGCGCCGCCCTTGGCCACCCGCTCCAGCGTGCGCGCCAGGTCCGGCTGTTTGATGAGGTGCCCCACCGGAGGCACGTCCGGCGTGCCCTGCGCGTTGGGCGTCAGGAAGATGCGCGCGGCCTCCGGGTCCTGGCGCAGACACTCCGCGCGGCCGGTGGCCATCTGCTGGTACTTGGGTGTCACCCAGAAGCCCAGCTTCGCCAGCCGGATGGCCGGGGCCAGCACCACCGCGGGCTTGAGCTTGCCGTGCTTGGACAACAGCTCCAGGTAGCCCGCCACCGCGCCCGGCACCGCCACGCTCAGCGCGCCGTCCGTGGACAGGCCCGGCACCAGCGCGCCGTCCTTCAGGTACATGTCGCGCGAGGCGCCCTTGGGAGCCACCTCCCGGAAGTCCAGCACCTGTGTGCCACCCGACTTCGCGTCGTGCACCAGCGCGAACCCGCCGCCGCCCACGCCGGAGTGGTAGGGGCCCACCACCGCCGCCACGAACGCCGCCGCCACCGCCGCGTCCACCGCGTTGCCGCCCTTGTCCAGCATCTGGAGCGCGGCTTCGCTCGCGGGCGGATACGCCGTGGCCACCGCACCTCCCCGGTAGGGACGTGCCGCACCCGCCTGCGCCGCCACCAGCAACACTGCGAGTCCCAGCGCACGGAACGACTTCCGTCCCGCGGCGCCCATGTGTGTTTTCCCCACCTGGAGGCCTTTCCTTGTGATTACCGGCCGTTCCCTAATGCACCACGCGCCGCGCCAGGGCCAGGGTTTCAGTCAGACAACATTTTTTTCCTTGGATTGTGAGCGGAAGCGGGGCAGGCTCCGGTCATGCGCAGCAACGGGCGGTGCTCATGAGTCCTCCGAACCCCGTGGAAAACCCGGCGTCGGTTCCGACTCCGGCCTCCACTTCGGCGCGGCTGACGACGTTCCTGAAGCCGCGCTTCGGCATCACGGTCCAATGCAACACGTTGTGTGTAGCAGTCAGCGCCCGCCCCTCCCCGGACGTCCCGCGATCCGCTTTGAAGTCCGGGCACGGTTGACGAGTTGATCGGCGGTCCCTAATTCTCCGCCGCATATGACAGCTCTGGCGGCGGTTGTGCTGTGCGCGGGCAAGGGCACGCGGATGAAGTCGGAGAAGGCCAAGGTCCTTCACCCCATCCTCGGCCGGCCCCTCTGCGCCTATCCCTTGAAGCGGGCCCTGGAACTGGGCGCGACGCACGTGGTGTCGGTGGTGGGCCACCAGGCAGCGGAGGTGGAGAAGTCCATCCGCTCCCACTTCCCGGATGCGCCCCTGCGCTTCGCGCTCCAGAAGGAGCAGAGGGGCACCGCGGACGCGGTGAAGGCGGCCCAGGACGCGCTGAAGGGCCATGACGGCCGCGTGCTCATCCTCTACGGAGACGTGCCGCTTCTCCGTAAGGAGACGCTCCAGTCGCTGCTCGCCGCGCATGACGCCGCGGGCGGAGTGCTGGCGCTGGTGTCCACCACGCTGGAAGACCCCACCGGCTACGGCCGCGTCATCCGCGAGTCCGGCAAGGTGGCGCGCATCGTGGAGCACAAGGACTGCACCCCGGAGCAGCGCGCGGTGAAGGAGTGCAACGCGGGCATCTACTCCGTGGACGCGGCCTTCCTCTGGAAGGCGCTGGCCGAAATCAAACCCGTCAACGCGCAGGGCGAGTACTACCTCACCGACCTGGTGGAGATGGCCGCGAAGCTGGGCCCCGTGGGCGCGGTGGACGCGGACGCCACGGAGACCGCGGGCGTGAACGACAAGGTGGAGCTGGCGGCGCGCGCCCGCGTCCTCCAGCAGCGCATCAACGAAGCCCACATGCGCGCGGGCGTGTCCATCCAGGACCCCGCCACCGCGTACATCGAAGAGGGCATCACCATCGGCACCGATACGGAGATTGGCCCCAGCGTTTCGCTGATGGCCGGCACCGTCATCGGGAAGAACGTCACCATCGGCCAGGGCAGCGTGCTCACGGCTTCCCACGTGGCGGATGGCACCCACATCAAGCCCTACTCCGTGCTGGAGGAGGCGCGTGTGGGCGAGCGTTGCATCATCGGCCCGTTCTCCCGGCTGCGCCCCGCCACGGAGCTGGCAGAGGAAGTGCATCTGGGGAACTTCGTGGAGACGAAGAAGGCCCGCATCGGCAAGGGCAGCAAGGCCAACCACCTGACTTACCTGGGCGACGCGAACATTGGCGCGGGCTGCAACATCGGCGCGGGCACCATCACCTGTAACTATGACGGGGTGAACAAGCACCTGACCGAGCTGGGCGATGGCGTCTTCATCGGCTCGGACAGTCAACTGGTGGCGCCGGTGAAGGTGGGGGACGGCGGGTATGTCGGCGCGGGCTCCACGGTGACGAAAAATGTGCCTCCTGGGAGCCTCGCTGTGTCCCGCGCGCCACAGGTCGTGAAGGAGGGGTGGGTGGCTGCCAAGAAGGCCCGGCAGGTGAAGGTGAAGGCTGGTTAGGAAGAGTGCTCGCCTGCTGGTCGGTCGGCGGGGCGGGGTTGGGCGTGTTGGGCGTGAACGGGTTGCCCGTGGTTTGCTCCGGCGCCGCGGGACGAGAAAGAGGCAGGACGAACATGTGCGGGATTGTTGGCTACGTCGGTGACAAGGAATCTGCTCCCATCCTGGTGTCGGGTCTGAAGAAGCTCGAGTACCGGGGCTACGACTCCGCGGGCGTCGCGGTGGTGGGCGGCAACCAACTCAACGTGGTGCGCGCCACGGGCAAGCTGCGCAACCTGGAGAACCGCGTGGTGCAGGACCTGCCCAAGGGCACCACCGGCATCGGCCACACGCGCTGGGCCACGCACGGCCGCCCCTCCGACGAGAACGCCCACCCGCACACGTACAAGAACGTGGCGGTGGTGCACAACGGCATCATCGAGAACCACCTGGCGCTGAAGGCGGAGCTGCGCGCGCGCGGCCACGTCTTCGCGTCGGAGACGGACTCGGAAGTGTTCGCGCACCTCATCTCTGCGGAGGTGGAGCGCGGCGTGGACCTGCCGGACGCCGTCCGCGCGGCCATCAAGCAGGTGAAGGGCACCTACGGCCTGGTGGTGGTGTGCTCCAACGACCCGGGCCGCATCGTGTGCACGAAGGACGCGTCGCCCATGGTGCTGGGCCTGGGCGAGGGCCAGAACTTCGTGGCCAGCGACGTGCCGGCGCTGCTCGAGCACACGCGCGACTTCGTCTACATGGAGGAGGGTGACCTGGCCGTCGTCACCGCCGCCAAGGTCGACATCTTCAACCGCGACGGGAAGCTGGTGAACCGCCCCACGCGCCGCATCGACTGGACGCCGATGATGGCGGAGAAGGGCGGCTACAAGCACTTCATGCACAAGGAGATCTGGGAGCAGCCCCGCGCCATCGCGGACACGCTGCGCGGCCGGATGCTCCTCACGGAAGGCGACGTCCACTTCGACACGTGGAACCTGTCCCAGGAGCAGGTGAAGTCCTTCACCAAGGTCACCATCCTGGCCTGCGGCACGTCCTGGCACTCGGGCGTGGCCGGCAAGCACATGATTGAATCGCTGGCGCGGCTGCCGGTGGAGGTGGAGCTGGCCAGCGAGTTCCGCTACCGCGACCCCATCGTGGAGAAGAGCCACCTGGTCATCGCCATCAGCCAGTCGGGTGAGACGGCGGACACGCTGGGGGCCTTCAAGGAGGCCAAGCGGCTGGGCGCCCACACGTTGGCCGTCTGCAACGTCATTGGCAGCGCGATGACGCGCGAGTCGGACCTGCACATCCTCACCAACGCGGGCCCGGAGATTGGCGTCGCGTCCACCAAGGCGTTCACCACCCAGCTCGTCACCCTGTACCTGCTGGCGGTGAAGCTGGGCCGCATGCGCGGCACGCTGTCGGTGGAGGGCGCGCAGGAGCACCTGACGCACCTGACCCAGGTGCCGAAGATGATTGAAGAGGTCCTCAAGTGCGAGCCGCAGGTGAAGCGCGTCGCGCGCGAGTTCATGAACGCGCAGGACTTCCTCTTCCTGGGACGCGGCCCCATGCACCCGGTGGCGCTGGAGGGCGCGCTCAAGCTGAAGGAGATTTCGTACATCCACGCGGAGGGCTACGCGGGCGGTGAGATGAAGCACGGCCCCATCGCGCTCATCGACGAGAAGATGCCCGTCGTGGTCATCGCGCCGAAGCAGCCGCACGTCGCGTACGAGAAGATCATCGGCAACATCGAGGAGGTCCGCGCGCGCGGCGGCAAGGTCATCGCCATCCTCGACGAGGACGACACGCAGGCGGACACCCTGGCTGACCACGTCATCCGCATCCCCGCCGCCTGCGCGCTGCTCGCGCCGGTGGTGGCCACCATCCCGCTCCAGTTGCTCGCGTACCACGTGGCGGAGATGCGCGGGAACGACGTGGACCAGCCGCGCAACCTGGCCAAGAGCGTGACCGTCGAGTAGCGCTGCACGGCTTCCACGCCTGAATGCGAAAGAGCCCGGACTCCCTTCACAGGGGGCCCGGGCTTCTTCGTTCCCGCTACTTCTCGTCCGCCAGCTCCAGGAGCACCTCCAGGTCCGCGGCGGCGTCCAGCGACTCCAGCAGCTCCAGGTTCTCCACCACCTCGCGATCCTCGTCGGTGAGCTGGGGCTGTGGCCGACGCGTGTCCGACGGCGGAGGCGGGGCCTCCGGGTGCATGGCCTTCGCGGGCGCGGGGACCTCTTCGGACGGCGGGGACTGCTGGGCGGACGCGGGCACGGCGGCCGTGAGCGCGAACAGCAGCAACCAACAGGGCGCGGGCCTCACTTGTTGCGCCGCCTTTCGCGCAGCCGCTCGCGTGCCTCCTGTCGCTGCTCCTGGGACATCTGCCGCCAGCGGCGCATGTTCTCCAGCATCTGCTCGCGGCGCTCCGGGTGTTCCTTGAGATAGGCGCGCACCCGTTCGCGCAGCTCCCCGCGGCGCTCCGGGGTGAGGCCGCGCAGCTCGCGCACCTGCTCACGCACCGCCTGCCGCTCCTGGGGCGACAGGCGCTGGAAGTCGCGCAGGTTGGTCTTCAGCCGCTCGCGCTCCTCCGGGGGCAGCTGCCGCCAGCGCTGGAGGTTCGCGCGCACGCGAGCCTGCTCGTCGGGGGACATCGCCTTGAACTCGCGCAGCTTCGCGCGCAGGGCTTCCTTCTGCTCCGGCGGGAGCTTCTCGAAGCGCTCCGCGGCGGTGGGCGCGGGGGCGTTGGCCGCGAGGGCGGGCACGCCGATGATCAGCGCCACGGCCAGCACGCCGGCGGTCATCCTTCCTAGCATCACGGCACCCCCAGTTCGTGGAGGTTCTCGACGACCTCCAGGTCTTCGGAGCTGTTGAGCCCCAGCACTTCGTAGTCCTCGACCAGCTCCAGGTTCGCCGCCACCTCCAGCGCGCCCGGGTCCCACTCCTCCAGCGAGGGCGACTCCACGCGCGTGCGTCCGGCCACGAGCAGCGTCAGCACCACCGCGGCGGCCAGGCCCGCGGAGGGCACGAGCACGCCGGGCCTCAAGAGGTGCGCGAACCGCTCGCGCCAGGTGGGCGGCAGCGCGTCCACTCGCGCCAGCAGCTCGCGCCGGGCGGAGGGGGAGGGCGTGAAGGCGGGCAGCTCCGCCATCCGCGCCACCGTGAGGCGTAGGAGCCGCTCCGTGCCCTGGCACTCCGCGCAGGTGCCCAGGTGGGCCTCCACGCGCGCGCGGTGCGGGGGCGGCAACTCCCCGTCCACCCAGGCCGTCAGGTCTTCTTCGAACGCACAGCTCATGCCCGACTCCTCGCGGGCACGGTGCCCGCCTGCAACGCTTCAATCCTGCGCGCCACCGCCAGGGTGGCCCGGTGGATGAGGCTCTTCACGGCGGCCTCGCTCGCCTCCAGCGCCTCGGCGATGTCCCGGTACGCCATGCCCTCGAAGCGGCACATGGTGAACGCGGCCCGCTCGCGGTCGCTCAAATCCTTCAGGGCCAGGCCCACCGCCGCCTCCAGCTCCCGGCCGCTCAGCGCCTGGTCCGGCCTGTCTCCTTCGGGCCCTGGCATCCGCATCGCCCCCACGTCTTCCTCCGCCGGGGCCTCCGCCGTGAGGCGCGCCACGCGGTACTCGCCGCGCCGCATCTCGTTGAGGCAGTGGTTCGTCGCCACCCGGAAGAGGAACGTCTTGAACTTCGCCGTGGGCTTGTAGGAGCGCGCGTGGCGGTAGAGCTTCACGAAGATGTCCTGCGTGAGCTCCTCCGCCCGCGCCGCGTCCCCCACGAAGCGGAACGCGAAGCGCGCCACGCTCGCGTGGTGCCGGTCGAAGAGCCAGGCGAAGGCCTGCTTGTCGCCCGCCGCCACCTTCAGCATCGCCTGCGTGTCCGGGTCCCAATCCATCCGTGAGGTCAGAAACCCCGTTGCCCGCTGGAAGTTGCGGGCTTGCCCACTTTGAACCCCAAGCCACGCCCCGGTTACAGTTTCGCCACCGTGTCCGATGCTTTCCGCCCACGTTCGCGCACACCATCTCCCCACCTGGGAGAGGAGGCGGAGCCCCCGTCGGACCTGGCGGCCTGGGAACCTCCGGCGCAGGGCGGCACGCCCACCCCGCCTACGGACTCGCCGCTGCCCATGTACCTGCTGGCGCAGCAGGCCCGGCGGGCGCAAGGGGACGAACAGAAGCGCCTGTCCTGGAACCTCAACCAGCTCCTGGAGGAGCTGGGGGCGCAGGGCGGGGGCCGGACGGAGGCGGACGCCTTCCACCGGCTGCTGGAGGGGGGCAACCTGGACGGGCTGGTGGACTCGGACGGGCGCTCCTGCCGCGCCACGGCGGTGGAGTCCCTGCTGGCCCTGGGCTTCCCCTACGCGCTGGAGGTGCGTCCGGAGGACCTGGAGCACCTCACGAACGCCCCCGTCCCGGGCACGCGGCTGACGCCTCCCAGAGGGGGGCCCTTCCCGGCCCTGGCGGTGGGGCTGGGGGCGCTGGCGCTCCAGGTGGTGCTGGGGCTGACGGGCGTCATCGTGCCTGGCGGGCTGCTCATCCTGCAGGGGCTTTTGACCCTGCTGACCCTGACCGTGCTGACGGTTGCCTCCGTGGGCTCTCCCCTGTATCGCGGAGCCCTGGCGCTGCTGACGGTGGTGTCCGGGATGGGGTTGGGGATGGTGCTGGTGCCAGAGGTTCCGGCGGGTTGGGCGGCCGGATTGGGCGGGCTGGTGGCCGCCTTCCTGGCTGCCCTGCGCAAGAGCTGACCGCCAGGACCCAAAACGGATGTCAGAGGGGTGGACTAGGGTCTACCCATCGCGTACTAAAAGCGCGTTCAGGTGGACCGGGGTGGTCCACTCTTCCAAGGAGCGACGAGAAATGGCCGTGAATCAGGAGAAGGAAAAGGCGATCGAGCTGGCGCTGGCGGCGGTGGAGCGTCAGTTCGGCAAGGGTTCCATCATGCGGCTCGGCAACGACGAGCCCATGATGAAGGACGTCCAGGCCATTTCGACGGGGTCCACTTCGCTCGACATCGCCCTGGGCGTGGGCGGCGTGCCGCGCGGGCGCATCATCGAGATTTTCGGGCCGGAGTCCTCCGGCAAGACGACGCTGTGCCTCCACATCGTCGCGGAGGCGCAGAAGAAGGGCGGCGTGTGCGGCTACATCGACGCCGAGCACGCGATGGACGTGGGCTACGCGCGCAAGCTGGGTGTGCGCACCGACGACCTGCTCCTGTCCCAGCCGGACACCGGTGAGCAGGGCCTCGAAATCGCGGAGATGCTCGTGCGCTCCGGCGCCATCGACGTGCTGGTGGTGGACTCGGTGGCCGCGCTCGTGCCGAAGGCGGAACTGGAAGGCGAGATGGGCGACGCGCACATGGGCGTGCAGGCGCGCCTCATGAGCCAGGCGCTGCGCAAGCTCACGGGCACCATCTCCAAGAGCCAGACGTGCGTCATCTTCATCAACCAGATCCGCATGAAGATTGGCGTGATGTTCGGCAACCCGGAGACCACCACGGGCGGCAACGCGCTGAAGTTCTACGCGTCGCAGCGCATGGACATCCGCCGCGTGGGCGCCATCAAGAATGGCGAGAACGTGGTGGGCAGCCGCACCCGCGTGAAGGTCGTGAAGAACAAGGTGGCGCCTCCGTTCAAGGAGGTGGAGTTCGACATCATGTACGGCGCGGGCATCTCGAAGGAGGGCGACCTCATCGACCTGGCCTCCAACGACAACATCATCGAGAAGAGCGGCAGCTGGTTCTCCTTCAAGGGAGAGCGCATCGGCCAGGGCCGGGAGAACGCGAAGGAGTACCTGCGCGAGCACCCGGACACCTACAAGGAGGTCGAGGCCCTGGTGCTGGAGAAGTACGGCATCGGCAAGCCCGCGGGTGCGACGCCCGCCGCGGACGCCCCCAGCGAGCCGCCGGAAGGTGAGAAGCGCCCGCGCGTGAAGGCCGTGAAGTAATCGCGAAGCGTTTCGCGGAAATGGTCCGCCGCGCACCTCCGGGGGGAGCGGCGCGGCGGGTGAAGTAGAAAAGGGGCCGGTCTCCAGTGATGGGGCCGGCCCCTTTTTCTTCACCGTGAGAGGGATTGCGGGATTGTGACGCGCACGGTCATCACCGGCCTGTCGCCGGGATGTTTCGTGTGGAGGGAGGAGGGCCTCTAGACTTCGGGGTCCGGGAGCCCCTTCACCCCTGCTTCCCGCTGGAGTCCATCGCCTTGTTCAACCCCTTCAAACGCCGCACGTTCCTGCAAGCCGTGGTTGCTGTCGCGGCGACGACGACCTTTGGATGCTCCGACGACGACTCGACGGAGACTTCGGATGGCTCGCCCTACTTCCCGCAGTCGTTGGCGTCGGGGGATCCGCGTCCGGACAGCGTGGTGTTGTGGGTGCGCGTGGAGGACAAGGACCGCGCCGGTTCTGACCTGCCGCTGCGGCTGGAGGTCTCTCCGTCGGAGGACTTCAAGACGCTGGTGCTGGACAAGACGGACCTGTCGGCGCTGGCGGAGCATGACCACGCGGTGAAGGTGAAGGTCACCGGGTTGTCCGCGCGCACGACGTACTACTACCGCTTCTCCTACGAGAAGGACGGCCAGAAGCACACCACGCGCACCGGACGCACGCGCACCGCGCCGGCGGAGGGGGATGACGTGCAGGTGAAGTTCGTCTTCGCCAGCTGCCAGGACTTCATTGGCCGCTACTACAACGCCTGGCAGCGGCTGTTGCAGCTGGACGCGGACCTGGACTTCATCGTGTTCCTGGGCGACTACGTCTACGAGACGACGGGCGACACGTCCTTCCAGTCCGGCGACGGCGGCCGGAGCATCCGCTTCAGCGATCCGGATGGGGCGCTGCCGCAGGGCGCGGGCCTCACCTCGTACCTCGCGGCGAACTCGCTCTCCAACTACCGCGACCTGTACAAGACCACGCGCACGGACAAGCAGCTGCAGGCGGTGCACGAGCGCTACCCGTTCATCATCGTCTGGGACGACCACGAGTTCTCCGACGACTGCTGGCAGGACGTGGCCACGTACGAGGACGGCAAGCGGGACGAGACGCAGCTGGACCGCAAGCTCAACGCGGAGCAGGCCTTCCTGGAGTACATCCCGCTGGACACGGTGCAGTCGGCGGCGGGCGCCATCGACGTGGCCAGCGAGCCGCGCTTCCCCAACTCGCGCATCTACCGTGACTTCGAGTACGGCAAGCACCTGAAGCTGCTGGTGACGGACTACCGCAGCTACCGGCCGGACCACCTCATCCCGGAGGACGGCTACCCGGGCACCGTGGCGCTGGACGCGACGCTGCTGGGCGCGGCGCTCCAGGGCCAGCCGGACGTGGTGAAGGCGACGTTCCAGGCGGACACGTTCGCGTACGTGAACATCGACGACGCGGCGTACGCGAACCAGAAGCAGGTGCTCCAGGCGGTGTACCTGAGCCAGGCGAAGGCGGCGGGCCTGACGGACGCGGAGGCCGCGCAGAAGGCCGGCAAGTGGGTGGCCGGTCCGGTGGCGCTCTACTACGTGAACCAGGTGCTGGCGGCGGTGAACAAGGCGCTGGTGATTCCGCCCGCGGACAAGCCCCGGGGCCTGGCGTACGCGCACATGGGCAAGGCGGCGCTCTTCAACATCCAGGGCTCGCGCTACGTGGTGGTGAAGGACACGTTCGACCTGTTCGCGGCGGTGAAGTATCAGCTGTCCCAGGGCAAGAGCGAGGACGTGTTCGGCCCGGACCAGGAGGCGTGGTTCCAGCAGACCATGACCACGGCGACGAACACCTGGAAGATGGTGGTGAGCTCCACGTCGCTGTCGGCGCTCATCTGGGACTTCCGGCAGCAGGCGGACATCACGGACCCGACGCTGCGCCAGCGCTTCTACTTCAGCGTGGACCAGTGGGACGGCTTCCCCACGAAGAAGAAGGTGATGCTCAACACGCTGAAGGCCGCGGGCGTGACGAACACGCTGTTCATCTCCGGGGACATCCACGCGTCGTTCGCGTCGGTGGAGGAGGGCGTGCCCGTGCTGACGGCGCCGGGCATCACCTCCGGCTCCATCAAGAGCCTGGCCAGCCTGGCGCTGATTGGCGCGGGCTACGCCACGGGCGCGCCGGTGTACCAGCACGCGGTCGTGGAGATGGAGAAGACGCTGATGGCGTCCAACTCGGGCCTGCGCTTCGCGGACGCGGACTCGCACGGCTTCGTGCTGGTGGAGGTGAAGGCGGATGAGACGCTCGCCACCTTCCACCTCATCCCCGCGGCAGAGGTGGCCAAGGACTACTCCAAGCGCGCGGACAGCGAGCTGGAGGCGAAGTTCACCTCGCGCACCTTCCGCGTGAAGAACAGCGACATCCAGCCGGCCTGAGCCGGACGCGCATGAGCTGAAGCGAAGGGCCGCGTGGGAACTCCCGCGCGGCCCTTTTTATGTCTCAAGGGCTTTGTGAATTTTCAGCTTTGTGCTGTTTTCCTTGGATAAGGCTTCCATTGAGGGAGTCCGGGACACCGGGAAGGAGCACACCGTGGGCTCACGCAAGGGATGGCAGGGACTGCTGGGAGCGGGGCTGATCGCGGCCGTGGGAGTGGCGGAGGCGGCGCCGTGGCGGAGCGTGCTGTACCCGTCGACGTGGACGCCCGGGTACTCGCAGCCGGGCAACACGTCGCGGTTCCTGCATGACTTCTCCTACGCGGGCTACCGGATGCGGCAGGCGGAGCCGCCGGTGCGCACGGACCGGGTGCTGGACGTGACGCAGGCGCCGTACTTCGCGGACAACACGGGGACGTCGGACGTGACGGCGGTGTTGCAGCAGGCGCTCGATGACGCGGGGGCGGTGGCGGGCGGTGGGGTGGTGTACCTGCCTCGGGGCACGTACCGGGTGGCGCCGCCCGCGGGCAAGCCGTACGCGCTGCTCATCCGATACAGCAACGTGGTGCTGCGCGGGCAGGGCGCGACGTCCACGTTCCTCTACAACTTCGCCACGGACATGCGCAGCAAGCGCGTGGTGCAGGTGGGCCCGCGCGACACGACGGTGTCCTGGACGTCCGCTTCGACGGCGGCGACGGCGCTGACGCAGGACGCGCCCAACCAGGCGACGCGCATCCAGGTGGCGAGCGTGTCCGGCTACACCGTGGGCACGTGGCTGGTGGTGCGGGCGGACCTGACGGCGACGCGCAGCGCG
This sequence comes from Corallococcus exiguus, assembly GCF_009909105.1. NCBI lineage: Bacteria > Pseudomonadati > Myxococcota > Myxococcia > Myxococcales > Myxococcaceae > Corallococcus > Corallococcus exiguus. The sequence continues at coordinate 1,417,656 of NZ_JAAAPK010000001.1, forward strand.
GAGCTGAACATGGGCACGGAGTGGACGTCGCTGCCCGGACCGTCCTTCTACCGGCAGGTGGTGGCGGTGGACGCGGCCACGCGGATGCTGACGCTGGACATCCCGCTGCGCCAGGGGCTGCTGATGCGCGACGCGGCGCGGGTGTACCGCGTGCCCGCGCACCTGTCGGAGGTGGGCGTGGAGCACCTGGCCATCGGCATGCGGGAGAACCCCACGCCGGGCCTGGCCGAGGAGGACTACACGGTGCAGGGCACCGGCGCCTACCAGGTGCACGAGTCCACGGCGCTCTTGATGAACCACGTGGTGGACGGCTGGGTGCGCGGCGTTGGTTCCTACCGGCCGCCGTCCAACACGCAGGACGTGCACGTGCTGTCCAACGGCATCGACCTGAACTACGCGCGCAACGTCACGGTGGAGGGGTGTGAAATCAACAAGCCCCAGTACAAGGGCGGTGGCGGAAACGGGTACCTGTATTCCATCCGGAGCAGCGACAGCCTGGTGAAGGACAGCGTGTCGTACGGCGGGCGGCACAACTTCGACTTCCGCTCCATGCACACCACCGGCAACGTGCTGTTCAACAACCGCGTGTCCAACGGCGAGAAGGTGTCCGACTTCCACATGCACCTGAGCGCGGCGAACCTGGTGGACAACACCACGCTGTACCAGGAGCGCTTCGAGGCGGCGGACCGCTCGCCCTATGGCACCACGAGCCACGGCGTCACCACGACGGAGAGCGTGTTCTGGAACACCAACGGGGCGAAGCCGCCGTCGTACGGGGGCACGAGCGTGGTGCGTTCGCAGCAGTACGGGCAGGGGTATGTGATTGGGATGCGTGGCAGCGCGACGGGCGTGGACGTGTCGGTGACGACGAAGACGGCCCCGGCGGACTTCGCGGAGGTGGCGCAGTCCGGGAATGAGTTGGTGCCGCAGTCGCTCTACGTGGACCAGGTGCAGAAGCGGCTGGGGCGCGCGGTGGAGCACGACGCTCGGGTGCTGGTGTACCAGGCGGAGAACCTGAAGCCGACGAGCACCCCGGACCCGTCGTCCACTGGCGTGGAGGCGGGGCCGGAGCTGGGCGGGGTGCGCTACCACAACACGAGCGCGGTGGGCGCGAAGGTGACGTACACGCTCCATCCGCGCACGGTGGGCACGTTCGCGGTGCGGGTGCGGACCAAGCGCAACAACGGGCGGGGGCAGTACCGGCTGGACGTGAACGGGGTGGCGGTGGGCGGAACGCAGGACGAGTACTCCGCCACCACGCAGTTCGTGGAGGTGGAGCTGGGGACGGTGACGTTCACGGACCTGGAGCCCCAGGCGTTCACGTTCACGACTGTTGGGAAGAACGCGGCGAGCACGGGCTACAACGTGGCGTTGGACGTCATCCGTCTGGTGCGGCAGTAGGCGAGCGGCGCGTCTCTGGGAGGCGCGGGCGGACCGGGGTATAGACGGGCGCCATGCACGTCTATGCCGTCGCGTTGGCCCAGGAGCTGGGCATCAAGCCGGAGCAGGTGGACCGGACCCTCGCACTGCACGAAGAGGGAGGCACGGTCCCCTTCATCGCGCGCTACCGCAAGGAGGCCACGGGAGGCCTGGATGAGGTTCAGATCCAGTCCATCCTGGACAAGGCCACGGAGCGCGCGGAGCTGGACGGGCGGCGCGACACCATCCTGCGCAGCATCGAGGAGCAGGGGAAGCTGACGCCGGAGCTGAAGAAGGCGCTCCAGGCGGCGCGCACGCGCGCGGAGCTGGAGGACCTGTACCTGCCGTACAAGCCCAAGCGCCGCACGCGCGCGGCCATCGCCCGGGAGAAGGGGCTGGAGCCGCTGGCGGACCTGGTGTGGAAGCAGGAGGGCCAGCGCGGGGAGAACCTGGACGCGCGCGTGAAGCCGTACGTGAGCGCGGACAAGGGCGTGGCGGACGTGGCGCAGGCGCTGGCGGGCGCGCGGGACATCTGCGCGGAGCGGGTGGCGGAGGACGCCAGGCTGCGCCGCGAGGCCCGCGACATCTGCGCGCGGCGGGGCTCGCTGCGCTCGGACGTGGTGCCCGCGAAGAAGGGCGAGACGACCAAGTTCGAGAACTACTACGGCCACGAGGAGCCGCTGTCCCAGGCCCCGTCCCACCGCGTGCTGGCGCTCTTGCGCGGCGAGGAGGAGGGCGTGCTGAAGGTGAAGCTGGGCCTGCCGGACGACGAGGTGAAGGGGCTCTTCACCGGGCGCGTGGTGACGCGGCCGCAGTCGCTGTTCGCGGGCGAGCTGCGCGCGGCGGTGGAGGACAGCTGGGACCGGCTGATGGGGCCGTCGCTGGAGTCGGAGCTGCGCGCGGAGCTGAAGGAGCGCGCGGACAAGGGCGCCATCGGGGTGTTTGGAGAGAACCTGCGGCATCTGTTGCTGACGGCGCCGGCCGGGGCTCGGGCGGTGCTGGCGTTGGACCCGGGGCTTCGCACGGGCATCAAGCTGGTGATGCTGGACGCGACGGGGACGGTGGCGGAGACGACGACGCTCTATTCGGAGCGGAGCGCGGACGAGCGGGCGCGCGCGGCGAAGTTGCTGGAGGCGGTGGTGCGCAAGCACAAGCCGGAGCTGATCGCCGTGGGCAACGGCACGGGCAGCCGGGAGGCGGAGGTCTTCACTCGGGACACGCTGAAGGCGATGGGCGTGCAGGTCCCCGTGGTGTCGGTGAGCGAGCAGGGCGCGTCCATCTACTCCGCGTCGGAGGTGGCGCGGGATGAGTTCCCGGAGATGGACGTGTCGCTGCGCGGGGCGGTGTCCATCGGGCGGCGCTTGCAGGACCCGCTGGCGGAGTTGGTGAAGATCGACCCGAAGAGCATCGGGGTGGGGCAGTACCAGCACGACGTGGACCAGGGCCTGCTGAAGAAGAAGCTGGGCGAGGTGGTGGACTCGTGCGTGAACGCGGTGGGCGTGGACGTGAACACGGCGTCACCGCAGCTCTTGGAGCACGTGTCCGGAGTGGGGCCGTCGCTGGCGAAGAAGCTGGTGGCGCACCGGGCTGCGAAGGGGCGCTTCACGACGCGAAAGGAGCTCTTGAAGGTGAGCGGCCTGGGGCCGAAGACGTTCGAACAGGCTGCGGGCTTCCTGCGGGTGCGAGGACCGGAGCCGCTGGATTCGAGCGCGGTGCACCCGGAGCGCTACACGGTCGTGGAGCGGATGGCGAAGGACCTGGGCGTGGACGTGGCGTCGCTGGTGGGGAACGCGTCGCTGGTGCGTCAGATTGAAGCCAAGCGCTACCTGGGGCCGGAACTGGGCGAGCTGACGCTCAAGGACATCCTGGCGGAGCTGGAGAAGCCGAGCCGGGACCCTCGAGGAGACTTCACGGCGCACGCGACGCGGGATGACCTGCGCACGCTGGAGGACGTGAAGGAGGGGATGGTGTTGCAGGGCGTGGTGACGAACGTGACGGCGTTCGGCGCGTTCGTGGACGTGGGAGTGCATCAGGACGGACTGGTGCACGTGTCGCAGCTGGCGGCGCGCTTCATCAAGGATCCGTCGGAGGTGGCCAAGGTGGGCGACCGGCTGACGGTGAAGGTCCTGACCGTGGACCTGGCGCGCAAGCGGTTGGCGTTGTCCGTGCGGGCGGTGCTGGAAGGTGGGGCGCCGCAGCCGTCCGGACGGCCGGCACAGGCAAAGCCCGCGAGTGCACCGGCGCAGCAGCAGCAGCGGCCCGCGCAGAAGCCTGCGACGCAGGCTCCTCCGCAGAAGAAGCCAGAGCCGTTCAACAATCCGTTCTCGAAGCTGAAGCGCTGACGCACATGGCTCACTTTCAAGACCTGACCCCTTGCAGCTATGTGCGCGAGTGGGAGCCGTCGTCGCTCGCGGTGGGCTGGCTTGAAAGGGGGCACGCCTATCCCCAGGGCACCGTGGACGAGAAGTTCTTCAAGGCGCTGCTCCGCCTGTGTGGGAATCCGTGGCAGCCTCCGGTGGCGTTCGCGGGCATCCACGTGTGCTCGCTTTGCCAGTTCGCGGGGAGGCTCGCGGGCACGTCCTACTTTGGTGCGGGGGGCGCCGCCGGGAATGCGAACGTCTTCATCCCTGGGGAGACGAAGGTCTTCATCGCTCCGACGATGATCGTCCACTACATCGACGCGCACGGGTACGTGCCGCCCATGGAGTTCCAGGAGGCGGTCCTCAAATGCCCTGAGATGCGCTCCATGGCCTATCTCAAGGCCATCAGGGCCCTGGGGTTCTCACTCCGCGTGACTGAGCCGCTCAATCCACTGTGAGCGTCATGAGCAACATCGTCCTGGAGTTCCCTCCTGGCTTCGAGGACTACGCTTGGGAGGTCGAGGCCAAAGGCTGGCTCCCCGGAGTCGTCGCGGTGATTCATGGGCGTCGGTACACGCTCACCGTGTACGACCCGGCTCGCTTGACCCAGGGTGTTGACGAGGCGCTGAAGGGCGGCAGGGCGTTTCTTGAGCGGAATCTCGTGGTCGTCGCTTCCGTCACGCGGGAGCGCATTGTGTCTGCCATCCAGGAAATCTTTCAGACTGGCCGGGTCAGCGACCTTCGGCCCGACTCGGGGTAGATGGATAGGCGTGGCGAAAGTCCCGCTCTCACAACAGGTGGAAGATGAATCGCAATGAGGCACATGCGTTGGTGGACGCCTACGTACGTAGGGTGAGCGCTCGAGCTGGGGCGGAGTTGATTATTCTCGATGAGCGCACGATCGAGCGTGAGTTCGGATGGGTTTTCTTCTATGCCTCGAAGCGGCACGTGGAAACTGGGGACCCGGCCTTTTCGGTAGGCGGGAATGCACCCATGATTGTAGACAGGGTGACCGGCGAGCTCCATGTAACTGGCACGGCCTATCCTGTTGAGCATTACATCGCAGAGTATGAAGCGCGCTCGAGAACACATTAGGAATGGCGTGTTTTTATGGGGCTGAATACCCTGGAGAGAACGTTTCGTTCGGGGTGTTTGACGAACTGGTTGTCGACCACTGGCTCCACATCGAGCAACTCGGCGAACGCGAGTGGTGGATGCGGATCGGGGACGCCGGGATCCTGATGGCGGTGCAAATCAGTGGCGATGTTCGGGCCGATGTAGAGCGCGGCTTCCATGCGCCAATCTACGGAACCACGACGGATGAGTGAGAAGGACCAATGGGTTCGCGACCTGGCCGGAGTTCTTCACGGGCTCTCGAAGAGGCCAGACGTCCCCATTGGGGATATCGAATGGTTGCTTCTCCGGTGTGAAGACACCCTGGCATACCAAGGGCACCTGCGCGACGCGTCTGTCCGGGAACTCGTCAAGGATGTTCGACGCTTCGAAGCGAGGTCCCCTGGCTTGCTTCCTCGGGGGCTATTGAATGGCCCTGGCAGCTAGATGCGAGTGGCGGACCGAGGGGCGCCACTCCTTCAGGAGGTACTGAAGCAGAGGAAGAGCAGAACGGCGAAGACGGAGCAGACGAGCAGTCCCAGGCCGGCGTTGGAACGGTGTTTCACGCTGGCATGGACGCTCAGCGCGATGGCGAGCCCGGCGACCGGGAGATGCCAGGCCGCGATCCGGATCAGCGCATCCTCGCTCTTGAAGAGGTGGCGGACCATGAAAACGCCATACATCACGAAGGAGAGGAACAGCGCGGCCCCTGCCAGCATCAAGCTGGGGATGCGGTTCATGGACGATGGCGGAGGGGCGCTCATGGGATCAATCCCAGTACAGGAAATGCTCAGTGGTTCGCACCCGTCCCTCTTCGTTCAACCTCACGAGGAAGGCTTCGTAGTTGTCCGTGGGGCCCTGTTGGTCGGAGTAGCGCAGCACCCGTTCGTGGCCTGACGCCCCTTCATGGGGGAGCCTGGCGAGAGGTTGTCCGAGCTTCCGGATGACCTCCGCCTCCGACTCTCCGGCTTGAATCGAACGGAAGGAGGCTTCCGAAAAGCCCTCCGCGAATCGCGTCCGTGGGGAGGCATTCCATGCAATGGCAAGAGCGAAGAGGACCTCCAGTCCCAGCAACAGCCCAAGTCCCCATCGAATCGTCGTTGCATGGCTTACACCGCTTGGTTGCATGGCTGGAAACTCAGAGACTGGCAGGAGAAATGGCACTCGGATTTCGCAGGCGATGGACTCTACCTTGGCGTCTTTTCATCGCTTTCGCGGTTGCCGGCCTCCCAATACATCTCCAACGCTTGGGACCAGGACTGCTTGGAGATTGGCGAATTGGATGCGTCCCTCATGTGGATGAGGAACATCCGGATGGCGTTCCTTTGGGGCAGGCTCAATCGATCAAACCTGCGAAGGAAGAAGGCGCGTAGGTCTGGCTGTGCTTCATCAGAGATGGTCAATGAGGACAGGAGAAAGTCGCGCACATCAAGATCCACGAGCGCCGCGCTGAGATAGGCCGGAAGGTAGTAGGCGAGTGCCTCCGGGCTGAACAGCGAGAGATGCGCCGCATGGTCGCGCACCTTATCTATTGGGACGTCCTTCCAGTGGCGCCCCCCGAAGTCCCGAACGAGTTTTGGCGTCTCCCATGCACCGCGTGCATAGGCGACGCGTCTCTTCTCGGGGCGGGGGACATCCGAGAATGCATCCTCGATTTGACGCCTGAGTTGCTCGTCGCGTGAGTTCACGGTTCTGCTCAATCCAACGGGAACAACCGCGCTTCCTTTGCCAGCACCTCATTGCGAGCCAGCAATCCCGTGAACCGTTTCGTCCCGTTCCGAGCATCGAACCGCGCCGCGATGTCGCGAGCCTGCGACTCCAGCCAGTCCTTCAGAGCCCGCGTCCCATAGCCCCCGTCCACCGCGTGCAACGCGAACGCGCGTGGCAAGCGCAGGCTCACCTCATCCCGTCCGTCCGCGACCACCTGCCCCAGCAGGAACGACGACGCCGTGTAGAAGCTGAACCGGTCCCGGTAGCTGGAGTGCTCCAGCGCCCAGCCCAGGTGCTTCTCCAGCAGCGTCAACCCGCGCGACAGGTTGCCCGTCAGCGCCAGGAACTCCAGGTGCTCTCCCACCGTGGCGAGGAACTCGCGGTTCTTCGCCACCATCGCGTAACCGCGCATGTGGCAGTCCCGCGCTTCCTTCATCCGCTCCAGCTTGAAGAACGGATACAGCAGCGTGCCCAGCGTCAGGTGCGGGATCTCCGCGCAGGACTGGCGCCCGTCCAGGATGGGCTTCGCCTTCTGGATGGCCTGCTCCCACTCGCCCTTGTCCACGTGGTGGTCCAGCTCATCGTCCAATTCGCAGACGCGGCAGTCCGTCAGGTGGTCCCTGGGCGTGACGAGCCACGCCTCCCACAGGCGCTCCGCCTCCTCCGTGTCCCCCATGTCGCGGGCCATCTGGTAGCGCAGCTTCAGCGCCGCGCGCTTGCCCGCGTCCAGCTTCGCGAAGCTCTGCTCCACGTCATCCAGCGCGTCGGCAATCTGCTTGCGGCTGATGTGCGGGAACTCGTCCAGCCGGCCCACCACCCACTTCTGCTTCCAGAGCATGTCCTCCGGGTCGAACCGCTGCGGGTCCTTCTTCTGCTGCCCCCGGCACCATGCGAACGCCACCAGCGCCTTGTCCGGATAGCCCCCGAACGTCGCCGCGTCGATGAGCGAATCCCGCAGCTCGTACCCCAGCGGCACGTCGCCGTGCGCGTCCGTCAGCCGCACCGCCTCCTCCAGCGCGCGCACCTTCGCGTCGCCTTCCGGCAGCTCCTCCGCCTGCGCTCGCAGGGCCTCCACCTGCTGATGCCAGTCCACCATCAGTGCATCCCCCGCGAGCCCGGACCTGACGACCCACTCCCGCCGCCGCCTTCGTCCAGCCGCGCCGAGATGAGCCCCAGCAGTCCATGGTTCAGCAGCGCCATCTCCTGCGCGTTCAGCGGGTGCTGACCCAACAGCAGCGCCTGCACGTAGAGCATCTCCACCGACAGCTTCAGCAACTCCCGCCCCTCCACCGCGGCCAGCTTGCGCACCACCGGGTTGTGCAGGTTGAGGCAAAGCAGCGCGCGGTCCTGTCCGCCCGTGCCCGCCATCACTCCGTCCAACACGCCCGCGTACAGGTCGTCCGACTCCTCTCGCGCCCGCTCCGCGTCCCGCTTGAACGCCCCTTCCGCGTCCGAGCTGTAGAGCGTGGGCACCTCCGCCGGGAAGAACTTCTTCACCTCCACCCCGCAGCGGAACGGCGCCAGCACGCGCTCGGCCAGACGCAGCAGCGGGTAGACGGCTTCGCGCTCGTCCAGCGTCAGCTCCTCGAAGCTCTGCGGCAGGTCCGCCGACGAGAACGGTGCCACCTGCGCCTCCGGCACCACGTGCGGCAGCTTCTCCAGCAGCGCCGTGTCATGCGTGTACGCCGCGTTCAGCACGCACAGCCCCTGCGCCGCCGCCACCCGCGCCACCTGCCGGAACCCGTCCAAGGTCGGCGTGTAGCGCACCACCGGCCACGACTTCCGGTAGTCCGCCAACGTCATCACCCCGAGCGACGTCTCGAATGGCAGCCAGTGGATGACCAGCCGGTAGAAGTCATCGTCGTCCAGCGCCAGCCCCTTCACCGACAGCCCGTGCAACGCAATCAACCGCTGCAACGACCGGGGATCCTCGTGCGCCAGGTCCATCAGGTACTTGCGCAGGGACTGCCCCAGTGCCTCGCGCGCCTTCGCCAGGACCGTGTCCTCGTAGAAGGACTCGCGGCTCGCGGTGGGCCTCAGGCCGTTCGCGTTCACCACGCACTTCACGAAGAACGCCCACTCCGGCAGCAGGTTCTCCGCGCTCTCCGACAGCAGCATCTGCTTCAGGTACACGCGGTGCTTCTGCTTCGCATTGAAGTGCGGAGACGCCGGCAACACATATGCCACGCCGTCCACGTCTCCCGCCTCCGAGCGCAGCGGAATCACATCCAGGAAGTCCGTGCCGAACACCTCGCGCCCGTACGCGAGCAGCGCCTGCCGCCGGTTTCCCGCCGTCTCGTAGAAGCGGCGCCAGGGCGGACCGTCCGGGTTGAGCGACTCCGTCTGTGCATTCACCGTGAGCCGCACGGGGAAGGGCAACAGGCCGCCGTAGTGCTTCGCCAGCTGGCGCACCCGCTCCGGCGTGAACCACTCCACCATGTCCGCGCGGGCCACCAGGTAGACGTGCGTGCCGGGAGCGTCCAGCGGGTGTTCGGAGACGCGCACGTCGTACGTGCCGTCGTGCCGGCCCCGCCACTCCAGCGTCCGCCCGTCGCCCTTCGCCGAGCGCGTCACCACCAGCAGCTCGTCGCACACCATGAAGCACGACAAGAGGCCGATGCCGAACTGGCCGATGAAGTCGTTGCGGCGGGCCTCCAACTGCTCGCGCTTGGAGGACTCGCCGATGGTGGCCAGGAAGCGGTGGATCTCCTCTTCTGTCAGCCCCACGCCTTCATCCGTGAAGAGCAGGGTGGGCGGCCCGCCGTCCTGCTTTTCCCGCAGCTCCAGCCCCACGGCTCCGGTGGCCTGGGGCTCCAGCAACTGGCGGGCGCGGATGGCGTCCGTGGCGTTCTGGAGCAGCTCCCGCACGTAGACCCCGGGCGAGCTGTACAGGTGGTGGGACAGGAGGTCGATGACCCCACGGAGGCTGACTTGGAATCGATGGTCCACGCGGCCATCGAGCGTAGCGCGCTGCATCCTCCCCGGGGCCACAATCCCCCGCCGTGGGTGGATGAAGGCATGTGTCCTTCCCAATGCAACCGGACGCGCCAGCCCCCTTCCGCCTCCCTGGTGGGGTGGTATGTCGCGCCCCAGCCGTGCGGCGCCCCCGGGCGGCACGGCGACATGTCGTCTCTTTCCTTCCTCCTGGAGCGGACAACGATGGGCAACAAGCTGAAGGCAGTGGTGGTGGGTGCGGTGCTGGGCGTCGCGGGCGCGGCCTTCGCGCAGGGCACGCCGACGACGCCGGCGGCTCCCAAGGCGGACGCGAAGGCGCCGGCCAAGGCGGCGGCGGGCAAGGCGGCGGCCACGGCGGGCAAGACGGAGGTGACGTGGTGGGGCCACGCCGCCTTCGTGGTGAAGACGCCGGGCGGCGCGACCATCGCCATCGACCCGTGGTTCACCAACCCCAAGGCGCCGCAGGGCGCCACGTGGCCGGAGGCGGTGGACGCCATCCTCGTGTCCCACGGCCACTTCGACCACGTGGGTGAGACCAAGGCCCTCGCCCAGAAGACGAGCGCCAAGGTGTACGGCTCCTTCGAGCTGGTGAACCTCCTGGGCCTGCCGGAGGCGCAGGGCATGGGCGCCAACGCGGGCGGGACGTTCACGGTGAAGGACGCCACCATCCACCTGGTGGAGGCGGTCCACTCCAGCAGCTACCAGGCGGACCCGAAGGGCGCGTCGCAGTACGCCGGTGCTCCCCTGGGCTTCGTCATCGAAATCGCCAACGGCCCCACGCTGTACCACGCGGGTGACACCGGGGCCTTCAGCTCCATGGCCCTCATCGCGGAGCAGTTCAAGCCCACCGTGGCCCTGCTCCCCATTGGTGGCCACTTCACCATGGACCCCGCGCAGGCCTCCGTCGCCGCGAAGCTGCTGAAGGTGAAGACCGTGGTGCCCATGCACTACGGCACCTTCCCCGCCCTGTCCGGCACCCCGGACGCGCTCACCACCGAGCTGAAGAAGACCCGGGCCACCACCAAGGTGCTCGCCCTGGAGCCGGGCAAGGCCACCGCGCTGTAGGCCTTCCTGGCCAGGTGTCTCCGCGCGCTCGTCCGCCCTGGGTGGACGGGCGCGCTGTTTTTTCCACCATGCATCAGCATCTGTTGCCGGACGCCGCCGTGGGCCTGGGGCCGGGTGGCATCGCGGATGCGACTGGGTTATTCCCCGCTTCGTGTGCTTCCGGCGGGGTCCGGCCGCACGCTTTTGTGGGGTGTACCGGTGTCGGTGCTGGTTTTTGGAAGGGGGACCTGGCTGGCCGCGCTCCTGACGGACGTGGTCGCCGCGCATGCGCGCTCCCCCGCGCCCGTCCCGACATCGCCGCTTCCGGAAACCTCCTCCGGCCGAGCCCGGGGCCGCGCCTTCCTGCGCCGCACGCTGCGGGCCTCGGGGCTCGTCTACGGCACGCCCGTGCCGCTGCCCTCGCCGGTGGACGGGGGTGAGCCCTTCGACGTCCCGGCGCGCGCGGTGGAGGACGAGCTGTTCCACGCCGTGGTGCGCACGCTGGCGCGCATGGCGCTGGACCTGGCGCGGGTGATGGACGCGCCGGAGGGCCCGCGGGTGGAGCAGCTGCTGGTGCTCTTCGCGGTGCTGGCGGGCGAGCTGGACCTGGCGATGGCGCTGGACGCGCGGCTGGCGGCGGGGCTGCCGGTGCCCCGGCGGATGGTGGGCCGGGTGGAGGACGCGCTCGACAAGCGGGCACCGTCGCTGGCCGGCGACCCGGTGTACGGGCTGGTGCTGCACAACGGCGCGCAGTACGCGGACGCGCAGCTGTTCTGCCGGCAGGCCATCGACTTGTTCTCGACCGGGCGGCTGTCGCGCGCGATGGCGGAGCGGCGGCGGGACTTCGCGGCGAAGCAGAAGGCGCTCCTGGTGGACGTGCTCACCGCTCTTGCGTGCGTGGACCGCGAACCCAGCGCGCCCGCGCGCCGCGCCATCCTCCGGCAGGTGGAGGGACTGAAGCTGCCGCACTCGCTGGAGGGCGAGGTGAAGGCCGCGGTGCGCCAGTCCTTCGAGCGCAAGCGCGACGTGCGGGACGTGGTGCGCCGCGTGCGCAGCGTGGACATGCGCCACCTGTTGCTGGAGCAGGCGCTGCTGGCGGCGCTGGTGGACGGCCGGCGCACGCGGCGGGAACGGGCCTTCATCGACACGCTGGCGGGTGCGCTGCACGTGCCCCACGCGGAGCTGCGCCGTCTGGAATTGGAGATGGCGGAGTTCTACGCGCGGCACCGCTCACTGGTGGATGTCTTCACTGTGTCGGACGCGGCGGGCGCCATGGGCGAGGAGCTCATGGGCGGCATGCAGGAGACGCTGGAGAAGAACTTCCACCGGCTCATGCAGGAGGCGCGCGAGACGGGCGACCTGGCGGTGCTGCTCACCAAGGCGGCGCGGCGCCAGAAGCTCACCGCCGACGAGCGACAGCGCATGCGCGCGCAGCTCATCGACGTGGCGAAGGCCATCCCCGCGCTGGCCATCTTCGCCGCGCCGGGCGGCATCCTGCTGTTGGCGGCGCTGGCGAAGGTGTTGCCCTTCAGCCTGCTGCCCAGCGCCTTCCAGGACGAGCCCGCGGTGGACTCCGACGACGAGGACACGCTGGAGCGCGAAGCCGTCTGAAGTCCCGCGCGAACTACTCCGCCGTGAGGGTGACGCGCAGGTGCTGGGACAGGGGCGTGCCGTAGCGCGACGGGGGTACCCGTCGCACGGTCTTGTTGGTGTCCACGGTCCACTCGGGGGCACCCTGGTGGGGGCCCACGGCGGGCTCTTCGTCCAGCTCCGTGCCCGCGTCCCACAGGAACAGCTTGGACGTGATGTCGCCCGTCACAGGGTCGTTGGCCTTGTCGAAGAGCGCGATGCCCTGCTCGTCGGGGCCGAAGAACCAGTCATTGGACTGGCCGAACATGGTCGCGAAGGACAGCCGGTCTCCGGGGCTGGCGTTGACGGTGAATTCGTAGGCAAGGCCCGGCAGGAGGGGACCGGGGACGGCCGCGTCCACGGGCGTGTTGAAGGTGCCTGACTTGCTCACGCCCGCGGGCGGAGTCGAAGAGAGGGCGTTGGCCAGCCGCGAGGCATCGCCGCCTTCCGCGAGCGCCTCCAATCCCAGGCCCCGGTCCTGCGCGCCTTCCGTGAACAGCGGCGAGGCGGCGTTGTGCAAGGCGAAGACGCCCGGTGACAGGGGCGTGGCCACTCCATTCAGCGGCTTGAGCCAGGTGTCCAGGGCGGTGGCGTCGCCGTTTTCCGCGAGCGCCTCCAGGCCCTGGCCCCGGTCCGGCTGCCCTTCAGTGAAGAGGGGCTCGTTGCCTGCGCCCACCACCCAGACCCCTGGGGTGATGCGCACGGGCTTGATGCCTTCGGAGGTGCTCAGGGTATTGCGGTCGTCGGAGACGTTCTCGATGCGCACGGTGAAGCGCTGCGTGGCCGAGTCGTGGGCCAACTGCACGCGGATCATCGTCGCGAGCGGGGGCAGGTTGAACGGCAGGCCGCTGCTGAGCACGGGCTGCGTGCCCACGCGCCGCACGTTGTTGGAGTTGAAGTCGTTGATGCCCGGGCCGTCCGTGGAGGTGGCCTGCTTCGGGGCGGTGTGCGCGCCCACGGCGGGCTCTTCGTTCACCTCCGTGCCCGCGTCCCAGAGGACGACCTGGGAGGTGACGTTGCCGGTCACCGGCTGCCCGTCGGCGGAGTAGAGCGGGATGCCCCGGGGCTCGGTGCCGAAGAACCAGTCGTTGGATGCGCCGAACATGGTGGCGAAGGACAGGCGGTGGTTGCGGCCCGCGGTGAAGCTGAACTCGTAGGTGTCGCCCGGGGCCAGCGGACCCGGTGAGGTGCCGCTTATCTTCGTGTCGAACCGGCCGGACTTGAGGTTCTGGAAGGGCGCCACGTTCTCGATGCGCACGCGGAAGCGCCGGGAGGACGGGTCGGTGTCGTCGCCGGAGCCGCAGGCGGACAGCGTCAGGAGGCCGAGCGCTGCGCGGGCGGCGCTTCCACGGAAGGAGCGGATGGACATGGGGAGAGTCTCCATGGGCCTCGCGAAAATGCGAAGCCCCGCGGCGTGGCTCTCTCTACGCGGTGGCCTTTGTATCGGACTCCGCGCGTGCGGGCAGGAGCGGCGTGAGGAACGCGGTCAGCGCCGCGAGGTCGCCGGGCCGGGACGCGTGTCCCACGTATCCATCCGGACGAACCAGGATGAGCGCATCCCTTCCCGGGACCACGTCGTAGGCACGGTGGGCATGGCCGTCCCTGTCGAGTAGGGCCTCGGGGATGGGGGCCGCGCTCTTCCCGAGGATGCGGACGACGCGCACGAAATCGCCGGGCCACGTGACGGCATCCGCGCGCGCGGTTCCAAAGGCGAGCAGCGTCCAGTGGGGGCCGCGAAACCTGTCCGACAGTCGGACAGGTTTTCCGTGGGCATCCACGCAGGGGGCGTCCGGGGCGCGGTCTCCGGCCTGCACCCGCGCCGTGTCGCCGGGAACCTCTGGCGCGAGCGGTCCGCCGCGATAGCCCAGGCCCAGTTGCCGCAGCTCGTCGCCCCGGTTCAGGGCCTTCATGCGTCCCTGCCGCATGCCGTCGAACAGCTTCGAGGACAGCCCGAGCACCCGCGCGGCGACGGGCAGCCGCTCTGCTTCGTAGGTGTCGAGCAGTGCCGGGTCCGCGCCCTGGAGCACGTGGCCCAGCTTCCAGCCCAGGTTGTAGGCATCCTGCACGCCCGTGTTGAGGCCCTGGCCTCCGGCGGGAGGGTGCACATGCGCGGCATCGCCCGCGATGAACACGCGGCCCACACGGTAGCGGTCCACCATGCGCACGTTGGGGCGGTACACGGACAGCCAGCTCGCGTCATGCAGTCGCAGCTTGGAGCCAGGGCGGGCGGCCTCCTGGATGCGCTGGTGGATCGCGGCCTCGGTGAGCTCCGGCAGGGGAGCGCCGGGCTTCACCTGGAGGGCGAGCTGGAAGCGGCCCGTGTCGGGCAGCGGGCACAGCGCCACCATGCCGCCCGTGGCGAAGGGCCACACATGCCAGTGCGAGGGGTCCAATCCGTCCACGCGCACGTCGCCCACGACCATGCGCTCCTCCTCGTGGGTGACGCCGTGGAAGGTCAGGCCCAGCGCCTTGCGAACGCGGCTGTGTCCGCCGTCCGCGCCCACCAGGTACTCCGCGCGGACGGTCTCCTCCGCGCCGTCGCGGGTGAGGGTGGCGGTGACGCCGGTGTCGTCCTGGGTAAAGCCGGTGAGCGCGGTGCCGAACTCCACCGGGACTTCCAGCGATGCCAGCCGGTCACGCAGGATGCCCTCGGTGCGGGCCTGGGGTACGAGCCAGGGATTGGGGTGGGGCACGTCCGGCGTGGCGGCGCGGCGGGCCATCATGGTCCAGCGTCCCACGACGAAGCGGCGCCAGTGGAGGCGGAGGCGGGGATAGGCCATGCCCGCGGCGAGCACGGCATCGAGCACGCCCAGGTCGTCCAGCACCTCCAGCGTACGAGGCGAAAGCCCCTTGCCGCGAGACCCGACGAAGGGGCCCGGGGCCGCATCCACGATTCGCACGCGGATGCCTCGACGAGCGAGGTCACACGCGAGCGTCAGGCCGGTGGGCCCTGCGCCGATGACGAGCACCGGCAGAGTGTCATGGGACATGAAAGGTCTCCTGTCGCGGGCAAGCAGCGACGGAGACAAGAATGTAAGGGACTGCTTATGTTGTCAGCTTGCGTTCCCGTCCCAGGAGTCCGGCATGCCGCGCGCGAAGCTTTCCCCTCGGAAGACACCCACGCAGGAGCGCTCGCGAGCGACGGTGGACGCGTTGGTGCAGGCGACTGCTGACATTCTGGTGCGCGACGGCTACGCGAAGCTGACGACGAACCGCATCGCGGAGCGAGCGGGCGTGAACGTGGCATCGCTGTACCAGTTCTTCCCAGGCAAGGAGGCACTGGTGGTGGAGGTGTCACGCCGGCACGTGAAGGAGCAGCGCGCCGCCGCCCGAGAGGTGCTGTCGACGCGGAAGTTCAAGACGCTGGAGGACCTCATCCGGACGCTGGTGGCGCTGGGCTTCGCGGCGCACGCGGTGAACCCGAAGCTGCACCACGCGCTGACGGAGGAGCTGCCATCACGTCCCCCCAGGAAGTGGGGTCCGGAGGACGCGCTCATGCTGGAGGCCCTGAGCCAATTCCGCACGGACGTGCCGGACCCGGAGCTGGCCCTGTGGCTCATCGACACGGTGTCCCACGCGGTCATCCACCGCGCCGTGGTGGAGCGCCCCGAGTCCCTGTCCCAGGGGCTGCTCCAGGAGGAGCTGGTGACGCTCCTCCTGCGCTACATGAAGCGGAAGTGACGGGTGTCAGACGCGTGAGTAGGCTTCACGCCTCATGACAGCAGTAAGGGGGATGTCACGAAGCTCTTGATCGATACGAATGTCTTGATTCCATTGGAGCCCACCTCGCCCGAACAGGTTGAGGCAATGATGGAGCCCGCGACCCGGCTGGTAAGAGCCATTGAAGAGGCTGGCTATCAGCTCTTCATCCATCCAGCCATCAAGGTGGATGTCGAGAGGGACCGCGACGAGGCACGCCGCTGGCTTCGCGAGTTGTTGCTCGGCAAATACCTCCCTCTTCCCGCGGCGCCTCCCGTTCCCACAAGCTGGGACGAGGTTCTGGGGAGCCCTGAACTCCACTCGAATGATTGGGTAGACCACCAGCTGTTGGCCGCTGTTCGGTCCAACGCCGTGGGCGTCCTGGTGACAGAAGACCTGCGCATCCACCGGAAGGCGAAGCGCGTTGGACTGAAGGAACGCGTTGTCACGGTCGGCGAAGCCCTCTCCATGGTGCAGGGCTTGCGAGCCAGGTTCGCCCGGCCTCCGCCAGCGGTGGAGTTCACGTTCGCGCATGACGTCGACGCGGAGGACCCTTTCCTCGACAGCCTCCGAGGGGACTACCCGTCATTCGATGGTTGGTTCCGCAGATGCCAGATGGACCACCGACGATGCTGGGTGGTGCGGGGGCAGGGGCGTCATCTGGCCGCGCTGTGCCTCATCAAGGACGAGGAGGGCGTCCTGGGCCACAAGGGACGCACGCTGAAGCTCTGCACATTCAAGGTCGCGCCCGCGCATCAGGGACGCCGCCTGGGCGAGCTGCTGCTCAAGAGTGTCTTCGAGCACGTTTCGAAGAACGGGCACGACTTCATCTACGTGACGGCCTACGAGCGCCAGGGCGCGCTCATCGCCATGTTCGAGGACTTCGGATTCCAGGTGGAAGGGCGTACGGAATCTGGCGAACTCGTCCTCTTGAAACGAATGCGTGCAGGGGATGCGCCCGAAGTGCTTTCACCCCTCGACTTCCACGTGCGCCACGGGCCGCCCGCGATGAAGTTCGACGTGCCGTCCTTCATCATCCCCATCGAGCCCCGGTTCCATCACCTGCTTTTCCCGGACGCGGACTCGCAGTTGTCGCTGGAGCCCGGCATCCACCCCTTTGGGAATGGCCTGAGGAAGGCGTACCTATGCCGGGCGTTGATCCGACAGATAGAGCCCGGTGCGTCCCTGCTGTTCTACCTGAGCCACTCCCAGAAGGCCGTGACGGTCGTGGGCATCGCCGAGCAGACGCTGGTGTCCGCGGATGCCGAAGAGATCGCCGCCACGGTGGGTAAACGCACGGTGTTCTCCCTTCGCGACATGCAGACGCTGTGCTCGAATGGCGAAGTGCTCGCCATCCTCTTCCGACAAGCAGCCATCCTGAAGGAGCCCATTCCTCTCAGTGACCTCTGTCGCCATGGAGTGCTCAACGGCCCTCCGCAGTCCATCACCACGGTCCAGCCGGGAGGTCGTGAATGGCTTCGCCAACGCCTCGGTCTGTAGTCCTGCTGCCCATCCAGCCCCGGTATGCGACGCCCATCCTGGAAGGGCTCAAGCGCGTCGAGTTCCGCAAGCGCGCCTTCCGCAGGGAGGTCTCACACGTCGTTGTCTACTCCTCCAGCCCGGTGAAGCAGGTCGTCGGCTTCTTCGACATCCTGGGCATCGACGAGGCTGCTCCCGAGCAGCTCTGGCGCCGCTACTCGCGGGTGGGGGGCATCCTGAAGGAGGACTACGACCGCTACTTCTCGCGATGCGAGGGCGGTGTCGCGATCCAGGTGGGAAAGGTCCACGTCTTCGCGAAGCCCTTCCCTCTGGGGGACATCTCGCCGGAACTGCGCGCACCCCAAAGCTACGCCTATCTGAGCTCGCACGCGTTCACGAAGATTCGTGGCCGGCGGACGCTCGCCACGTGAAGTGCCGCGAGCACCCCCTCCGCCCGTGAGCCGATGGGGTGCTTCAAGCGAAGCAGGGCTGATGCTTCAGCGCCCCGACGCCTGCGCGTCCACGGCGGCCAGCTCGTCCTTGTTGAGCTTCACCTCCGCGCCCGCGACGTTCTCCTCCAGGTGCTTCACGGAGGACGTGCCCGGGATGGGCAGCATCACCGGCGAGCGCTCCAGCAGCCAGGAGAGGGCAATCTGCGCGGGCGTCGCGTTGTGCTTCTTCGCCACGGAGTCGAGCGTGCTCCCCGGCTTCGCCAGACCGCCCGTCGCCAGCGGGAACCACGGGATGAACCCCAGGTTCTCCTTCTCGCAGTAGTCCAACACCTTCTCGTGCACTCGGTCGGTCAGGTTGTACCGGTTCTGCACCGACACGATGTCCACCACCTTGCGTGCCCGCTCAATCTCCTCCACCGACACCTCCGACAGGCCGATGTGGCGGATCTTCCCTTCCTTCAGCAGCGCCTTCAGCTCGCCCAGTGACTCCTCCACCGGGACCTTCGGGTCGATGCGGTGCAACTGGTACAGGTCGATGCGCTCCAGCTTCAGCCGGCGCAGCGACATCTCCAGCTGCTGGCGCAGGTACTTCGGCGCGGCCACCGGGTGCCACTCGTTGGGACCCGTGCGCACCAGGCCTGCCTTCGTCGCCACCACCACGCCCTTGGCGTAGGGGTGCAGGGCCTCCGCGATGATCTCCTCGCTGACGTAGGGGCCGTAGGAGTCCGCCGTGTCGATGAAGTCCACGCCCAGCTCCAGCGCGCGGCGCAACACGCGCACCGCCTCCGCCCGGTCCTTGGGCGGGCCCCAGATGCCAGGGCCCGTGAGCTGCATGGCGCCGTAGCCCAGCCGGTGGACGGGCAAATCTCCGCCCAGCTTGAAGGTGCCGCTCTTCTCCGCGGGTCGCGTCGAGGTTCCGCTCATGAGTGCTTCCTCCGTGCAGATGAATGCCTGAATGGATGCATGTGCAGCAAATGCGTTTCAGGCCGTCCGGTACCGCCCGGCCAATGCATGGGTCGCCCCACGCAGCAGTCCTGTCTCCGCCTTCTCCAGGGCCACGAGCGCCTCCGCTGCCTCCAGTCCGGGGACGCAGACCGTCTCACCGCGCTCCAGCGCGACGAGCGACGCGGTGACGACGTCCTCTGGTGACATGGTGCCGGGATAGCCGCCGTTGAACTCCGTGAAGGTCATGCCCGGGCAGACGACCTGCGCCACCACGGGCGTGCCGCGCAGCTCTCCCGCGAGCGTGCGGGTGAAGTGGACGAGGAACGCCTTCGCGCCCGCGTAGGTGGCCCGGTGGGGCAGGGGACCCGGCGGCATCGCGCCGGAGAAGGCGAGCAGGGAGGCAACATTGATGACCGCGCCCTTGCCCCGCGCCAGCATGCCGGGCAGCGCCGCGCGCGTGGCCAGCATCGGCGCCATCATGTGCAGGTTCGCCAGGCCTTCCAGCGCCGCGGGCTCCACCTGCGCGAAGGGGCCATAGCCACCCATGCCCGCGTTGTTGATGAGCAGCGTGAGGTCCTCGCCCGCCGCGCGCCCGGCCACCCGCTGAAGGTCCGCGTGCACCGTGAGGTCCGCCCGCAGCACCTCCGCGCGGATGCCATGCGCCGCCGTCAGCTCCGCCGCCAGCGCCTTCAGTCGTTCCTCCCGCCGAGCGACCAGGACCAGGTCATACCCGAGCGCCGCCAGCCTCCGGGCATACACCGCGCCAATTCCCGCGGACGAGCCCGTCACCAACGCTGTCCCTCGACTGCCTGCCATGCCTGCTCCCTGAAGGGGTGAAGAGGGGCGCGTCCGGCTCCAACGCAATGAATGCTGGAGATCGCCACCTCGAAGCGCATGCCGCCGGGGCCGCACCCTCGGCCGCTGGGTAACGAAGGGCGGTCAGCCGTGCAAGCGAGATGCAGGCCTGGCGGGAACTGGAATGCCGGAGACGGCCCATCGAGCCTCGTCCGAGCACCGTGGGTGCATGTTTCCGCCCGGCACAGAGGCGAAGCCCCCCGTAACGACGAGGCGCATGGGTTTGGATGACCGTGGCTGCGGCGCGCGCTCAGCCCAGCGCCTTGACCGTCGGCTCCGGCGTGTCGCGGAACTGCTGGTGGTACAGCTCCGCGTAGTGCCCGCCCTTCGCGAGCAGCTCTTCGTGGTTGCCGCGCTCCACCACGGTGCCGTGCTCCAGCACCAGGATGAGGTCCGCGTGGCGGATGGTGTTGAGCCGGTGCGCGATGACGATGCTCGTGCGGCCGGACAACAGCTGCCCCAACGCCAGCTGGATGAGCGCCTCCGTGCGCGTGTCGATGTTCGCCGTCGCCTCGTCCAGGATGAGCACTCGCGGATTGGCGATGACCGCGCGAGCGAACGCGAGCAACTGCCGCTGCCCCTGACTGAGCGTCGCGCCGCCCTCGCCCAGCACGGTGTCGTAGCCCTGCGGCAGTTGGGTGATGAAGTCGTGCGCGTGCACCGCCTTCGCCGCCGCCTCTACGTCCTCGCGGGTGGCGTCCGCCTTCCCATAGGCGATGTTGTCCGCCACCTTGCCGCTGAAGAGGAACGGCTCCTGGAGCACCATGGCCATCTGCTGGCGCAGACTCGCGCGCGTCACCTGGCGCACGTCGTGCCCGTCCACGCGCACCGTGCCCCCGGTCACGTCGTAGAAGCGCGGCACCAGGCTGGCCACCGTCGTCTTGCCCGCGCCCGTGCGCCCCACCAACGCCAGCGTCTGGCCGGGCTCCAGGTGGAAGGACACGTCGCGCAGCACCGGCCGCGCGGCGTCGTAGCCGAAGGACACGCCCTCGAACACCACCTGGCCCTGGAGCGGCCCCAGCTCCATCGCGCCCGCCACGTCTGGCGGCTCCGTGGTCTCGTCGAGGATGGAGAAGATGCGCTCCGCCCCCGCCAGCGCGGACTGCATCAGCGCGGCCACGGACGCGGCCAGCTGCACCGGCCGGAAGAACTGCTGCACGTAGATGAGGAACGCCGCCACGCCGCCCACCGTGAGCTGCCCGCTCAGCGCCAGCGCGCCGCCGTAGCCAATCACCAGCGCCGTGGACAGCGTGGAGAGCAGGTCGATGGCCGGCGAGAACGCGGACGTGATGCCCACCGCCGCCACGTTCGCGTCGCGGTTTGCCGCGTTCCTGTCACGGAAGCGCTCGATGTTCTTCTCCGTGCGGTTGAAGGCCTGCGCCTGCCGCACGCCTCCAATCTCCTCCTGGAGGTTCGCCGTCACGTCGCCCACCGTCTGCCGCGTCTTGCGGTAGGCATTGCGCGCCCGCGACGCGAAGAACCACGTGGTGAACACGATGGCGGGGATGAGGGAGAAGCACGCCAGCGCCAGGCGCCAGTTGAGCGCGAACATCGCGACGAGCACGCCCACCAGCCCCAGCAGCGACCCCAACAGCTGCGTCAGCCCCTGCGCGAAGAGCTGGTTGAGCGTGTCCACGTCGCTGAGCATCCGGCTCATCAGGTCGCCCAGCGGCCGCCGGTCGAACCACGACAGCGGCAGCTGCTGGAGCCGCGAGAAGAGGCGCAGGCGCAGGTCCGACAGGACGTGCTGCCCCGTGTGGCCCACCCGCCGCGTCTGCGCCTGCTGCGTCAGCAATCCCACGACGTAGACGACGAACAACACCCCCATCGTCCGCAACAACCCCCAGCCGTCCCCCGAGCCGATGTCGTGGTCGATGGCCCGGCTCATCAGGTACGGCCCCAGCGCCTGGCACGCCGCGCCCACCAGGATGAAGACCATCGCCACGGTGAGCGTGCTCGCGTGCGGACGCAGCTCGCCCAGCAGCCGGCGCAGCACCTTCCCGCGGTGCTTCGCGCGGCCCATCTCCAGCTCCGCCATCGCCTCGATGCTTCCAGGCCGCCTCATGCCACCTCCTCCTGACGCGGCGGCTGCAGCTGCGACCCGAGGATGTCGTTGTACAGCTCGCTGGAGGCCTTCAACTCCTCGTGGCGCCCCTTCGCGGCGATACGCCCCTCATCCAGCACCAGGATGAGGTCCGCGTCCCGCACGGTGCTGATGCGCTGGGCGATGACGATGGCCGTCCTGCGCTTGTCCCGCATCAGCGCGTCCAGCGCGCCCTGGATGGCGGTCTCCGTGCGCGCGTCCACCGCGGACGTGCTGTCGTCCAGGATGAGCAGCCGTGGGTCCGTGAGCAGCGCCCGCGCGATGGCCAACCGCTGCCGCTGCCCACCGGAGAGCCCCACGCCGCGCTCGCCCACCACCGTGTCGTAGCCCTGAGGCAATTCGCGGATGAACTCCGCCGCCTGGGCCGCCTCCGCCGCGGCCTCCACCTGGGCCTGCGTCGCCTCCGGGCGCCCGTAGGCGATGTTCTCCCGCACCGTGCCGGAGAACAGCAGCGCGTCCTGGAGCACCACGCCCATCTGCGAGCGCAGGCTCGCGAGCGTCACGTCCCGCACGTCATGTCCGTCCAGCAGCACCGCGCCCCCGGTGACGTCGTAGAAGCGCGGCAGCAGGTTGATGAGTGTGCTCTTGCCGGAGCCGGTGGTGCCCAGCACCGCCACCAGCTGCCCGGGCTCCAACGTCACGCTCACGCCGCGCAGGATTTCGCGGTCGCTGCCCGCGTAGCGGAAGCGCACGTCGCGCAGCTCGATGCGGCCCTGCAATGGAGGCAGTGGCACCGCGCCCGGGCGGTCCGCCACCTCCACCGTCGTGTCGAGCAGCTCGAAGAGGCGCTGCGCGGACGCGCTCGCTCGCGACATGCTGGCCGCGAAGAAGCCCAGCGTCATCAGGGGCATCAGCAGGAAGGTCAGGTAGCTGATGAAGGCCACCAGCTCTCCCAGCGTCAGCTTCTGATGGAGGATGCGCCAGCCTCCCACGCCCACCACCATCAGCGTTCCCATGCTGGCGATGAAGGTGACCAGGGGGAAGTTGCCGGCCAGCGCGTCCACCACCCGCAGGTTCTTCTCCTTCAGCTCCGCGTTGGTCTTCCCGTAGCGCTCCAGCTCCCTCGCCTCGCCGGAGAAGGCGCGCACCACGCGCAGCCCGCGCAGGTCCTCCTGCAGCGTGGTGTTGAGCGAGCCCAGCAGCGCCTGCAGCTGGCCGAACAGCGGACGCATCCGCTGCATGAACCGGCGCAGCACCCACAGGATGGGCGGCACGGTGCTCAGCGCCGCCAGCGCCAGCACCGGATCCAGGTACAGCAGCAGCCCCGCGCAGCCCACCAGCATCGCCGCCGCCGCGGCGAACTGCACCACGCCGCTGCCCACGAAGGTGCGCACCGCCTCCACGTCGCTCGTCAGCCGCGTGAGCAGCTGCCCCGTCTGCGCCTGGTCGTAGTAGCTGAAGGACAGCCGCTGGATGCGCGCGAAGAGCGCGTCGCGCAAATCAAACGCCACGCCCTGCGACGCGCGCTCCGCCAGGTAGCCCTGCAGGAAGTTGAACAGGCCGCGCCCCAGCGCGATGGCGACCAGGCCTCCCACCGCCAGCCACACGGGCCGTATCTCCCCGCGCGCGAGCCCGTGGTCGATGGCGATGCGGATCATCTGCGGCGCGCCCAGGTTCGCCACGGAGACGAGCAGCAGCGACAGCAGCGCGCCCAGCGCCTCCAGGCGATAGCGGCGCAGATAGCCCAATGCCCGCAGGATGGGCGGACGGCCGGATGCGGGTGGCGCGGACGTGCTCACGTGAGACCTGGACCCCTTCCTCCCCGCCCGGGAAGGCGCGCGCATGATGGGCGCCCCCACGCTCCGCTTCAAGCACCACGCATGTCGCGAAACGACGGTTGCGCGCCGCGCCACGGCCCGTTACGTGGGCCGCCTTTCCTCCCGCTTCGTCACGAGGTGAACGTCATGGAGTACCGGCAGCTGGGTGGTTCTGGTTTCAAGGTCCCCGTCCTCAGTCTGGGCACGGGCACATTCGGTGGCGCTGGTGATTTCTTCAAGGGCTTCGGCTCCAGCGACGTGAAGGAGGCCACGCGGCTCGTGGACATCGCGCTGGACGCGGGCGTGAACATGTTCGACTCCGCGGACGGCTACTCCGCCGGGCTCGCGGAGGAGATTCTCGGCAAGGCGCTGGAGGGCCGGCGCGACAAGGCCATCATCTCCACCAAGGCCACCTTCCGCGCGGGCACGGGGCCCAACGACGTGGGCTCCTCGCGCTTCCACCTCACGCGCGCCGTGGAGGCCTCGCTGCGCCGGCTGAAGACGGACTACATCGACCTGTTCCAGCTCCACGCCTTCGACGCGGTGACGCCCGTGGAGGAGGTCCTCAACACGCTGGACGGCTTCGTGCGCGCGGGGAAGATCCGCTACCTCGGCTGCTCCAACTTCTCCGGCTGGCACCTGATGAAGTCGCTGGCCGTGTCGGAGCGCTACAACCTGGCGCGCTACGTGGCCCACCAGGCCTACTACTCGCTCGTGGGCCGCGACTACGAGTGGGAGTTGATGCCGCTCGCGCAGGACCAGAAGGTGGGCGCGGTGGTGTGGAGCCCGCTGGGCTGGGGCCGGCTCACCGGCAAGCTGCGCCGGGGCGCGCCGAAGCCGGAGACCAGCCGCCTCAACAACCCCGCCACCGCGGCCGGCGGCCCGCAGGTGCCGGAGGAGTACCTCTTCAAGGTCGTGGACGCGCTCGACGCCGTGGCCCAGGAGACGGGCAAGACGGTGCCGCAGGTGGCGCTCAACTGGCTGCTCCAGCGGCCCACCGTGTCCAACGTCATCATCGGCGCGCGCACGGAGGAGCAGCTGCGCCAGAACCTGGGCGCCATCGGCTGGAACCTCACGCCCGCCCAGGTGGCCACGCTGGACGCCGCCAGCACCACTCCCTGGCCGTACCCGTACTTCCACCAGCGCCAGTTCCACGAGCGCAACCCGTTCCCCGTGACGTGAGCGGGGTGTGAAGCAGGAGGCGGCCAGGGCCTGGGTCCGGCCGCCTCCGTCCCGAGGGCAGATTCGCTGCCTCCGGGGGCGATGCACCTCACGCACGAGAACGTTTCTCTCCGCGTGGAGGCGCGCCCGCCCATGTCCCTCAAGGAATACAAACCCGGCAGTCCGTTTCCCGGCGTCATCGGCCGCACCTGGGAGCAGTCGTCTCCCGCGTGGCCTTCGCCCCTGCGCTCGAAGCCCGGCGCGCCCAATGTCCTGTTCATCATCCTGGACGACACGGGCTTCGGGCACCTGGGCTGCTACGGCTCGCCCATCCGCACGCCGAACCTGGACCGGCTGGCGCAAGGCGGGCTGCTCTACAACAACATGCACACCACCGCGCTGTGCTCGCCCACGCGCTCGTGCATCCTCACCGGCCGCAACCACCACTCCAACGGGATGGGCACCATCACCGAAACGTCGCTGGGCTACCCCGGCTACAACGGCACCATCCCCTTCGAGAATGGCTTCCTCTCCGAGATGCTGATGGCGGCCGGCTACAACACGTATGCCATTGGCAAGTGGCACCTGACCCCCGCGGAGCAGACGAGCGCCGCCGGGCCGTACTCGCGCTGGCCGCTGGGCCGCGGCTTCGAGCGCTTCTACGGCTTCCTGGGCGGGGACACGCACCAGTACTACCCGGACCTCGTCCACGACAACCACGCCATCCGCCCGCCCGGCACTCCCGAAGAGGGCTACCACCTCACCCCGGACCTGGTGGACCGCGCCGTCGACTGCATCGCGGACACCAAGCAGGTCGCGCCCGACAAGCCCTTCTTCCTCTACTTCGCCACGGGCGCCATGCACGCGCCCCACCACGTCCCCCGCGAGTGGGCGGATGCCTACGCGGGCAAGTTCGACGATGGCTGGGACGCCTACCGCCAGAAGGTGTTCCAGCGGCAGCTGGAGCTGGGCGTGGTTCCCCGGGGCACGCAACTGTCCCGGCATGACCCGGACGTGCAGCAGTGGGACTCTCTGCCCCCGGAGGAGAAGCGCCTCTACGCGCGGATGATGGAGGTGTTCGCGGGCTTCCTGGAGCACACGGACCACCACATTGGCCGGCTGCTGAAGTTCCTGGAGGACACCGGCGAATTGGACAACACGCTCATCATGGTGCTGTCCGACAACGGGGCCAGCGCGGAGGGCGGGCCGCACGGCTCCGTGAACGAGCTGAAGTTCTTCAACAACGCGCCGGAGTCCCTGGCGCAGAACCTGGCGGCGCTGGAGGACCTGGGCGGCCCGAAGCACTTCAACCACTACCCGTGGGGCTGGGCCTGGGCGGGGGACACGCCGTTCCGCCGCTGGAAGCGGGAGACGTACCGCGGCGGCACCACCGACCCGTTCCTCGTCCATTGGCCCCAGGGCATCCAGGCGAAGGGCGAGGTGCGCACGCAGTACGCGCACGCCATCGACATGGTGCCCACGGTGCTGGACTGCCTGGGGCTGGAGCCGCCGGCGGAGATCCGCGGCGTCACCCAGTCACCCATCGAAGGCGTCAGCTTCAAGCACACGTTCAACGACGGGAACGCGCCTGGCCGACACCGCACGCAGTACTTCGAGATGTTCAGCTCGCGCGCCATCTACCACGACGGCTGGCGCGCGGTGTGCCCGTTCCCCGGCCCGTCCTTCAAGGAGGCCGGAGAGGGCTTCGGTGAGTCACTGCTCGACGAGGACCGGCTGCGCGAGCTGGATACGCACGGCTGGGAGCTGTACCACGTGGCGGAAGACTGCTCCGAGACGAAGAACGTGGCGGAGGCGCACCGGGGCAAGCTCATCGAGATGATCGCCCTCTGGTACGCCGAAGCCGGGCGCTACCAGGTGCTGCCGCTCGCGTCGCCCACCCGCGCCGTGTTCGCCATGGAGCGCCCGCAGCTCACGAAGGACCGCACGCGCTACGTGTACCGGCCGCACACGTCGCCCGCGCCGGAGAACGCGGCGGTGCACGTGCTCAACCGGCCCCACACCATCACCGCGGACGCGGAGGTGACGCGGGACACGGAGGGCGTGCTGCTCAGCCACGGCGGCCTCACCGGCGGCTACTCACTCTTCATCCAGGACCACAAGCTGCACTACGCCTACAACTACCTCGGCGAGCAGGAGTTCCACATCGAGTCGGCGGTGGACGTGCCGGAGGGACGCTCGAAGCTGCGGTTCGAGTTCGAGCCCACCGGCAAGCCAGACCTGAAGGTGGGGCGGGGCACTCCCGGACGCGGCCGGCTCTACATCAACGGCGACCTGGTGGCGCAGAGCACCATCGACGCGACCATGCCGGTGGCCATCAGCCTGGGAGAGGGGCTCACCTGCGGCCGGGACGAGAACTCGCCCGTCAGCCAGCGCTACACCGCGCCCTTCGAGTTCACCGGCACGCTCCACGAGGTGACGGTGGACGTCTCCGGGGAGCACATCCGGGATACCGCGGGCGAACAGAAGGCCGCCATGGCGAAGCAGTGAAAAGAAAAAGGCCCGGACGGGAGCGCAGGGCTCCCGTCCGGGCCTGAAAGCTCAGCGGACTACTTGGTCACGCCGACGGCGGTCCAGGCCTCGGCGACCTTCTTCGCCTCGGTGGAGTCCTTGCCGTACAGGTCCGTGGCGGCCTTGATGGTCGCGGCGCGGGCCTGGGAGAAGTTCGTCTGCGGCGTCATGTACGTGGTGAGCGCGCGGCCGAAGACCTTGAGGCTCTTCTCCATGCCGATGCCGTCCTTCACCTCGATGCCGGACGTCTTGTTCTTGCCGCCCTCGGTGAGGAGGAAGAAGGCGTTGTTCGCGATGCCGCTGGAGCCGTGGACCTCCGTCATCTTCGGGAAGTTCTTGTAGTTGTCGATGGAGTAGCCGTCCGCCGTCGGGTCGTTCATGTAGCGGAGGGCGTCCGTGTTGTCGCCGTTCTTGGGCGTCCACGCGTCCTCGCCCACCGCCCAGTCGAACTTCACCGCGCTGTTCTTCTGGCTGGCGAACCACTCCACGCCGGTGCCCATGATGTCGCTGAAGGACTCGTTGAGGCCGCCGGACTCACCCTCGTACTCCAGGCCCGCGGTGCGCTCCGTGAGGCCATGGGTGATTTCGTGGCCGGCGATGTCCAGCGTGGTGAGCGGGCCGGAGTCCTTCCCGTCGCCGTCGCCGTACTGCATCTTCTCGCCGTCCCAGAACGCGTTCACCAGGTTCACGTCGGTGTGGACGTAGGAGACGAGCTTCTCACCCTTGCCGTCGATGGAGTCGCGGCCGAGGATCTCCTTGTAGAAGTCGTAGGTCATCTCCGCGCCGTAGTGCGCGTCCACCGCGGTGGCGGCGCGCGACGGGTCGGTCTTCTCGCCCCAGACGTCGTTGTTGTCGGTGAAGCCCGTGGTGCCGGACGCTTCCTCGCGGTTCTTCGCGTCGTACGTCACGATGCCCTTGCCGCGGGTCTTGTCATCCAGCGAGTACGTGCCGTCCTTGTTCTTCGTGGTCTGGATGTCGACCTTGCCGCTGTACATCGTCTGGTCGTCCGCCACGCGGCCCGTGCCCGGAGTCGTGGGCGTCGTCGGGGGGGTGGGCGTCTGCGCGGGCGTGCCCGAGGTGCCATCGGCGCGCTTGGCGTTGGTCGTGCGGTCCAGGTGGCTCAGCGTGTTGTACTGCTTGAGGGACTCGCCGGTGTTCGCGTCGATGAAGTAGTTCATCGAGCGCGGGTCCTTGCCGCTGGACACCTTCGTGTCGGTGAGCGTCACGTGGTAGGCGGCGTGGTACTGGCCGTCCTTGCCCTTGACGATGACCTTCTCCGCGGTGGGCGCCTTGGACGTCTCGCCGTTGAAGTCCTTCTGCGCCACGGCCAGCGCGTCCTTCGCGGTCAGCTTCGTGGGCGCCTTGCCAATGCCCACCGGGACGTTGGACACGTCGCCCGTCAGGCTGTCGAACTGACCCTTCGCGTCCAGGTGGCCGATGATCTGCTCACCGGCGACCTTCAGGCCCTCGTGCATGCGGTCCATGCGCACGTGCGTCATGCCCAGCTGGTCGCGCTCCACCGAGCGCGGCGAGAACGACGTGCCGCCCGTGATGCCCGTCAGCTGCGGGTTCTTCTGGTTCACGTACGACACCGTCTGCTGCACGGCCTGCTGCGCCTGGGGGCTGGTGAGGTCCACCGGGCCCGGCGTCAGCTTCTGGCCCACGCCGTTCAGCGCCACCGTGGCCTTCGCCTTGGAGGGCGCGCCCGTGCTGAAGCTGGACTGCGAGCTCATGCCCACCGGGCCCTGGGGCTTCACGGTGTTCACCGGCTTCGTGTCGGTGCGGTTCTGGGTGGCGACAACGGGCTTGGAGAGGTCGGTGCGCAGGGCCATGGGGGGCGGGCTTTCAGGGAAGTTGAAGCGGACAAATTGATTCTCGTGTCAGCCGTCCCATTGTTGCGTGTGGGCTGTTGCTTACACGATCATGAGTGGGTCCAAGCTCATGAATTCACAGGTGAAGTTTTCGTCCTACATCCGCCCGGAAGCACATTCCGACCGGTAGGTAAGCAGGTGCGCGGGGTTGTATTTCCGTTCATTTTCACCCTGCCTGTGCACGGCCGTCCACCCACACCCCGTGTCTGGAAGCTTGACCGGCCGCTCCCTTCGTGGGTATTGAAATTGATAGTGATTATCAACTTCAACTTGGCTCGACCCAACAGGAAGGCCGGAGGAACGCACCGTGGCTCGTGAACTGGGACCCCGTGGAAAGATGTGTCGGCGGCTTGGCATCCCCCTGTCGCGCATCACCGCGAAGGACCCTGACAAGGATCCGGTGTTGCGCAGGCCGTATCCGCCGGGTCAGCACGGGGCGACGGCGCGCGTGTCGGTGAGCGACTTCGCGCAGCGGCTGCGGGAGAAGCAGAAGCTGAAGCTGTACTACGGCCTGCTGGAGAAGCAGTGCCGCAGCGCCTTCCTGGAAGCGCGCCGGTCCCCGGGCAACACGGGCAAGGTGTTGATGCAGCTGCTGGAGAGCCGGCTGGACGCGCTGGTGCTGCGCGCGGGGCTGGCCACGAGCATCCGCCAGGCGCGCCAGTTCGTGCGCCACGGCTACTTCCAGGTGAACGGCAAGCGCGCGGACATCCCGAGCATCCGGCTCAAGCCGGGCAACGAGGTGCGCTTCCATGCGGAGCACCTGAAGCTCGCGGCGGTGCAGGACGCCTTCGGACGGATGAAGTCCCGCCAGGTGCCCGCGTACGTGCAGGTCCTGGGGGCAGGGGAGGGCATGCGCTACGTGCGGCTGCCCGAGCGTGAGGAGATCCCCGTGGACGTGAACGAGCCGTTCATCGTCGAGTACTACGCGCAGCGCAGCTGACCGCCTGGCCGCCTTGTGTCCGTTCGCCGTGCCTGCGAGCGGGCAGGGGCGGAATCCGGCGCTCGCGCACCCCATCTTCTTCCTCCAGGGGACGTTCACCCGGGGAAGGAGCGGGAATGCGCGGGGACGGAGGCGAGACGGTGGCGGACGGCTGGGTGGCGCCCCGAGGGCGTGCGGCCCGGGGACTCCTGCCCCGTCACGTCGCGGGCCTCTTCCGTTTCCAGCCGGGCCGGCCCGCGGTGTCGGCGGGGCTGCGCACGGGGCTGGCGCTGGGGGTTCCGCTGCTCATCTCCGCGCTCCTGTCGCAGCCAGCGGTGTCCTGGGCGGGCATGGCCGGGCTCTTCGTCGCGCTGGTGGACAAGGGCGGGCCGTACCGCACGCGCGCTCGGGCCATGGGCGCGATGACGGTGCTGGGCGCGCTGGTGGGGTTCATCATCGCGCTGCCGAGTCCCTTCTGGGTGGACGTGGCGCTGACGTTCTTCTGGGTGACGGCGTGCGGCTTCGCGCGCAGCTTCGGGGACACGCCGGGCATCGTGGGCATGCTGCTGGCGAACCTGTTCGTGGTGTCGTTGGCCCTGCCGCAGCGTGGGCCGGAAGCCGTGCTGTCGCAGGCGGCGTACTTCATCGCGGGCGGCCTGTGGTCCATGTTCCTGGCGCTGGTGTTGTGGCCGCTCAGGCCCTACCGCCCCGCGCGGCTCGCCATCGCGGCCTGTTACGACGAACTGGCGGACCTCGCGGACGCGGTCGCGGGCTGGCCCATGGAGGGGCCCTCGCGGGTGGGGACGTGGGAGGCGGTGCAGCGGGCCGCGCGCATGCGGCAGTCGCTGGAGACGGCGCGCGCGACGTTGGGGGCCACGCGCCAGGGACGGCAGGAGGAGAGCGGCCGGGGCGAGCACCTGCTGGTGCTGCTGGAGGACGCGGACGCGCTGTCGCTCCTGCTCACGGCGATGTCGGAGGCGCTGGACGAAGCGCCACGCCAGGGGGCGTGCCGCACGGCCCGTATCGAGGCGCAGCACGCGCTGGGCGCGTTGGCGGTGGACCTGCGGGGCGTGGTGGGCTCGCTGGTGCGGGGCACGGTGCCGGTGCCGTCGTCGTGGGACGCGGAGCGGGTGACGCGGGTGCTCCATGCGGACGGGGGACTGCCGGAGCCGGCGCGCTCGCAGTACTCGCACGTGGCGGGGCTGCTGGGGCGGCTGCGGGAGTACAGCGCGGTGGCGCTGGATGTGGCGTCCCGGCTGGAGAGTGGCGCGCCGCTGCCGGAGCGGGACACGAAGCCGCTGGGGCTGGAGCCGGGGCGCAGGCGTTCGTGGTGGAAGGTGCTGCGCGACCATCTGACGCCGGAGTCGGTGGTCTTCCGGCACGCGCTGCGGCTGGGGCTCACCGCGACGGTGGCGACGGCGCTGGCGGAGGGGCTGGGGCTCAATCACTGGTACTGGGTGACCATCACGGTGATTGTCGTGTTGCAGCCGTACTCGGGGCTCACCACGGAGAAGGGGCTTCAGCGTGTGGCGGGCACGTTCTTGGGCAGCGTGTTGGCCATGGGGCTGGTGCACGTGCTGCCCGCGCAGTGGCTGATGCTGGCGGCCATCGTGCTGCTGGTCTGCGTGTCGGTGAGCGTGCGGCCGCTGAACTTCACGGTGTACCAGGTGCTGCTGGCGCCGGCGCTGGTGCTGCTCGCGGAGATCCAGACGGGGGACTGGCAGCTCGCGGGGGTGCGCATCCTCAACACGCTGATGGGAGGCGTGCTGGCGCTGGTGGGCATCCGGCTGCTCTGGCCGAGCCCCGAGCACGCGCGCTTCGCCGAGGAGGTGGCCGGCGTGCTGAAGGCGGACCAGCACTACCTGCGCGAGGTGGCGCGGACGCCGGTGTCCACGGAGGTGGCGCTGCGAGAGGCCCGCCGCAAGGTGGGCGTGGCGCTGTTGTCCGCGGAGGCGTCGTTCCAGCGCTTGCTGAGTGAGTGGAAGGGACCGGCGAAGGAGCTGGAGCCGGGGATGGCGTTGATCACCTATGCGCGCCGCTTCACCGCGGCCGTGACGGCGTTGGCGGCGAGCCGCGCGTGGCATCAGGAGTCGGACCTGGGGCCGGTGGTGCGCTACGCGTCGGACGCGCTGGAGGAGCTGTCCGCGGCGTTGGTGGCGCGCCGCGTGCCGTCAACGCTCAAGCGCGAGACTCCGGGCCTGGAGGGCGCGGACGCGCTGGCGCGCACGCAGCTGTCGCGGCTGGTGCGTCAGCTGGGT
The DNA here is from genome assembly GCF_009909105.1 of Corallococcus exiguus. Classification (NCBI taxonomy): domain Bacteria; kingdom Pseudomonadati; phylum Myxococcota; class Myxococcia; order Myxococcales; family Myxococcaceae; genus Corallococcus; species Corallococcus exiguus. Next base: position 1,449,915 of record NZ_JAAAPK010000001.1, read on the forward strand.
GTGCTCCACCATGCGGTGGAGCGAATGCCGCCCGCGCTGCGTGCCTCGGAGGACGGCGCTACTCCCGTCCCCGCGTGACCCGTGGCATGCAGCGGAGACCACCGCCAGCGCGTGTTTCGCCACGTGGTGGCGCACTTGTCGCCGCGCTGCGTGCTTCGGAGGATGGCGCCACGCCTGTCCTCGCGTGACCCGTGGCATGCGCGGCGGCAGGGACTCGCGCATCCGCCCCGGACGCGGCTTGCGCGGGGGCACATGCGCGTGCCCTCCGCGCACTTCCAGGATGGCGCTACGCCCGTTCCAGCTTGACCATCAGCCGGCGCAGGTCCTCGTTCACGCGCACGAAGTTGGAGTTGCCCTTCTCGTCCTCCAGCTGCTTCTTCAGCGCGGGCAGGGACGCCTCACGCAGCTTCTTCGCCGCGCCGGGCGCGTCCGCCAGCCAGTCCACCGCCTGGATGACCGTGGCGCGCGCCTCGGTATCGCGCTCGGTGAGCCGGGACGCCAGCGTCGGACCCTGGTCCGCCGCCCCGGAGCGCCCCACCTCCAGCGCCGCGCGCTGCAACAGCACCGCGTCCGCCTTGGGCAGCCGCTGCGACCAGCAGCCCGCGTTGCCGCTGCACGCCTGCGCCGCCTCCAGCACCGCCCCATATCCCTGGACCTGATCCGCGCGCTTCTTGCCCAGCGCCGCGGCATCCTGGCACCCGTCCTCGCCCGTCTCCTGGCAGTCCGCCGCCGTGCGCGCGGGCTCCGCCGCCGCCAGCTTCGCGAGCATCGGCTGCTCCCGCGCATCCCCCAGGAGCGCGATGCCCTTCATGGCGATCTCCCGCGAGTACCAGTCCCCGGTGCCCGCCGCCTTCTCCAGCGCGGGGAGCGCGTCCCGGCTGCCCAGCAGCGCCAGCGCCCGCACGTACGCATCCCGCACCGTCGGGTCCGGCTCACCCACGAGCCCCGCGAGCGGCTTCACCGCCTCCTGCGCCCGCATCCTCCCGAGCGCGTCCGCCGCCTGCATCCGCACCAGCGCTTGAATCTGGGGATCCGAGTGCGTGAACGACAGCTGCTTCAACAGCGTGGGCACCGCGCGCTTCTCCCGGAGGTCGCCCAGCACCTGCGCGGCCTTCATCGGGTAGCTGGCGGGGTTCACCCCCTGCGCCTTCGCCCACGTGAGCAGCTCCGCGTCCTTGCCCTCCAGCACCGGAAGCAGCGCGTCCGCCGCGGGCGCGCCCAGCTGGAACAGCGCGAAGCTGCTCTCCACGTAGAACGACATGCCCCGGCGCTCCTTCGTCAGCGTGCGCATCAGCGCCGGCACCGCGCGCGGATCCCCAATCTGCCCCAGCGCCTCGATGGCCTTCTTGTTGAGGAACGGCTCCGCGGACTCGTCCGTCGCCAGCTGGATGAGCGGCTCCACCGCCGGCTTCGCCTTCAGCGCGCCCAGCACCTGGATGGCCTCGATGCGCGTGTAGTTGTCCTTGCTGCGCAAGAGCGGCACCAGCGACGGCACCGCGCGCTCATCCCCAATCCGCCCCAGCGCGCCCACCACCGCCTTGTTCACCTGCTGCGCCGGCACATCCGAAGCCCCGGGGTCCAGCGCCGCCGTCAGCGGCTCCAGCGACGTCGGGTGATGCAAGTCCCCCAGCGTCCGGGCCACCGCCGCCTTCACCTCCGGCCGGCGCTCCGAGGACAGCCGCCCGTGCAGGAAGGGCAGGAACTGTTCATTGACGTTGCCCGACGTGCGCAGCGACTCAATCACTCGCACCTTGTCGTCGGGGCGTTTGGCCCCCTCCAGACTGGACTGCCAGTACTCCGGCGTCTTGGGGTCCTCCTTCTTGCAACCCCCCAGGGCAAGGCAGGAAACGGCCAGGGACAGGGCGACGAATGAGCGGGACATGGGGCTCCTTTACGTCCGAACGTCTGGGCTTCCGTCGGGTGTAGACCTGTCCTGACGAAGGACGCAAACCTCCCCCACCTCCTGGGGTACGCTGGTCAACGACATGCCCCATGCCGAAGACAGTCGTAACGCGTCGCGTCCGACCATCATCCGCCGGACGTACCTGCTCGACCGAGAATTCCAGCTCAAATACATCTTGCTGCTCACCGGCATGGGCGCCGGGAGCATGTTGCTGTTCGGCGTGCTCGCGCAGCAGGTGCACCGCATGTCCGCCGAAGGGGGCCTGTCCAGCGTGGAGACGCTCTGGTGGCTCACCGGCGTGGCCACCGTGGGCCTGGGCATCGCGCTCGGGTTGTTCGGGTTGCTCTTCACGCACCGTGTGGCGGGCCCCGTCCATGTCATGAGCCTCTACGTCGCGGCGCTCGCGGCGGGCCGCTACCCGCGCCTGCGTCCCCTGCGGCGCAAGGACGAGCTGCGCGCCTTCTTCGCGCGCTTCAGCGAAGCGGTGGACCGCATCCGTCAGCGCGAGGCTGACGAAGCATTCGCGCTGGAGAAGGCGCTGGATGCGCTCAAGGACGTGGCCACCACCCCGGAAACGCGCGAGGCCCTGTCCACGCTGGAAGCGCTTCGCGCGCGCAAGCGCCAGGCGGTGGACACGTCCGCGCCGGCCGCCGCCTTCAAGTCCGTGGCCTGACCCCATCCCTTTTCCACACGAGATTTCCCTCACATGAGCAGCCGACCCCGCATCGTCTTCATGGGCACGCCCGAGTTCGCCGTGGCCTCGCTGGAGGCCTGCTTCGACGTGGGCGACGTCGTGGCCGTCGTCACCCAGCCGGACAAGCCCAAGGGCCGGGGCAACGCCGTCACCGCGCCGCCCGTAAAGGAGCGCGCGCTGGAGAAGGGCATCCCCGTGCTCCAGCCGCAGAAGCTGCGCACGCCGCCGTTCTCCGAGGAGCTGCGCCAGTACGCCCCCGACGTCTGCGTGGTGACGGCGTACGGAAAGATTCTCCCCAAGGACCTGCTGGCGCTTCCGGTGAAGGGCTGCGTGAACGTGCACGCGTCGCTGCTGCCTCGCTTCCGGGGCGCCGCGCCCATCCAGTGGGCCATCGAGCACGGCGACAGCGAGACGGGCGTGTCGCTGATGGTGATGGACGAGGGCCTGGACACCGGCCCCGTGCTGGCGATGAAGCGGCTGCCCATCGCGCCGGACGAGACGAGCGCCACGCTGCACGCGAAGCTGTCCGCGCTGGGCGGCGACATCCTGCGCGAGTCCCTGCCGCGCTACCTCCGCGGCGAGCTGACGCCCCAGCCCCAGCCCTCCGAGGGCATGGTGCTGGCGCCCATCATCGACAAGGAGAACGGCAAGCTGGACTTCGCGAAGTCCGCAGTGGAGCTGGACCGCCGCCTGCGGGCCTTCACTCCGTGGCCCGGTGCGTACACGCTGCTGGGTGGCAAGGTCTTCAAGGTGCACCGGATGCGGCCCGCGGAAGGGAAGGGTGCACCCGGCACCGTGCTGTCAGCGGGGCCAGAGGGCATCGAGGTTGCTTGCGGCGAGGGCTCGCTCGTCCTCCTGGAGGTCCAGCCAGAGGGCAAGCGGGTGATGCGCGCGGCGGACTTCCTCTCCGGCAACAGATTGCAGCCGGGCAGTCAGCCGTTCACGTCTTGAGCGCGCCGCCGAGCGCCATGTGGAATTCTCGCGTCATGGAGTCGCACGGATGGGCATGAAGCTGCTGGTGTTGCACGGACCGAACCTCAACCTCCTGGGCGAGCGTGAGGACGTCGTGGGGGGCCGCCTGACGGACCTCGACGCGGCCCTGCGCGCGAAGGCGAAGGAGCTGGGACTGACGCTGACCATCGTCCAGTCCAATCACGAGGGCGTCCTCATCGACACGATCCACGCCGAGCGCAAGAACGTGGAGGGCATCCTCATCAACCCGGCGGGCTACTTCACGTCCTACGCGCTGAAAGAGGCGCTGGAGGCGGTGGGGCTGCCCGCCATCGAGGTGCTGCTCAAGCCGCCCGCCCGCGAGTCCGTGGTGGCGGAAGCGTGCGCCATGCAGGTGCTGGGGCTGCACGGCTTCGACCCGTACATCCAGGCGCTGGAGACCTTCGCGAGCGGCATCTTCCACCCGGCCATCCCCGGGCCGGTGAAGTCGCTGGGCCGCCGCAAGAAGGGCGTCGGGCCCGAGGACGAAGACTCGCGTCCGAAGCCCAAGCTGGTGGGCCGCGTGCACCCGCTCAAGAAGGACGACGCGCCGGAGCCCACGCCATTGGTCACCACGCCCGCGCGGTCGCTGCGGCGCACGGCGGAGGCCGGGGGGCCGCTGAAGACGCTGGGCCGCAAGTCCGTGCCCACGGTCGTGCAGACGGACGGCAAGCCGGGAAAGACGCTGGGCCGCGCGGCGAGGGGTGGATCCACGCCCGCGTCGGACCTGCTCACCCGGGCGCTCGTGCGCCAGAAGATCGCGGACCGGCTGGCCGGACGGCTCAGTGAAGCGGAGCTGGCCACCTGGGCCCGCGCGAAGTATCAGCAGGTCCAGCGTGGTGAACCGGCGGAGAGCGGCCACCGCGAGCTGCTGGAGGACAGCCTCCAGAGCCTCACTTTGTCCCATCTGCCCGCGACGCGGATGTCGGACGAGCAACTGGTGGACCTGATGACCCGGCTGGAAGAAGGATGAGCGCCCGTATCCTCGCCATCAACATCCTCGCGCGCGTGCGCGCGACGGATGCCTACCTCAACGTGGTGCTGGACACGGTCCTGTCGGAGACGCCTCCGAAGGACCCCCGCGACGCGGCGCTCGTCACCGAATTGACCTACGGCACGACCCGGCGGCAGCTCGCGCTGGACTACGCCATCACCCGCTTCGCGGACCGCAAGCTGGACGCGCTGGAGGACAAGGTCCTGGCCGCCCTGCGCGTGGGCGCCTACCAGCTCTTCCACACCCGCGTGCCCGCGCGCGCCGCCGTGGCGGAGACGGTCCAAGCCCTCAAGGACGTGGGGCTCGGGCGCGCGGCGGGCTTCACCAACGCCATCCTGCGCAAGCTGTCAGAGCTGCCCTCGCCGCCGCTGCCCTCCCAGAAGGACCCGGTGGAGTACCTGTCCGTGCGCGAGAGCCACCCGCGCTGGCTGGTGGAGCGGTGGATCCGCCAGTTCGGCCGCGAGCGCGCGGAGGCGATGCTCGTCGCCAACAACCTGCCGCCCGCCGTCGTCATCCGCGCCAACACCTCCAAGGTGACGCGCGACGCGCTGCTCGCGCAGCTGAAGGACGTGGGCGTGGAGGCGCGCGCCACGGAGGCCTCGCCCGTGGGCATCATCCTGCCGCCCGTGGGCCGCGTGGAGGACGTGTACGGCTACTCGGAAGGGCTGTGGCAGGTGCAGGACGAGGCCGCGCAGCTGGTGGGCGTCTATGGCGCCATCCCGGAGACGGCGCGCGTGCTGGACGCGTGCGCGGCGCCGGGCGGCAAGGCCTGCCACCAGGCGGAGACGCACGACGTCGTCGCGGTGGACCTGCACGCCAACAAGCTGCGGAAGATTGAATCGGAGGCCCACCGCCTGGGACTGTCCGGGCGCCTGAAGGCCTACGCGCACGACGCGTCCGAGCCGTTCCCCGAAAGCTGGGGCGAGTTCCACGCGCTGGTGGTGGACGCGCCGTGCACCGGGCTGGGCACGCTGCGCCGGCACCCGGAGCTGCGCTACCGCCGCAAGGAGGAGGACGTGGCCCGGCTGGCGACGCTCCAGCGGCGCATCCTGGAGAACTGCCAGGAAGCGGTGCCGGCGGGCGGCCTGCTCGTCTATGCCGTCTGCACGCCGGAGCCGCAGGAGGGGCAGGACCAGGTGGACATGTTCCTGCGCAGCCACCCGGAGTGGACGGCCGAGCCGCCCGTGCTGCCCGGCCTCAAGCTGCCGCTCGCCCAGGCCTGGCTGCGCACGCTGCCCGGGCCGGAAGGCTACGACGGCTTCTTCGCGGCCCGGCTGCGCAAGCTCTACTGAGGCTTCAGTCGTCCTGCGGAAGCAGGGAGGCCTGCTTGAAGGCTTCCAGCACCGCCGCGGACGCGCGGTCCAGGTACTTGCCCTTGCGGATGAGCAGGCCAATGGGGCGCGACACCGGCCCCTCCGCGAAGGGCTTCGCCACCAGCGAGCTGTTCTTGATTTCGGCGTGGGCCGTGGCGAGCGGGAGGATGGCCACGCCCAGGCCCATCTCCACCGCGCGCTTGATGGTCTCCACGTTGTCCATCTCCATCACCGGATTGATGTCGATGTTCTTCTCGCGGAACAGGCGGTCCAATGCCTTGCGCGTGGGGGCTTCCCGGTCGAAGGCGATGAAAGGCACGCCTGACAGCGCGGTGACGCTCACCTTCGTCTTGCTGGCGAACGGGTGGGTGGGCGCGCAGACCACCGCCAGCTTGTCGTCGCGGAACGGCAGGATGTCCACGCCCGCGCGCGGCTGCGGATAGGCCACGATGCCAATCTCCGCGGCGCCCAGAATCACGTCGTCGTAGACCTGATCATTGCGCCGGTAGTTCAGGCGCATGTTGACCTTGGGGTGCGTCTTCAAGAGCTGCTTCTGCACCACGTTCAGCTCGTGCAGACCCACCGAGTAGATGGTGGACACGGTGGTCGCGCCCTGGACCTCCGTGGCCTGCTCGCGGATCTCCTGCTCCACCTCCGCGAAGCGCGCCAATATCTCCTTGCAGCCCCGGAACAGGCGCTCGCCCGCGGGCGTGGGCGTCACCTGCCGCGCGCTGCGAGAGAGCAGCTTCTGCTCGTAGCGGTTCTCCAGCGCGCGAATCTGCTGACTCACCGCCGACTGGGTCACGTGATTGAGCTGCGCCGCGCGCGAGAACGAACCTGTCTCGACCACGTCACAGAACATCTTCAACGATTCGAGCTGCATGGGCCGTCTCCTACCCTCAAACCTAATGGCCGGGCCAGTAGTAATTAGTTGACCTACCCCGCGCGCGAAAATGACCTACAGGCACAATGTGCCTGGCTGCTTGCGCGGCGCGGCGAAATCTCGGGCTCTCAAACGCTGGAGTCATGGCCGTCCTCGGGCGGACGCGGGCGGGTCAGCGCGAAGAGGGCGGCGCCCAGGGCGACGAGCGCTCCGCCGGAGAGTGTCTGCACGCGGCCCAGGTCCCGGTCGGTCTCGTGGAGGAGCTGGCACTCCTGCGGGGACAGGTGGGCGCAGTCGGCGGGGGCGAAGACGGCCCTCACGCCCAGCCCGAGCAGCCCCACGCCGCCCAGCATGAGGCCGACGATGCCCCCGAACGCCGCTGCGCGCAGGACGGAGGCACCCCGGGGCGAGGGCAGGGAGGTCATGGACCGGGAGGCGTAGCACCGTCCCGGGCCGGAAGGGACAGGGGCGGGTGTCCCGGGCGTATGCTTCCGGACCATGCGAATCCTGTATGGGGTCGTCGGCGAAGGGATGGGCCACGCCACGCGCTCGCGCGTGTTGCTGGAGGCGCTGACGAAGGAGCACGAGGTCCACATCGTGGTGTCCGGGCGGGCGCAGAACTACCTGGCCCAGCGCTTCCAGAACGTGCACGGCATCTGGGGCCTGACCATCGCCTACGAAGGCAACTCGGTGAAGAAGTGGCAGACGGTGCTGCAGAACCTGAAGGGCGCCGTGACGGGCTGGCCGCAGAACGTGCGCCAGTACTTCGACCTGGTGGAGGGCTTCAAGCCGGACGTGGTGGTGAGCGACTTCGAGACGTTCAGCTACCTGTTCGCGAAGAACCACCGGTTGCCCGTCATCAGCGTGGACAACATGCAGATCATCAACCGCTGCCAGCACGACCCGGCGCTGCTCGCGGGCCACGAGGAGAGCTTCGAGGCCACGCGCGCCATCGTGAAGGCGAAGCTGCCCGGGGCCTTCCACTACCTGGCCACGACGTTCTTCTACCCGCCGGTGCGCAAGCGCCGCACCACGCTGGCCCCGTCCATCCTCCGGCCCGAAATCCTGGCGGCGAAGCCGGAGGCCGGGGAGCACCTGCTCGTGTACCAGACGTCGACGACGAACACGCAGCTGCCCGAAATCCTCAAGCAGTCCGGCGTGCCGTGCCGCGTGTATGGCCTGCGCCGCGACCTCAAGGAGGACGTGGTGGAGGGCAACCTCACCTACCGGCCCTTCAGCGAGGCGGGCTTCATCGACGACCTGCGCACCGCGCGCGCGGTGGTGGCGGGCGGCGGCTATACGCTGATGAGCGAGGCCGTGTACCTGCACAAGCCGCTGCTCAGCATCCCCGTGGGTGGCCAGTTCGAACAGGTGCTCAATGCCCTCTATCTGGAGCGGCTGGGGTACGGGATGTATGTGAAGGAATTGAGCCTGGACGCGCTGAAGACGTTCCTCTCACGCGTGCCCGCCTGCGCGGAGTCCCTCAAGGGCTACGAGCAGGACGGGAACGTGAAGATTCTCGCCGCGCTGAATGATCAGCTGGCGCAGGCCTACGAGCACCGCGGCCACTGGCGCATGGAGCTGGCGGAGATGGACGGCAAGGCTTAGGCCCCGTGCATCCAGAGGTGTCCCTTCGCGTCAGTGCAGGGACACCTCGTTCTCGTTGTTGCGCTCCGCCGCGCGGCGGCTCATCTCCGTGAGCCAGGAGCGGGTGAGGGGCGTCTCGCTCTCGCTGCCTTTGTGCCGCTCCGGGGTGCTGTCCTGGGGCAGCCGCCGGTTGACGGCGTCCAGGACGCGCGCGGTGAGGTTGGGCGCCAGCGCGCGTCCCACCGCGCCCAGCTTCGCGGGCATGCCCACCAGCGCCTCCGCGTCACCCCGGCGGCAGGCTTCGATGATTTTACGCGCCACGCGCTCGGCGCTCATGGACACGCCCATCATCGAGTTGCTCACGTGGAACCACGCGTACTCCTTCTCGTGGTCGCCCTTGAAGCTCGCGTTGCGCGGGCTGCCCGTGCGGATGAGGGACGGGCACGCCGTCGTCACGCGGATGCCGTCCTGGGCCAGCTCCGTGCGCAGTCCGTCCGACAGGCCCACCAGCGCGAACTTGCTCGCGGAGTACGGCACCAGGTGCGGGATGCTCAGCTTGCCGCCCATGGAGGCCACGTTGACGATGCGGCCCTCGCCGCGCGCCTTCATGGCCGGCGCCACCGCGAGCGTCGTGTACAGCGGCCCCCACAGGTGGACGTCCACCGCCTCCTCGAAGTCCTCCAGCGTCATGGACTCCAGCGGGCCCACCATGATGACGCCCGCGTTGTTGATGAGCACGTCCACCGCGCCCCAATGCTCGTGGACCGCGCCCACCATCGCGTCCACCTGCACCTGGTCGCGCACGTCGCAGCGCAGGGTGAGCACCTCGCCGCCCATGCGCTCCAGGTCCGCGTGGGCGCGCTGGAGCGACTCGACGTCGCGTCCGCAGATGGCCACGCGCGCGCCCTCCTTCAGGAACATGCGCGCCATCACCAAGCCCAGCCCCCGGGAGCCTCCAGTGATGACGACCGTCTTGCCCTGGAAGTTGTAGCGCGGACGCAGCGCGCGCTTCAGCCCCACGACGGCCCCCACCCCGGCGGCCAGCGCGCCCAGGGAGAAGCCCCTTCGCTCGGTGTGTCGTCGGTCAGCCATGGTGCGACTCTCCTGGAGAGGGAAGGGTGGGGGCGCGAGGGGCTCAGGGATTGGAGGCCGCGACCTGGTCCTCCTGCTCTCGGGACACCTCTCCGTGGAGCGCGGGAGGCTCCTGGCCAGGCAGGTCCTTGAGCAGCGTGCGCACGCGGCGCACGGCGTCCTTGCCGCCGATGCGGTTCTTCAGCCGCCCATCCGTGCCGAAGAGGAGGAAGGCGGGGTGCTTGTCCACGCCGTAGGCCTTGGCCATGGAGCCGTCGTCCATGGCGATGGGGTAGCGCAGGCCGTGCTCGCGCGCGAAGCCCTCCACCTTGTTGGTGTCCCGGAGCTCCGTCTCGTTGTGGGTGACGTCCACGCCAATGACCTTCAGGCCCTTGGGCCCGTAGTCCACCACCCACTGGTTCACGGCCTCGAACTGCTTCGCGCAGTCCTCGCAGTCCATGGTCCAGAAGTGGAGGAGGACGGGCAGTCCGTCGAGCTCCGAGACGTGGACGGGGGCGTTCACCCACCCGCCATCCGGGTCCAGCAGCGTGAGCGGGATTTTCGTCGAGGCCATGCGAGCTCCCAATGCGAAGTGGAAAGCGCTTCAACGGGACGTGACTCAAGCTATGCATGCGCCACCGGTTGCTCCCGGCTGCGCGCCCGTCCGCTCGCCTGTCCGGCAAGGGCTGTTGGCCCGCTCCGCCCTCCGGTGGGCAGGCGGGCATGGAGGCCGTGAATGCGCATCCCCGACTTCGAACTGGAGCGGTACTTCGCGCGGTGGGAGTTCGCCGCGCCCTACCTCCTGTGCTCCTCCGACATCGAGGGCTGGCGCATGGCGGACCTGCTGGCGCTCGCGTCGCCGGAGGACCGCGCCCGCTGGGACGGGCTGACGCTCGGCTACACGGAGACGCCCGGCATGCCCGCGCTGCGCGAGGCCATCGCCAGCATGTACCCGGGCCTCATCTCCGAGGATGTCCTCACCTTCGCGGGCGCGCAGGAGGCGATGTTCGTCGCGATGAACGTCCAGTTGGGGCCCGGCACGCACGCCGTCGTCACCTGGCCGGGCTACCAGTCGCTCTACGAAGTCGCGCGCTCCGTGGGCGCGGACGTGACGCTGCTGCCCCTGCGGGAGGAGGACGGCTGGGCCCTGGACCTGGACGCGCTCACGGCGGCGCTGCGCCCGGACACGCGCATGGTCGTGGTGAACTTCCCGCACAACCCCACGGGCTCGCTGCCGGACCGCGCCACCTTCCAGAAGCTGTGCGCGCTGTGCGAGGCGCGCGGCATCCACCTCTTCTCCGACGAGGTGTACCGCCTGCTGGAGTACGACGCGAACGACACGCTGCCGCCCGCCGCGTCGTGTCTCACGAAGGGCGTGAGCCTGGGCGTGATGTCCAAGGCGTTCGGCCTCGCGGGCCTGCGCGTGGGCTGGCTCGCCACCCGGGACGCGGCGCTGCTCGCGCGCTGCCGCGCCTTCAAGGACTACACCTCGCTCTGCAACAGCGCCCCCAGCGAGCTGTTGTCCCTCATCGCGCTGCGCGCCCGTGAACGCGTGCTGGAGCGCAGCCGCGGCCTGCTCACCGCGAACCTCGCGCGGCTGGATGACTTCTTCGCGCGCCACGCGGACACCTTCCACTGGGTGCGCCCGCGCGCCGGCAGCGTGGCCTTCCCCCGTCTGCTGCGAAACATCCCGGTGGCTCGTTTCACTGAGTCACTGATTACCCGTGAGGGTGTGTTGCTGTTGCCGGGCGACGTGTATGGCTTTCCGGGCAATCACTTCCGGTTGGGGTTGGGACGCGCCAACCTGCCGGAAGCACTGGAGCGGCTGGAACGCTTCGTGCGAGACGGCGCCCTGGACGCGCTGGGATGACATCCAGAGCCGGCGCGTTGCGTCAGGGTTTTCACTGACGGCTGGACTTTCGGCTTATCGCCTTCATCTGAAACAACCCCTAGAGTGGTTGTCCCCTCGCCCGGCCTGGGGCCGTGCGGAAGCCCTCTCATCCCCCTGAGAGGCCAGGAGACACACCCCGATGAAGATGCTGATTGGCGCGGCCGTGACCGCCGCGACGCTGTTGGTGGGTACCGAAGCCGCCGCGACGAACTACACGCTGTGGATCCACGGCCGCAACGGCGGCAAGACGCAGGCGGGCAACTACGCCGACTTCAGCTACTGGGGGCCGTCCACCACCGCGGCGGGCGTGAACAAGAAGGCCGTCAACTGGAACGGCACGCAGCGCGTGGGCTCGGAGAACTACCGCATCCGCAACGCGCTGGACTGCTTCTGCACGGGCACGAACTCCTGTTACCTCGCCGTGCACAGCGCCGGTGACCTGCAGATTGGCTACGCGCTGTCGCTGTACGGCACCAGCACGCGGCAGGTGAAGAACGCCTCGCCCAACGCCAACGGCGAATGCGGCAACGTGGGCACCTCCACGCAGACGGGCTGGAACATCAAGTGGGTGGCCGTGGCGTCCGGCGCGGGCGGCGGCAGCGAGCTGGCGGACCACGGCGACTGGGCGGTGAGCGAGCCCCTGGTGAGCGACCTGGTCACCACCACGGCGCGCTCCATGTACAACCACAACGCCACGGCCAACGTGGAGTTCCTCATGTTCGCCGGCTCCAAGGGGACGCTGTACTCCGGCATCCTCCCGGGCCAGGACGACGAGGCGGTGGCCTACCACTCCACGGGCGGTGTCTCCGGCAGCAGCGGCGGCTCCTACTGCAACCCGGGCGACTGGTTCTGCGGCGGCACGCTCAACCTGCTCAAGAACGCGTGCAGCGACGGCCGGCAGAAGTGGAGCTTCCACTCCGTGTACCTCCGCGACGATGGTGAGTCGTACAACCACTACGCCAACGGCAACTGGGGCGGCATCGTCTCCAAGGTGCGCGAGTACATGGCCCAGTACGCGTACTAGAATGACGGCTTCCCCCGCCCCCTCCGGCGAAGCCCGCTCATGACACGTGAAGACGGCCCCATCCCCTCCTCCTCCCGGCTGCGCCACGGCCGGTGGTTGCTCGCCCTCGTGCCCCTGGTGTTCGTGGGCGGAGCGTTCTTCTGGTGGCAGGGAAGCGATGGGGCCGTAGCGCCGGAGGGCGCACCGAAGCCCACCTCCGCCCCGGTGTCCGACCCCCGCGAGGTGGCGCGGGCGCCGGCGGAGCGCTCCAGCGCGGCGATGGCGGCCGAGTCCGCCCCGCCGTCACTGCTCAGCCCGGAGGCCCGCGAACGCGAGGCCCGCCGCGAGCTGTGGCAGAAGCGGCTGGAGCGCGCGAAGCGCTCGTTGGAATCCTACGTGGCGGCCACGCGCTATCCGCCCGAGTCTCGGCCGAGCCGCGAGCATCCGGATCAACTGGAGCTGGCGGAGCCGGAGCGCACCCGGCCGCTGAGCCCCAAGGCCGCGGAGGACGGCACCTCCGACGTGCAGCTGCGGCTCAAGCAGGACAAGGTGTTCGTCGTCGGTGACGAAGCGGTGCTCTTCACCGTGGCGTGCGAGGACTCGCGCCGCGCGGCGCGCCCGTGCGAGGTGGTGTCCGCGATGGCGCACGAGGCGGACCACCTGGCGGACGCGGGCGGCGTGCCGGGCGTTCCGGTGACGTTCGTGGACTCGGGGCAGGGCGGCGACGCGGTGGCGGGTGACGGGATGCTCACCGGGCGCTTCCAGCCGTCGAAGCAGGGCTTCGCGATGTTCTCCGGCACGCTGCGCGTGGCCCTCCGCGTGCGCTCGGGTTCGCTGGAGGACTCGGCGTTCTTCGACGTGCTCTACACATCCGCGCCGCCGGCCACGTTCAGCGGCAGGGTGCGCGAGGTGCTGGAGGGTGGGTCGCTGGACCTGTACCTCCTCATCCAGGTCCGGAAGGCGGGGCGGTATGTGGTGTCCGGACGGCTGGACGACGAAGGCGGCGTGCCGTTCGCGGTGCTGTCGTTCAACGAGGAGCTGCAGGAGGGCTCGCAGGAGGTGAAGCTCAACGTCTTCGGCAAGGTCATCCGGGACGACAAGCCCACGTTCCCGCTGACCCTGCGCGACGTGGAGGGCTTCCTGCTCAAGGAGATGGGTGACCCGGACCGCGAGCTGATGGTCACGCTGCGCGGGCCCGTGCACACCACGCGCGAGTACACGCTCGAGCAGTTCTCGGATGCGGAGTGGAGGAGCCCCGAGCGCGACCGCTACAAGACCGAGCTGGAGAAGGACGTCATGGAGGCGCAGAAGCAGCTCGACGCCGCGCTCTCCGACAGGCCCGAGCCCTGAAGCGTCAGGGCCCGTTTGGGACTCGGCTCAGGACTCGAGCGGAGGCGGCGGAGGCGTCTGGGCCGCGTCGACCTCCACGAGGTCGGCGTCCTGCACATCCTCGATGTCCGCCGTCGCGTCAGCGGGCTCGGCGGCCACCACCACGCTGGGCTCCGGTTCGGAAGCCGCGTTCTTGCGGGCCTCGGCATAGGCAGCGGCGTAGGCGGCCTCGGCCTGGACGGCCTCCATCGTGAAGTCGTCCGCGTCCGCGAGGAAGTCATTGGACGAAGGGGCGCTCGGCGGCGCATCCGCTGACAGCGCCTCCGGCCCGCTGTCCTCCAGCGTGGCCAGGAACGCGCCCGAATCCTCCGGCGCACCAGACACCTCCAGGCCCTCCGCTTCTCCAGACGCATCCGGAGCCGCGTCGTCCATGTCCAGGTCGTCGCTCAGCGCGGCCAGCTCCTCGTCGCTGAGGCCGGACAGGTCACCGGACTCCAGGAGGAAGAGCAGGTCCTCCGCCTCCTTCGAGGAGGCGGTGCTCGGCATGGTGTCCAGGTTCTGGAGCTCCCACTCGGCCGCGTCGGGCGACAGGATGTCGGAGGGGTCCAGGGACGGATCCGCCGGCGAGGCCTCCGCGCGGCGCTCCGCCTGCTGGAAGTGGCGCGCCTGCATGAGCGGCGTGGACATCTGCGGCGTGCCCAGCCGCTGGGCGTACGCGGGCGCGGCGGCCTCGAAGGTGCTCTCCCCCGCGAAGGTGCGCAGGTGGGGGTTCTCCAGCAGCGCGGCCCGGGCCTCCGGGTCCTCCAGGCCCGACGCGCGCCCCCCGGCCTCCGAGGACGGGCCCGACGTCAGCCCCAGGTCCTCGAGCAGGGCACCTGCCAGGTCGCCGTCGGCGTCCGCCTGGAAGTCGCTCGAGTCGGAGAAGCCCCGCCGCACCGGCTCCACCGGCGTCATGGGCTGCTGCTGCACCGGGGCGGTGACCTCCAGCTCGGAGGAGATGGACCAGGCCCGGGACGTCGAGATGCCAGAACCCACTCGGCGGATGGATGTCATGGTTCTCCTCGGGTGGTGGCCCGCAGGTCGGGCAGCTCCTGCATTGTCCGCTGGGGCCGGCAGGAGTTGCTAGGGGGGCGCGAGTGGATCCCCATTGGCCACAATGCCCGATATCCTACCGGCGCCCATGACTCCCACCCTTGCTCCACACGTGGACGCCAGTCCCGCGTCCTCCCACGAGGCCCGCCCGGGCCTTCGGGGTGTCACGCCCGTTGAAAAGTCGCGGCGGGACGGGGTGGAGACGACCGCAACGTCGGTCCGCGGACAGGGGAGTGCGGGTGCGCGGCGAGAACGCGCACCCGGGCGTTCTCCAGAGGCGAGAACCCCATGGGGGAACCCCGGGCATGAAGCGACCGGGCCGTTGGCCTCCCGTTTGCTGACCGGGAGCCCAGCCAGGAGGCGGTGGTGATGAGATTCGAGTGCGCGGGGCAGACCCACATCGGGCGGCGCCCGCACAATGAAGATGCGTACTGCGTGCTGCCCGAACGCGGGTTGTTCGTCGTGGCGGACGGCCTGGGGGGACAGGAGGGCGGGGAGGTCGCCAGCCAGTGCGTGGTGGACACCTTCGCGGGGTTCAGCGACCGGCTGGACCGCGACCGCGACGGCACCTGGCCGGACGCGGTGGATCCCGCGCGAAGCCGCGAGGAGAACTACCTGGCCGCGTGCACGGCGCTCGCCCAGCGCACGTTGCGCGTGCGCCGCGTGGGCAAGCTCAAGGAGATGGCCTCCACGGTGGTGGCGCTCGCGGTGGGGGAGCGCAGCGCGGCGGTGGCCCATGTGGGCGACAGCCGCCTGTACCGCCTGCGCGAGGGCCAGCTGGAGTCGCTCACGCGCGACCACTCGCTCATCGAGGAGCTGCGCGCCGCGGGGCGCGAGCCGCCCGGCAATCCGGCCAACCTGCGCCACCTCATCACCCGCGCCCTGGGCACGGAGAACGCGGAGCCCACCGTGCAGTGGCTGGAGACGCAGCCCGGGGATGTCTTCCTCCTGTGCTCGGACGGCCTGTATGAGCCCCTGGGTCCAGAGGTGATGAAGGAGCAGCTGCACGCTCCCTCCGCCCAGGCCGCGTGTGACGCGCTCGTGACCGCCGCGTACGAGGCCGGTGGCCGCGACAACATCACCGCTGTCGTACTGCGCGTGGCGGCCTGAACGTCTACCCACCGCGTCACGCGCTGGGAGTGCGCGGATGATGAACCCCACAGGTCGGTCCTGACCGCCGACCCGACGCGATGGGTCCGCCCGGACGGGGGGAGTCACCCTGCACAGGGACTTCAATCCTTCTCATCTTCCAGGTTAATCTGGGGGCTCCCCCTCGCGTCTCCCTCCCCCCTCCGAGCACCCGTTGCGTATGACGCTCAGCCTTGCCGCGCGCCTGACCGCGGCCCTTACCGCCGTTGTCATCACCCTCACGCTGTTGACCGTGACGTTGATGGGGTTGTCGCTGCGCTCGCGCGTGGAGTCCGAAATGGCCTCCGCCCTGACGCGGGACGCGACCCGCTGGCAGGCGTTGAAGGACCAGGAGTTGCGCGTGCTGACGGAGTTGGGGCGCGTGGCGGCGGCCAACCCCGCGTTCACGGCGGCCTTCGCGGAGGACCATTCGGAGACGGACGCCCTGCTGAACGAGCACCGCACGGTGCTGGGCGTGGACCTGATGGCGCTGGTGGGCGTGGACGGGACGGTGCTCGCCTCCTCCGGTGAGCGGACCCTGCCGGGCATCGAGAAGGTGGTGCGCCAGAAGGGACAGGTGGTGCTGCCGGCCACGGGCGTGCCCCTGTTCGCGGTGGCGCAGCCGCTCCAGTCCAACGGCGTGCCGGTGGGCTTCCTCGTGGTGGGCGCGGAGCTGGGCGGAGAGGAGCTGCGCCGCCTGGGCGAGGGGAGCGAGGACCTGGAGGCGTTGCTGCACGCGGGGCCTCGGCTGGTGGCGAGGTCGGTGCACGCGGTCCAGGCGAAGGCGCTGTTGGCCGCGGCGGGCGCGGGCGGAGCGAACGGCGCCGAGGTGGACGTGGGCGGCGTGTCGCTGCACGTGTCGCGGGTGGAGGTGGGCGAGGGCCTGGAGCTGGTGCTGGCGCGCGGCGCTCAGGCGGAGTGGGCGCGGATGCGCGCCACGCTGATGGAGGTGTTGGGGCTGGGGCTGTTCGTGGCGCTGGTGGCGGGCGGGGGCGTGTTCCTGCTGGTGCGCCGGATGATGGCGCCCCTGGGCGCGCTGACGGCGGCGGCGGCGCGGGTGGTGGCGGAAGGAGACTTCAGCAGCACGTTGGACATCCACTCCAAGGATGAGATTGGCCAGCTGGCCTTGTCCTTCGGGGACATGATGGCGCGGCTGCGCGCGGTGCTGATGGCGCTGAAGAACTCCGCGCACGAGCTGGAGGCGACGGCGCTGGAGCTGGCGAACTCCGCGTCGGACCAGAACCTGGCGGTGACGCGGCAGGCGGCGGCGCTGCACCAGACGCAGATCGCCGCGCGGCAGCTCCAGGAGAGCTCGCGGGCGGCTGCGCGGCGGGCCACGGGCGTGCTGCGCGACGCGGAGAAGGCGGGCGCGGTGGGGCAGGCGGGCGAGTCCGCGGTGGCGGGCAGCGTGGGCGGGCTCACGCACATCCGTTCGCAGGTGGAGCGCATCTCCAACACGGTGTCGGAGCTGCGGCAGAGCACGCGGCAGGTGGGCGACATCACCGGCACGGTGAAGGACCTGGCGGACCAGTCCAACGTGCTGGCGTTGAACGCGGCCATCGAGGCGGCGCGCAGCGGCGAGGCGGGCCGGGCGTTCGCGGTGGTGGCCCGGCAGATGCGCTCCCTTGCGGACCAGTCCGCGACGGCGACAGCGCGCGTGCAGTCCATCCTGGCGGACATCGGCCGCGCCATCTCCGAGGCGGTGCAGACGAGCGAGGGCGGCACGCGCGAGGTGGAAGGTGGCCTGGAGCAGGCGCGCGCGGCGGGAGAGAGCCTGCGAGCGCTGGCCGAGGTCATCCAGAACAACAGCGTGTCCGTGAAGAGCATCGCGGACATGGTGAGCCAGCAGGACGCGGGCATCGCGGAGCTGTTCGCCGCGCTGAGCGACCTGACGCGGCTGGCGGATGAGACGGTGGAGCGCGTGGCCACGAGCGCCGTGGCCGCCGCGCGCCTCACCACCGCGTCCCACGAGGTCAGCAACATCGTGGAGCAGTACCGCCTGTGACGCCGTGAAGGCGTCGGGCCAGTGACGGCCCGGCGCGCGGGAGCCCGCGATACCGCACGGCGTATCGCTCCACTCGAACGGTGACGCCGGGCACGTGACGGCCCGGCGCGCGGGAGCCCGGCGCTACGCCGCCTCGCCGCCGTCGATGGCGTAGGCCGCGCCGGTGATGGGCGCCGCCGCCTCCGACGCGAGGAAGAGGCACATCGCGGCCACCTCCTCCGGCTGGATGATGCGGCCCATGGCGCTCATCGCGGCCAGGGCCTCACGGGCCTGTTCCTCGCTGCGGCCTGTCGTCTTGGTGATGGCGGCCGTCGCGCCCGCGAACATGTCCGTCTCCACCCAACCCGGGTTCACGATGTTCACGGTGACGTTCTTGCGCGCGTACTCCACCGACAGCGCGCGCGTCAGCCCCAGCAGCGCGTGCTTGGACGCGCAGTACGCGGACGTGTACTTCGCCCCGCGCGTCGCGGTGATGGAGCCGATGTTGATGACCCGGCCGCCGGCCGCGGACGCCATCGCCGGCATCAGTTCGCGGCACAGCAGGAAGGGCGCCGTCACGTTCACGGCCATCACCTTCGCCAGGTCCGCCGTGGACGTCTTCGTCAGCGGCGCGGACACGGTGATGCCCGCGTTGTTCACCAGCACCCGGGGCGTGCCCGCAGCCAGCACGGTCTTGCACGCCGCGAGCAACGCGGACTCATCCGCCACGTCCACGGTGAGCGTGCGGATGCGCTCGCCGCCTTCCTTGCGCAGCGCCTCCAGCGACTCCGCAGAGCGCGCCATCGCCCAGACGTCGTAGCCCTCGCGCGCGAACGCCAGGGACACCGCGCGGCCAATGCCCCGGCTGGCGCCCGTCACCACCACGCTCTTCGTCGTCTCGTTTGCCATGGCCGGACAGCATAGGGCCCTGCACGCGGGACCGGGCGGAAGGTGCATGGCGAAATGCATCAATTGCGCTTCCGGGGACTCTTCCAGACATCAACCACTGCATCGGAGTTCCCTGCACATGAAGACCTTCACGCGTGGCCTGCTGGCCACCTCCTGTCTGATGTTCGCGTCCACGTCCGCCCTCGCGGCAGCGCCCACCGGCCGCGCCAACCCCCGCCTCCTGGGCACGCGCGCCATCGTCGCGTGCGACGCCGTGGAGAAGTCGTGCGGCGTGGCCAGCATCTCCTTCCCCTCGGGCATCAGTGGCCTGGTGCCCTACGGCCGCCCGGATGTGGCGGTGGCCTCCATGTTCTATCCCTCGGTGGATGACGCCGAGGCGATCATCGCCCGCACCGACGCGGGTGACACGGCCCAGGCCGCCGTCGACTACGTCTTCACCGTGGATCCGTACGCGGACTACCGGCAGCTCGCCGCGGTGAAGCTCAACCCCGACGGCACCATCACCGTGGGCCAGCAGACCGGCGCGGAGAGCGCCTCGCAGCGCTGCGCGGTGAAGGGCGCCACCTTCGTGGTGCAGGCCAACAACCAGACCACCGCCACCATCTGCGCCGCCATGGCGACGGGCTTCCAGCAGGCCACGGGCAGCCTGCCGCAGCGGCTGCTCGCGTCGCTCAAGGCGGGGGCCAAGGTGGGCGGTGACAACAACGGCGAGCGCTCCGGCGTCATCCGCGTCTGGAGCTCGGAGAACGAAGCGGTCTTCTACACGAAGGTGCTCGCGGACGCCGTCGTGCACGGCAGCAAGCACGCGCTGAAGGAACTGGACGTGGAGATGAACCGCTACCAGGCGGGCGTCGCGGCGCCATATGCGTCGGACCTCATCTCGCTCGACAAGGAGACGGCGAAGGTCGTGAAGCGCGTGCTGCACAAGCTCGGGTACTACGACGGCCGCATGGATGGGAGCTGGAACGATACCGCCGAACAGGCGCTGTATGACTTCAACTGGAACAACAGCTTCTTCCTCAAGCCCACCGTGGTGGTGAACGGCCAGCGGAAGATCGACGGTCCGCTGGTCAACTTCATGCGCGACGCGGACCTGGAAGCGCTCGCGCCCGCGACGCACTGAGGCACCGGTGGTTTGACGGCTCCCGCATGGCGACGTCAAGCTCGCCGCCATGCCCCGCGCCGACATCACCGACCTGTTCCGCATCGACGACCTGCTGTCCGCCGAGGAGAAGGCCGCTCGCGACGCGGTGGCCCGCTTCGTGGACGCGGAGGTGCTGCCCATCATCGGCAAGCACTTCCGCGACGGCACCTTCCCCGCGCACCTCATCCCGGGCCTGGCGGAGCTGGGCGTGCTGGGCGCGAACCTCCAGGGCTACGGCTGCGCGGGCATGAACACCGTCAGCTATGGCCTGGTGTTGCAGGAGCTGGAGCGCGGTGACTCCGGCCTGCGCAGCTTCGCGTCCGTGCAGGGCTCGCTCTGCATGTTCCCCATCCACGCCTTCGGCAGCGAGGAGCAGAAGACGCGCTTCCTGCCGGGCATGGCGAAGGGACAGCTCATCGGCTGCTTCGGCCTCACCGAGCCCGACTTCGGCTCCAACCCCGGCGGCATGCGCGCCCGCGCCCGGAAGGACGGCGACAGCTGGGTGCTCAACGGCACCAAGGCGTGGATTACCAACGGCTCCATCGCGGACGTCGCGGTGGTGTGGGCGAAGACGGACGAGGGCGGCCCGGAGTCCGTGCGCGGCTTCCTGGTGGAGAAGGGGATGCCCGGCTTCAGCGCGCGGGAGATTCCCGGCAAGTTCTCCCTGCGCGCGTCGCGCACCAGTGAGCTGTCCTTCCAGGACGTGCGCGTGCCGGACCGCAACGTGCTGCCCGGCGTCGTGGGCCTGCGCGGTCCGCTGTCGTGCCTCAACAACGCGAGAGCAGGCATCGCGTTCGCGGTGACGGGCGCGGCCATCGCGTGCTTCGAGGGCGCGCGCGAATACGCGCTGTCCCGCACCCAGTTCGACGGCAAGTCCATCGCCGGCTACCAGCTCACGCAGGAGAAGCTGGCGGACATGCTCCAGGAGATCGTCAAGGCGCAGCTGTTGAGCCTGCGGCTCGCGCGCCTCAAGGACGAGGGCAAGAGCAACCCCGTGATGGTGAGCCTGGCCAAGCGCAACAACGTGAAGAGCGCGCTCGACATCGCCCGCGTGGCCCGGAGCATCTACGGGGCCAATGGCATCACGGACGACTACCCGCCCGTGCGCCACATGCTGAATCTGGAGAGTGTCTTCACCTACGAGGGCACCCACGAGGTGCACACGCTGGTGCTGGGCAAGGCCATCACCGGCATCGACGCGTTCGGCTGAGACGAGCGCGGACGTCGGGTGGAAGCCGCGCCTCCCCTCGCTCCCGGATGGGAAGGAGGGGAGGGCACGGGAAGGAACATCAGGACTGGGGGCTGCCTTCGCCGTTCGGCTCGGAGGCCGGCTCGCCAGGGGACTCGGACGACGGCTCGGACGTGGTGGCCTCGGCGGACGCCTCGCCCTCCTCGGCACCTTCCGCGGAGGCTTCGGGCTCGTCGGCGACTTCCGGCGCGGTGCCGGAGGCCTCGGCGGCCTGCTGCGCCTTGAGCTCCTCGTCGTTCATGAAGCCGACGGGGTTCTCCTTGCGGTTGAAGAAGCGCACGGCCTTGGCGGACAGCGCGTACATCTGCTCGGCCGCGGCGGAGGGCACCAGCGAGTGCTCGATCTGCGCGGGCTCCGGACGCTCCACCACGCCCAGCTCGCCGTCCTCCAGCTGCTTGGCCTGGGCGGGGCTCAGCTCCATTCGGCGCAGCTTTCCCTTGCGCGTCATGAAGTAGAAGGCCGTCTCGCCCGGCTCCTGGGGCACCTGGGCGCCGAGCACCAGCTCGCGCAGGGCGCGGTCCAGCTCCACCTGCTTCTTGGACTCGGCGCGCTGGTAGGCCTTGGAGCCCGGCATGGGCGGCAGCTTGGGGATGGGCTTCTCCGTGGGCGTGCCCGGACGCGCGTTCGCGCCGAACCCTCCCTGGGGACCGCCCCGGAAGCCTCCGCCGCCCTGACGCGGCGGACCGCCCGCACCGTGGCGCGGGGGACCTCCGGCGCCTCGCGGCGGACCGCCACCGCCCTCGCGGCGCGGCGGACCTCCGCGGTCATCACGGCGCGGCGGGCCTCCGGCTGTCCGATTCTCATCACGTCCGCGAGGGGCCGGGGCGCGTGGAGCGCTCCCCCGGCTGTCCTCCTGGCGCCTTGGCGCCGAGGGCGTGGAGTCGGACTTCTTGGCCTCCTCCTCGGAGACGAGGCCCGCTTTCAACAACTTGTCTCGCAGGTTCTGCATGGGTTGGGCGTTCTATCCCTTGCACGGCCGCACGCAAGCCACCGCTTGCCGCTCCTGTCCCCCCCACGTAACTTGCCGCCCCCGCCGTCGTGGTCGTGGAGGTTCCGTGAGAAGTCTGTCGAAGTCCGCCGCCCTCGCCCTGGTCCTGGCAGCCACTGGCTGCTCAGACCCCGTCGACAAGGCGGCAAAGGCCCGCATCTTCTCGGCGGAGGACCCGCCGAAGGTGGTGGCCTCGGCGAAGGAGAAGCTGCCGCCGGAGGACGTCGCGGACAACCCCCAGGTCTCCCGCCGCATCCTGGGCATGGACGCCGCGGAGGTGACCGAGCGGCTGGGCCCGCACTTCTTCCAGTCCACCCTCAGCTACGAGTGGGCCGGCCCCAACGGGAACAACCCCGTGAAGCTCACGGAGACGCGCTCCTTCCGCGCGGGCCCCGGGGGCGTCAACGGCGACTTCCACGGCGTCCTGGAGAACTCCCGGGACCAGGGCCTGGAGGTGATGCGCGTGAAGGGGCAGGTGTTCGCCCGCAACCGCTACGGCCCGTACCGCCAGCGCCTGCGCGACCGCGGCATGGCCGAGCGCACCCGCACGGAGCTGACGGGCGCCATCCGCGACTTCGACAGCCTCTTCCAGGGCCGCATCAAGCTCACCCCCGCGGGCACCGTCACCCACGAGGGGCGCACCGCGTGGAAGTACAACGTGTCCCTGGGCTCGCCCCTGGAGGGCGGCACGCCGAAGAAGATGCCCGCCGCCTTCACGCCCAAGAACGCGGACGAGACGACGAAGCGCCGCGCCAACTTCTTCTCGCACCGGCTGCCGCGCTCGCTGGAGGGCGAGGTGCTGGTGGACTCGGTGACCTCCGTCGTCCTCAAGGCCCGGCTGGACGGGCGCATCGGCGTGCCCCAGGAGAAGACCCCGGAGGCCGCGGAGCTGCGCATGACGCTGGAGTCCTCCCTGACGGAGATTGGCAAGGACCCCTCGCTGCAGCCGCCCCAGGACTTCCTGCCGGACGCGGACAAGCCCCAGGGCATCGCGGACGCCATGGACCACTTCGGCATCCCGCGCACCAAGGCCGGGGACTCGCCCGCCACCCCGGGCGCCGCGGCCGGCGCCCCCGAGCCGGAAGACGAGGCCGAGGGCAACTGACTCAACCCCGCTGCGCTCATCCGAGCCTCCAGGCCGTTGGAAGCCCTACGGTTTCCGGCCTGGCGGCTCGGAGGGGGAGCGCGGCCCTCGGGGGCTGTGACGGCCGTGTCCTGCACGGGCCGCCGCCCCCGCCCGGGCCTTCCCGCAAGTGCCTGACGCTGCTGGGGAATCCCCCTGGCCCTGGCCTTGCTCTCACGGGAGGCCATGTTCCGCTCCGCCCTCCCCCTGGCATGTGCCGGGCTCGCACTCCTGGCGACCCCGGCCCTCGCCGAACCCGTCCGCAACCTGGGCATCACCGTCGCACCGCTGGGGGCCTACGTGCTCCAGGGCGACGCGGAAAAGGTGCGCACGGTGGGCTACAGCGCGGGCCTGGGCTGGGCGTACCGCAAGCCGGGGGCGGTGCTGGAGGTGGGCGGCCACCTGGCGTCCAGCCGGCACCTGACGGAGGTGACGCCCATGTCCGTGCGCGTGGTGCCCCTGGGGGACACCCGGGTGCGGCCCTTCCTGGGAGTGGGGGCCAGCATGCTGGTGCCCCACTCACGCCCCCAGCCGGTGGCCCCGGACGCGCTGGGCAGCCGGGTGCTCC
The DNA here is from genome assembly GCF_009909105.1 of Corallococcus exiguus. Classification (NCBI taxonomy): domain Bacteria; kingdom Pseudomonadati; phylum Myxococcota; class Myxococcia; order Myxococcales; family Myxococcaceae; genus Corallococcus; species Corallococcus exiguus. Next base: position 1,473,758 of record NZ_JAAAPK010000001.1, read on the forward strand.
AGCTGGGCTTCGAGCTGTGCGGCGGCGTGGGGGTGGAGCTGGGGGAGAACCTCTTCCTCTCCGCCGAGGCGCGCTACCAGAACTTCTCCGCCAGGGGCTCCCCTTTCTCCGGGGAGCGACAGAGCTTGCGCTCCACGTTCCTGGGTCTGGGGATGCACCTGTAGCTGTAGCGGGTGGGGCGGGTCGCTACAGACTGGCAGCGGCCTGTTGGAAGAAATTTTGACGGCCCTCTTGCGTCCTCTACAATCCTCGTCGGTTGCGGCCCAGACGCATCTGACATGCTCGGGTGTTCAGGCGTGCACAACGAAGGGAGCGGAGATGGAGCGCAAGGTCGGAAGTAGCACGTTGACCGCGAAAGAGGTCAAGGCGGCGCTGGAGAAGTCCACCACGCTGACGGCCGAGGAGGAGAAGGCCCTGCGCATGCGCCATGGCGCGGGCGCTCCCAGCAAGAGCGCGCCGCTGCCCCGCGCCGCGGGTGCGAACGCGGAGCTGGCGGATGAGCTGCTCGTCATCGAGATGCAGCTGATGAAGGCGATGCGCGCGCGCACGGCGGCCAAGGCCACCAAGGCGCCCGCCGCGGTCCCCACCCGCGAGGCTCCGGCCAACGCGGCGAAGGACAAGATCGTCCGCGCGCTGCGCGCCAAGAAGAAGTAGGGGGCCGTACTCCCTACTGGTTGAGGATGGCCACGAGGCGCGCTCCCGCCTCGGGCAGCGCCAGCGGCGTGCCCGAGACCTCCGTGGCCAGTCCCTCCGCGTCGGCGGCACCGCCGCGCGCGAAAAGCCCCTTGAGCCAGGTGAAGGCGGAGGGGTTGCGCCAGAAGTCCTCGTTGAACCGCTCCAGCAGGTGCGCGGTGAGCCGGGTCTCCAAGGCCCACGCCCGCAGGTAGCGGGTGACGTAGAGCTGCGAGTCCACGTCGTGCAGGAAGAAGCCCGGGTGCGGCTGCGCGAAGAGTGCGCGGCGCTGGCCGTCGGCGTACTCGTCCGCGCGGTCGGCGGAGGCGCCCTTGGTGCTGAGGGACAGCTCGTAGGACAGCTTCGCGCAGTGGCGGCGCAGCACGGCCAGGGCCTGGAAGGCGCCCATGCGCACGACGTCCTTCGTCGTGCCGGACGGCAGGCCCAGGTAGCGCTTGAGCCAGGGCGGGGACAACAGCAGCCGCTCGAAGGTGGCGGCGTACGCTTCCGTCACGGAGGCGTCGCCCAGGCGGCGCAGCTCCATGGGGGCGTCCGCGTCCACGTGGGCCAGGTGCCACGCGTGGCCCAGCTCGTGGAGCAGGTCGCCCAGCGCGTCCATGCCGCCGCGGGGCTGGACGACCAGCCGGATTTCGTCGGGCACGCGCACGGCGGCGACGAAGGGGCGTGACGCCTTGCCGGGGCGGGACTCGTCGTCCAGGCGGATGCGGCCGCCGGCCTCGGGGTGGAGGCCCCAGTCGGACAGCCAGCGCATCACGGCGGGGACGGTGTCCTCGCGGCGGAAGTGCGCGTCCATCCACGGGGCGCGCAGGGCGTGCTGCACGTCATGGCGCCGCGCCTCTCCGCCGGGCAGCGGGCGCAGGGTGGGCTCCAGCTTGCGCAGCACGTAGGCCAGCACGTCGCGGTAGGCGTCCTCGGTGCGCTTGAGGGTCTCCGCTGCGGCCTCGGCCAGCTTGCCCGCGTCGATGCCGGTGACGTCCTGGCGCAGCGAGGGGTAGTCGGGGAAGCCCAGCACCTCCGCGGCCTGGAGGGTGGCGTCGCGCCGGTCTCCATAGGGACCCCGGTGGTCCCAGAGGAAGTTGCCGGCGCCGCGCTCCAGGAGGGCGCGGCGGGAGCGGTTGGACTCGCGCGGAATCTGGGACAGGGCCTGGGCGAGGGACAACGTCGTGTCGTCCGCGGGGATGTGGGAGCGGGCCTCCAACGCGACGACGGCGTCCGCCGCGGGCAGGGCGAGCGACTCCTCCACCTGGGTGGCGATGATCTCGCGCACCAGCCGGATGCGGCGGACGGCGACGGGGTCGTCCTTGCCTTGCGCACGGGCGAGCGCCTCGTTGGCTGCGGCGAAGGTCTCCGGCGAGGACAGCTCCGGGAAGGATGCGTAGAGGCGCGCGACAGGGAGGTCCGGGGAGAGTCCGGCGCCGTAGCGGTACTGGAGGGTGGCCAGCTCGGCGAGGAAATCATCCAGCCGCGACCGGACGGAGTGCAGGGGGCGGTCCATGGCGGCGCGGAAGGTAACAGGAAGCCCGCGTCAGGGCAGGGAGCACGCGCATAGAGTGTCTCGCCATGTCCTCTGCCTCCGTTGCCCGGCCGCATGCCCCCCTGGAGTCCCTCCTCGAAAGGGGCGGCGCGCGATGAAGCGCCGGACGTTCCGGGCGGAAGGGGCGCACGTGGGGCGCGCCCTGGTGGAGGCGGTGGCGGCGGAGCTGGCGCTGCCGGTGGCGGACGTGCGGCGGCTGGTGGACGTGGGCGCCGTGTACGTGGCGGGGCGGCGTGCGCGGGACGGGGCCGTGAAGCTCCAGGCCGCGCAGGTGGTGACGGTGGTGCTGGAGGAGGCAGGACAGAGCCCGCTGGAGGTCCCGAAGCCCGCGGTCCCCCTGCGCGTGCTGTTCGAGGACGAGGACGTCATCGCGGTGGACAAGCCCGCGGGCCTGAACGCGCAGCCCACGGAAGGCCGCGTGGGCGGAAGCCTGGTGGACCTGGTGAGTGAGTACCTGGGTCGGCAGGCGGGGTTGGTGCACCGGTTGGACCGGGAGACCTCCGGGGTGACGGTGTTCGGCAAGACGGCCGCCGCCACCTCCGCGCTGGCCGAGGCGTTCCGGGAGGGCACCGCGCGCAAGCGGTACCTCGCGGCGACGGGTCCGGGACTTCCGGCGGGCGGTACGGTGGACCTGCCCCTGTCGAAGGACCCATCGCGGCCGGGGCGCTGGCGGGCGACCCGCGCGGCCAATGGCGTGCCCGCGTGGACGGACTACCGGACGCTGTTCGCGGGGGAGGCGTTCAGCCTGGTGGAGCTGCTGCCCCGGACGGGCCGCACGCACCAGCTCCGGGCGCACCTGACGGCGCTGGAGCACCCCATCCTGGGGGACTCGCGCTATGGCGGCGAGGGGAGCGCGGGGGGCCTGATGGCGCCGCGGTGCCTGCTGCACGCGCACGCGCTGGAGCTGGGGCATCCGCGCACGGGCCATCCGCTGCGGTTGGCGGCGCCGGTGCCGGACGACCTGCGGGCGTTCTTCGAGTCGGCGGGCGTGCGCGTTCCAGAGGGGCCCATCGTGGCCGCGGACGCGTCTTGAGAACCTGGAAAACCCGGGCCCTGTGCTCGCGGACAGGATGCCCCCGTCGCGCGCATCGTGTGTAGACTGGGGGCTTCATGGGTGGCGGGAGACACGGCAAGGGCCCACGGACGCCGGAGCCCTCCCTTCGCGGAGCGGAGTTGGGCTCGCGAGGAGAGGACGTGCGAGGCGCGGTGGCCCGGATCTGCCGGGACGCTGCTCGGCTGCTCCTGGAGGGGCAGGCGGCGCGGGCGTATTCCGGCCTGGTGTCCGCCAGCCGTTCTCTCCCGATGACGCCCCGGCTCGCGGCGGTGCTGGTGCGGTGCGCGCTGAAGGCGGGTACGGAGCGCGCGGTCATCACCCTGCTGGACGCGGCGATGGTGACGGAGCGGGGCGAGGTGCGCCGCGAGGTCCGCCGTCAGCTGTCGCGGGTGTTGCGGCGCACGGGACAGGAAGCGCGCGCCGCGGCGGTGCTCAACGGGTTGTTGATGGACGCGCCCGACGACGCCAGGGCCCGCTTCGTGCTCGACGTGCTGCGCGAGCGGGTGGCGAAGGCGAAGTCGGTGCCGTCGCCGCAGCTCCCGGCGGAGGACGAGGAGTCCCGGACGAAGACCGTGGAGGTGTCCGCGCTGGCGCTGTCGGATCCAGAGCTGGGCAACACGGTGGTGGAGATGCCGGTGGTTTCGGTGCCGGCCGCGCCAGCGTGGGCTCCCCGGGCCGCCACGGTGCAGGTCCCGCTGGGTGAGTGGGCGGAACAGGCACGGCCGGCGTCGCGAGGGCCGGAGTTCCCCTGGGATGACGACGGGCCGGGCAAGGCCCGGGTGGTGACGCCACCGAGGGGCGCGAGGACCGTTCCGGAGCCGGTGGGTGTCGCGCAGGATGCTGGCGAGAAGGCACCGGACACGGTGCGCCCTGGAGCCGCGGTCGTGGGGGCGTCTGACATTCCGGCGTCAGCCGCTGCTGCCTCGGGTGCATCGCCGTCCGTGGATGAAGCGCCTCGGGTGGAGAGCGCTGCTGGCGAATCGAATGCTTCGTCGTCAGGGAACGCCTCGGATGCGCCCGCGTCCGTCGTCGCGCCGTCAAGCGCATCGCCGTCCGCGACGGTGCCTGAGCACGTCATCGCGGCGTTGAGCGCATTGATGTTGTCGGGCTCGGCAAAGGCGCCTGAGCGCATCGAAACGGCACCGTCGTCAGCGGAGGCGGCCGAGCACGTCGGTGGAGCAGCACCCTCGAGTGAGACGCAGACGCCACTGCTCCCGGACACGGCGGTAGCGTCCGAAGTGAAGGCCGTTGCGTCGACGACCGAAGCGTCGTCGTCGGATGCGGTGCGGACGCCCGATGAGAAGGTTGAGGTGTCGACGCCTGCTGCCGCGCCACCCGCCTCGCCGGTATTCGAGTCGACGCAGGTCTTCGGCAAGAAGCTCGAGGAATCGCCGCCTGCCGATGCCGCACTCGACGAGAAGCCCGCGCCACGGAACCCATCCGAGGAGACCCCGGCCGCGATAACGGCGGCACCCTCGAAGACCTCCGCTCCTGACGCGTCGGCATCGGAGCGGATGGAGTCGCGTTCGCCTGGCGCGGTGCTGGTGCCGGGTGCACCTTCCAAGGCTTTCGACGAAGACGAATCGACGTCGGAGATCGTCCCACCACGTCCTTCCGAACCGGCCGCTGAAGCGCAAGCCAAGGCATCCAGCGAGAACGCATCGGCCTCGAAGAATCCGTCCCCACGCCAGCCGGATGCGGACGAAGCGACGTCGGAAGTGAACCCTCCGCGCCCGTCCAGCGCGGTGCTGGTGCCGGGTGCGCCAGCGATGGCGTTCGACGACGACGAGGCGACCTCGGAGATCATCCCGCCCGAGCGTGCCGAAGCGGAGAAGGGCGCTTCCGCGTCAACGCAGTCCCGTGATGGGAAGCCATCCGCTCCGCGACGGGCTTCCGTGCTGGTCCCCGCCACTTCGAAGCCCGCGTTCGACGAGGAGGAATCGACTTCGGAAGTCGTCTTCCCGCAGGCGGATTCCACCGCGCAGGCCGCCCCCGCGGCGCCCCGGCGCGACTCCACGCGCGTCCCCTCGGTGAAGCCCTCCGAGTCCCCGGCTTCGGATGCACCTGCTTCGGCACGCACCGCGGACGAGGGCTCGGAGCGGGCCCAGTCCCAGCGGCAGGAGGCCCAGCTCATCGCGCGCAGTGCCTGGCGCGAGCTGGCCCAGCTGTACCTCAAGCGCGCGGACCGCGCGAAGGACGCACCCGAGCGCGCCGAAGCCCTGACGCGGCTCGCGGAGGTGATGGAGAACGAGCTCCAGGACTCCGCGGGCGCCGCGCGCATGTACCGGGAGATCGTCGAGCTGACCGGTGAGCGCACCGCGTTGCGTGAACAGGTCCGGCTGTTGTCGCAGCGGGAAGACGCCTCGCTCGTGCGCCGTGCGCTCGATGACGCGATCTCCCGGGCGAGGACCTCGCGGGCCCGCGCCGTGGCCCTGCTGACGCGAGGCGAGCGGCAGCTGAACATGGGCAACCCCGCGAAGGCGCGCGAGGACTTCGAGGCGGCGGATGCGCTCGTGGCCGGAATGCTGCCCGTGCTCGCGGGGCTGGTGCGCAGCGTCTCCGACGACGAGCGCTTCGCCCAGGTCGAGCGTCTGCGCGCCGCCTGTGCCGCCGCGCCGCGCCGCGCGCCGGATCGCCTGGAGGCGCTGCGGGTGCTCGCGAAGACCGCGGAGGAGTCCCTGGGAGACCTGCGCATCGCGCAGTGGGCCTGGGCGGAGGTGCTCGCGGAGAGCCCGGACAATGAGCAACCCCGGGAGCACCTGCTGGCGCTCGCGCGCCGCCTGGGAGACCTGCCCGCGCTGAGTGCGTTGCTGCACGCGCAGCTCGCCCGCGAGCCTCGGGGGCCGGCCGCGCGCAAGGCGCACCTGGAGCGCATCGCCACGCTGGAGGCGATGGGCGACGCGGGCGCGGCCCTGGCGGAGCTGCGCCAGGCCGTGCGCTTCGAGCCGGGGCACAAGGAAGCCTGGCTGCTGCTCGCGGACCGCTGCACCGAGCGCGAGCAATTTGGCGAAGCCGCCTGGGCGCTGGAGAACGCGGCCACCGCGACGGAGGACGACGAGGAGCGCCAGCACACGTGGGAGCGGCTCGCGCTCTTCTGCCGCGAGGTGCTGAACAACACCGAGAAGGCCCGCCTCTACGCGCGCCGCGCCGACAGTCTGCGCAAGTCCCGCGAGCAGCGCACCCGTCCGCCGTCGCCGGAGCCCACGCGTCCGGCGTCCTCGCAGGCTGGCGGGGTGCCGCCGCCGTCGGTGCTCGTCGCTCCGCCGGTCGCCACGGGCCGGGTGCCTGCTGCGAAACAGCGCAAGGACCTGTCCGACGAGGTGACATCCAACACGGATGTCCCGTCGCTGCTCCAGGCGGAGGAGGCCGCGTCCGCCAACGCATCGGAGAAGCGCTCGGCCGGGGCTTCAGGAGCCAGCGCGGCTTCGCGCAAGGGACGCGGCAACGCGGAAGCGCAAGTCGGCTCGACGAACACGGCGGGCGAGGAACTCGAAGCGGCTCCTGGCAACAAGAAGCGGGGGCGCGCAGGGGCTCGGAGTGACACGGCCGAGCGCGCGTCGCGGAAGGAGTCAGAGCGAGGCGCGGGAGCGTCTCCATCCGCGTCGCAGCCTGGGAAGGCCCCCTCGGGAAGCCATGCTCCGGTCGCGAGCGCCGCCAAGGCCCCGTCAGGACGGCACGCGTCGGTAGGAGATACCGCCCAGGGAACAGAAGCGCAGCGTCGCCCCGCATCCGGGAAGGCTCCGGTGGGAAGCCCTGTCTCCCTCGCGGACACCGTGCCGGGCGCGGAGGTCGACCTCCCGCCCAAGGCCCCTTCGGGACGTCACGCTCCAGCGAGCGCCGCATCGTCCTCCACGGAAGCACCTCGGCAACCCAAGGCGCCCTCGGGACGTCATGCGCCGGTAGGAACCGCACCGGTCCCTACGGAAGCCGCACGCCAGTCGAAGGTCCAGTCCGGCAGCCACGCGCCGGTTGGTAGCTCAGCGCCGGGCGCGGACGCCACGCGCCAGCCGAAGACTCCGTCCGGTCGTCACGCTCCCGTAGGCGCAACGGCATCCAGCGCGGACGCCACGCGCCAGCCGAAGGCGCCGTCCGGCCGTCACGTCTCGGTCGCGAGCACGCCACCGGAAGCGGAGCCACCCCGTCGCGCAGCGAAGGCGCCAGCGGAGAGCCCTGTCTCCCTCGCGGAGTCCGCCCCCGCTCCCAGCGGCATGTCTCGGGCCGCGAAGCCGTCTCGCGGCGGCTCGGCCCAGGAACCCGGCCCGACACCGGACGCCGCAGCCTTCGCGCCCGACCGCAAGCCGCGAGCCGCCACGGCGCCTCCGCGCGAAATGACCACGGCCTTCGGGGCATCGCTCCCGCCGGACGCGGAGCCCGAAGCCCCAGCGTCGCGCAAGGCCGCCACCGCCGCGCCCCCCCCCGAGGACCACGCGCGCTCCTCCAAGAACGCGGGCACGCAGGTCCGCGAAGCCCCGTCCCGCGTGGAACGCGCCCCGCGCGCCGGACACGCGCCCCGGGTCCCTCTATCCGCCAGCGGCGTGGAGCCCCCCGCCGCCCCCCGCGCGCCGCTGTCCGCCAGTGGCGTGGAACCTCCAGCCCCCGCGCCGCGCGCCATGGCCGGAGCCTCGCGCTCCGTCGTCCCTCCCGCGAAGGGCCGCGGTGCTCCCGAAGCTCCGCCCGACATCCCGCTCCTCAGCCAGATTCCCTCGGAGGACGAAGACGAGGACGCCCAGGAGCTCGGCGCCGGGCCCGTGGAGGCCACGAGCGTCATCGCGTGGGAAGCGCCTCCCGGCCGCATGGACCCGGTGCGCCGCATCCACCGCGCCGGTCGTCCCGAAGGCACCGTCTCCGGCCCGGCCCCCACGCGTCCCCAGGCCAGTGGGCGCCCCACCGTCGGCTCCACCGAGACCCGCGAGACGCCCGCCGCCGTCCCGGACGTCGAGCCCCCCGCGGACTCCACCTCCGCGGAGCCCATCGTCTTCAAGCTCGTGCGCGAGAGCCCGCTCGACCCGAAGCCCTATCGCGGCCTCGTGGACCACTTCGACCAGCGCGGTGACGCCACCCGCGCCGCGCTCATGCGTGAGCTCGCCGACGCACTGGAGGGCCGCGAAGTCCCCGCGCCCCGCGTGCTGCGCGCGCCCCTCACCAACCAGGAGCGCGCCGGCCTGCGCCACCCAGGCCTGCGCACCCCGTCCGGAGAGCTGCTCGCGTGCGTGGGCATCGCGCTGTGCCGGCTGTTCCCGTCGCCCGCTCGCATCGCCAACACCACGGAGCCCCTGCGCGCCTCCTCCGGTCCGGGCGCCGCCGCCGTGCTCGACGCACTGAACAGCACCGCGCGCCTGCTGGGCGTGCCCCTGCCGGAGCTCGTCGCGGGCGACGACGACAGCGCCAACATCACCCCGCTGCACACCTCCGCCCCGCGCCTCGTCGTGGGCCGGCAGCTCGTGCAGCAGCCCCCCACCAACGCCGAGCTGCGCTTCCACGCCGGCCGCGCGCTGTTCTCGCTGTCACCGGACCTGCTCGCCCTGCGCGCCCTGCGCAAGGACCACCTGCTGCGCGCGCTCGCACTGTTGTCCTCCGTCCTCAAGAACCCCAAGGACGCCGGCGACGACGCTCGCGTGGTGCGCGAGTCCCTGTCCCCCAGGGCCCTGGAGCGCGCCGCCCTGCTGATGGAGCCCGGCACCCGCGACTTCGACGCGAACCTGCTCGTCGCCGCCGCGCGCGACTCCGCCAACCGTGCGGGGCTCGTCGCCTGCGGAGGCCCCGGGCCCTCGCTCACCGTGCTCCGGGCCCGCCGCCCCAACGATTCAGAACTGGAGGAACTGGTCCGCTTCGCCGCCTCCGAGCGCTACCTCGCCCTGCGCGACGCCGTCGAAGCGGGCCGCGGCCGTTAGAGCGGCTTCGCCTGGAGGCGCCTCAGTTCACCAGCAGCCGCAGCGTGAGCGACAGCACGCGCCCGTTCAGCCCGCCCAGGTCGTGCTCGTACGCCAGGTCCAAGCCGCCGCCGCCGGGCGACAGGAAGCCCGCGCCCACCGTCACGCGCGATATCTTCTGGAAACCGTCGTACGTGTAGCCCGCGCGCAGCGGAATCGTCTGGTCGAAGATGTACTCCGCGCCGGTGTTGTACGTGAGCACCGTCGAGTCGCGCGTCTCGAAGTCCCCGCGCATGTCGAACGCCACCACCACCGCCTGCCCCACGTAGGCCGCGTGCGCGGAGAAGTAGCGCGTCAGCTCCACGTTCTCCGTGTCGATGAGGTTGTGCCCCGACACGCCCAGCGACAGCTGCTCGCTCAGCCGCACGAGGATGCCCGCGTCCATCGTGATGGAGTTGGCGAAGCGCGACTGGCCATTCAGTCGCAGGTAGTGCCCCGACAGGCCGATGAGCAGCGACTGCCCCAGGGGCAGCGCCGCGCCCAGCGTGCTCAGGTTCGCGGACGTACGCCCTCCGCCACGCCCCAGCGAAAGCCAGTGGTAGTCCACGCCCAGCGCCAGCCGGCCGCTGCTGGAGTCCGCCAGGCTGATGCCCAGGTAGCCCTCCTTGTTGCGTGGGTCGTACGCACCCGTGCCCTCGATGCGGTAGGCCGGGTACAGCGCCATCGCCGCCGGATTGCCCAGGAGTGCATCCGCACCCAGGCCCGTGGCCCGGTAGGCGCCGCCCATGCCCAGGGACCGGGCACTCGCGATGTTGCGCAGCTCATCGGCCCGTTCGGTCGTGGCGGCTCGGGCGAGGAAGGGGACCACGGAGAGCGTCAACGACAGGGCGGCGGCGATGGCACGGAGCGGCATGGCACCGGGGAATCTATCCGGCTTGCTGGGGTTCTGGGCCACCAATAGATTCCCCGCCCCATGTCCTCTCCTGACACGAAGGCAGCGAAGCTCATCCGCAAGTGCGTCATCCCCGCCGCCGGCCTGGGCACCCGTTTCCTCCCGGCCACCAAGGCCGTGCCGAAGGAGATGCTGCCCATCGTCGACACGCCCACCCTCCAGTACATCGTGGAGGAGGCCGTCGCCGCGGGCATGGAAGACGTCGTCGTCATCAACGGCCGCGGCAAGGGCTCCATCGAGGACCACTTCGACATCGCGTTCGAACTGGAGACCACGATGCGCGCGCGCGGGAAGACGGCGGACGCGGACCGGATGCGCGCCATCGCGAACCTGGTGCGCATCATCAGCGTGCGTCAGAAGGAGCCGCTCGGCCTGGGCCACGCGGTGCTGTGCGCCAAGAGCGTCATCGGCGACGAGCCCTTCGGCGTCCTGCTGGGCGACGACATGATCGACTCGGAGGATCCGGGCATCGGCCAGCTCGCGCGCATCTACCAGCAGCACCAGAAGGCCGTCATCGCGCTGATGGAGGTTCCGGAGAGCGAGACGCACATGTACGGCATCGCCGCCGGCAAGGACCTGGGCAACGGCGTCATCCAGATCGACCACGTGGTGGAGAAGCCCAAGAAGGGCACCGCCCCGTCGAACCTCGCGGTGATTGGCCGCTACGTGCTGCCCCCGTCCATCTTCCCCATCCTGGAGAAGCAGACCACGGGCGTGGGCGGGGAAATCCAGCTCACGGACGGCCTGGCCACGCTCCAGAAGACCGAAGGTCTGCTGGGCTACAAGTTCCAGGGCCAGCGCTACGACGCCGGTGACAAGGTGGGTTACCTCAAGGCGAACATCGCCTATGCGCTCAAGCGCCCCGACCTGCGCGGAGGGCTCCTGGAGTACCTGCGCGAGGTCGTCAAGACGGAGAAGCCGTGAAGCGTCTCATCGCCGTATCCGCAGTCCTCGTGTCCCTCGCCGCCGGCGCCTACGTGTTGCCCGGCGGCTCCATCCTGCGGCGCATGGCCAACGCGCGGGAGGAGAAGCGCCTGTCGGCCTTCCGCGTGGAAGGCTCCGTCATCTTCTCCTCCACGGGCGTTGCGGAAGCGGGGGCCGCCCTCAACGTCCCCACGGACCGCCCGGAGCTCCAGGGTGACGGCGTGCTGTCCGCGAAGATTCCGGGCCGCTGCCGCTTCGACGCGAGCTCTCCGGACAGCAGCCTCAAGTCCTCCACCGTGCAGGTCTCCGGCAAGAAGCGCGTGGAGGGCAAGGAGCTGCCCGCCATCTCCGTGCTGGTGGCCCAGGTGTGCGCCATCCTCGCGCAGGACGCGGGCAGCGTGCAGGACACCAAGCTCGCCCAGGAGGCCTACCTCCAGGGGCTGGGCATCAACACGAAGGTGACGTCGCTCGCGCGCTTCGGCGGTGAGGTGGCCTTCGTCCTGGGAGACCCCGCGGAGGGCAAGCCCCAGTTCTGGGTCTACAAGGACGCCTTCCGGCCCGCGCGCCTGCGCTACTCGGACGCGTCCGGGGCGGCCTGGGACGTGCGCTTCCTGGACTACGCCTCGCCGGCCACCGGCGACTGGATGCCCCGCACGGTGGAGGTGTGGAAGGCAGGCCAGCGCGTGGTGCGCTTCACCGCCCTCAAGGCGGACAACCGCTCGGCGGTGCCGGACACGCTGTTCAAGTAGCAGTCCGCTTCGATTCGCTTGCGATGGGCGGGGCTGACGGTGAAAGTCCCGCCCGTTCCAGGACCGGGATTTCCCCGGTTCTTGGCTCGGAGGCGATTCGCATGAAGCTCCATGGCAACCCGATGAGCACGTGTACCCGCAAGGTCCTCAACGTCCTGGCGGAGAAGGGCCACGAGGTCGAGTTCATCAACATCGACCTGATGAAGCACGAGCAGAAGACGCCCGCGCACATCGCCCGCCAGCCCTTTGGCGTGGTGCCCGCGCTGGAGCTGGACGACGGCTTCGTCATGTACGAGTCGCGCGCCATCAGCCGCTTCCTGGACCGCACCCTGCCGGGCCCGTCGCTGACGCCCGCGGACCCCAAGGCCTACGCGCTGATGGAGCAGTTCATCGGCGTGGAGCAGTCCTACTTCTCCGGCCCGGCGATGAAGATCGTCATGGAGCGCTTCCGGGGCACCAACAACGAGGAGAACATCGCCAAGGGCCGCGAGGGCCTGAAGCGTCCGCTGGAGGTCCTCGACGCGGCGCTGGCGACCCGGCCGTACCTGGCGGGCAATGACTTCACGCTCGCCGAGGTCTGCTTCGCGCCGTACATGGAGTACCTCTTCGCCATGGGGGAGAAGGACACCGTGGCCCCGTACAAGAACGTGATGGCCTGGTGGGACCGCGTGTCCAACCGCCCGTCCGTGAAGAAGTCCGCCGGCCGCTAGTCCGCCCGCACGCCCCTCATTCGCGCAGGCCACCCGGGCCTCTTCCGCACCCTGTCTTCCAGGGTCGGGAGGGGCCCTTCGTGCTTCCAGGGCACCGGGGATGTCAGACGCCCGGGGCACAGTGGATCCCGGGTGCAGGACGGGCGGGCCGGGGACGCTGGCGGCAAGAGGTCGGTCATGGAGCAAGAGCACTTCGCGCTGGGTGGTTTTCCTCGGGCACAGGCAGAGGCCCCCTCTCGCGGTTCCATTCCGTTGCGGACGCGGCGTACGGATGTGGGAAGGGAAGTGTCGGAGCGGGAGCACGCCGCTACAGTGCGCCCCGTCGTGAGCGCCACTCCCGCCCAACTTGCCTCTGTCGCCGTGGGCCGTCCCGTGCGCGGGGAGTTCACCTACCTGGTGCCGGAGGCGCTCGCGGGCAACCTCGCCCCGGGCCAGCGCGTGCTCGTGCCCTTCGGCCGGGGCATGGCGCTGGGCTTCTACCTGGGGCCCGCGAACGCACCGGTGGAAGGCGGCGTGCGGCTCAAGCCCATCCAGCGCGTGCTGGAGGACTCGCCGTCCTTGCCCAAGGACCTCATCGCGCTCCTGCGCTTCACCGCGGAGCACTACCGCTATCCGCTGGGAGAGGTCATCCGCGGCGCGCTGCCGCCGGGCCTCTCCACAGCGGTGGACGAGAAGGAAGCGAAGCCGGACATCCAGTTCTTCGTGGAGGCGCTCGTCACGGAGGTGCCCCCGCAGCTGGCCCGCGCCCCGGCGCAGGTCGCGGTGCTCCAGTACCTCCTGGCGGTGGGCGGACGCGCGCCGCTGGATGAGGTGACGCACGCCATCCCCGGTGCGCGCGAGACGCTGAAGAAGCTGGCGACGCGCAAGTTCGTGAAGTGGGTGGAGGTGACGCTGCAGCCCGGCGTGCGCGAGGGCCTGGTTCAGAACCGCCCGGACCGCCTCACCCCGGAGCAGGCCCTGGCGGTGAAGGAGCTGCAGGGCGCCGTCGACGCGGGCGGCTTCCAGCCGTACCTCCTGCACGGCGTCACCGGCAGCGGCAAGACGGAGGTGTACCTGCGCGCGGTGGAGCACACGCTCGCGCGCGGCCTGGGCAGCCTGGTGCTGGTGCCGGAAATCGCGCTCACGCCGCAGCTGGTGGGGCGCTTCCGCAGCCGCTTCGGCGGCGACGTGGCGGTGCTGCACTCGGGGCTGAAGGACCGTGAGCGGCTGTTCCACTGGCAGGCGTTGCGCAAGGGCACGGTGAAGATCGCGGTCGGTGTGCGCTCGGCGGTGTTCGCGCCGGTGGAGCACCTGGGGCTCATCGTCGTGGACGAGGAGCACGACCCGTCCTTCAAGCAGGACGAGAAGCTGCGCTACCAGGCGCGCGACCTGGCGGTGGTGCGCGGCAAGCAGGCCAGCGCGGTGGTGGTGCTGGGCTCGGCGACGCCTTCACTGGAGACGCTCCAGAACACGCGCTCCGGCCGCTACAAGCTGATTGAGCTGAAGAACCGCGTGGACGACCGGCCCATGCCCACCATCAGCCTGGTGGACCTGCGCGTGGAGCGTCCGCGCGAGGGCCAGGTGACGGAAGAGGCGCCCATCCTCAGCCCGCAGATGCTCCAGGCCATGGAGGAGACGGTGGCCAAGGGGCAGCAGGTCATCCTGTTCCTCAACCGCCGAGGCCACAGCACCATCCTCCTGTGCGAGGTGTGCGGCCTGTCGCTCAAGTGCCAGGACTGCGACGTGTGCATGACGCACCACCGCTCGCAGAACCGGGTGGTGTGTCACTACTGCGGCGTGGCCTTCCCGGTCCCGGACAGCTGCCGCGAGTGCACCGGCCCGCTGCTCAAGCTCGGCATTGGCACGGAGCGCGTGGAGGCGGAGGTCCTGGAGCGGATGCCACACGCACGCGTAGCGCGGCTGGACCGCGACTCCGCGACGAGCGCGGAGAAGCTGACGGAGCTGCTGGCGTCCTTCGCGCGGCGGGAGCTCGACGTGCTGGTGGGCACCCAGATGGTGGCCAAGGGGCACGACTTCCCAGGCGTGACGCTGGTGTGCGTGGTGATGGCGGACACCTCCCTGGCGATTCCCGATTTCCGAGCGGCTGAGCGGACCTTCCACCTGTTGACCCAGGTGGCGGGGCGCGCGGGCCGCGGGAAGGACCCGGGGCGGGTGTTGGTGCAGACCTACAACCCGGACGCGGAGCCGGTGAAGCGGATGCTGGCGCACGACTTCGACGGGTTCTCCAAGCAGGAGCTGGAGTGGCGCAAGGCGCTGGCCTATCCGCCCTTCGCGCGCATGGCGTCCGTCCGGCTGGAGGGCGAGCACCCGGAGCAGACCGCGGGTGTGGCCCGGTTCCTGGGGAACCTGGTGGGACGACACATGCCGCCAGCGTCGGCGGGGGTGCGCCTGTTGGGGCCGGCCCTGGCGCCCATCGCCCGCATCCGGGGCAAGACGCGCTGGCAGTTGCTCCTGAAGGCGCCGACACATGCGGCGCTCGCCCCATTGCTCGCCCGGTTGGAGGCGGCGTTGGCGGATGTGCCCAACGGGGTGAAGGTCGTCATCGACGTGGATCCCGGAGCCATGCTGTAGACTCCCTGGCTCCCCCATGGGCGCCTCGGTCCTCCTCGTACACGACGACATCGCAACCATCGCCGCCGTCCGGCGACTGCTGTCCCGCGAAGGGCACGAGGTCATCCTCGCGACTTCCGCCGCGGACGCGCTCATTGCTTTCGGGCATCACCTGCCGGAGCTCATCGTGCTCGCGCCGAGCGTGGAGAGCGACCGCGGGCGCGTGGTGTTGGAGGAGCTGGTGCAGCACCCGGAAGGCCACAAGGCGCGGGTGCTGCTGCTGAGTGAGCCCATCGAAGGCTTCAGCGCGCCGGTGGCGCCGCTGCCCCTGGACGGGCCGAGCTTCGTGACGCTGGTGGACACGTTGATCCGCGCGCCGGCGGAGGCGGATGGTTGGCGCGTGGTGGAGAACCGGACGCTGAGCGAGCCGGCGAAGGGGAGCGCCCCGGCGGACGAGGCCTGGCACGTGACGTCGCCGCGCTCGGTGGGCGGGGACCCCGCGCTGGCGAACGCGCTGTTCGGGGACCTGGCGCCGCTGAACCAGACGGACTGGGAAGTGGCGGCGATGACGCGCGAGGAGCGCAGCGCGCACGCCGTGCACCAGCAGCGCGAGCGCAGCACGCACCTGGCGATGAACGCCGCGCTGGAGCAGGCGCATCTGGAAGTGGAGACGGAGGCGATCGCCTCCATCGACTCCGCGCTGTCGGTGGGCACGAAGTCGCAGTGGACGGGGTCGGCGGAGGAGGGTGACTCCGGCGAAGCGTGGGGCGAGGAGGATCCGGACGCGAGCATCGGCTCCGAGTGGGACGCGGAGCCGCCGAACGCCGAGGATGCGCTCGAGGGCCGTCCGCCGGAAGCGCGCACCACGTTGCGCTTCCCGTTCCCGAACGAGGAGGGCGAGGACGATGCGCCCGCCGAGGGGCGGCTCGCGTTCCGTGAGGAGCCACTCACCCCGCCGGGGCTGAAGCCGGTGAAGCCCGCGCCGAAGCTGGGGGACGAGGGGTTCTTCGACGTCGACTCGGACGAGGACGGCGGGGCGGCGAAGGCGTCGGATCCGGAGGGCTCCGCGCCGCTGGCGTGGAAGGAACTGGAGCCGGATCCGGAGCTGGATGCGAGTGCGTCTCCTGGCGGCGTGGACGACTCCGACGAGACGGACTTCGGTTCAGTCGCGGACGACGTAGCGGCGGAGGAGCGGGCCGCGGCGGCGGGTGAGTCGCAGGAGGACGCACCCTCGGAGCCGACCGCGGAGGAGCTGGCGGCGGCGGGCCTGTCGAACTGGGACGTGCTGGAGGCGGACCTCAAGGCCTCCGCCGATGCGCGCGAGCAGGATGATGAGTCCTCCTCGGATGACGCGAAGCCGGTGGGGTCGGACTGGTTCGATTCCGAGACCGTCGAGGATGCGAAGACGGAGGGGGCCAGGCCCCTCCAGTGGGCGGAGCCTTCGGGCACCGCGAGCCCGGCGGCTGCGGCAAGCGCGAAGGATGATGATGCGAAGCCGGGCAAGGCCGCGTCGCGTCCGGATGAGGTCACGGAATCGCGCGATGGAGGAACGGCGGACAGCGCCGCGCCTCGCGTGAACACCGAGAGGCCGCTGCGTGTCGCGGCCCGTGTCCCGCTGCGCTCGTCGGGCAAGAGCAGCGCGAGCGTCGTGGCGAGCGTGGGTGTCTCGTCCGCGAACCTGGGCGATGCAACAGGCACGGGAGGCAGTGCCGCCGTCTCGGGCAATGCGGCAGGCGCGGGTGGTCGCGTCGCGGCCTCGGGCACTGCGGCAGGCGCGGGTGGCAGCGTCGCGGCCTCGGGCACTGCGGCAGGCTCGGGTAGCAGCGTCGCGGCTTCGGGCAATGCGGCCGGCACGGGTGGTAGCGCCACGGCCTCAATCAATGCGGCGGGCTCGGGAGGCAGCGTCGCGGCTTCGAGCAATGCGACAGGCTCGGGCGGCAGCGCCACGGGCCTGAGCGACAAGTCCGGTGCGGCAACAGGCGGCACTTCCACTCGTTCGGGCAGCGAGTCCGGCGCTGTTGTCGCGGCAGGAGCAGGCGATGCGGTGACGCCAGCCGGCTCCTCCGCGAATCCTCGCGACGGTGCAGCGGATGCAGTCGGTGCCTCGTCGCGCGCGGACGCCCGGCAGGAAGTCCAGGCACCACTGGTGCCCGGAGGCCTGCAGCGGGCGAACAAGACGCGCACCCAGGAGCAGGAAGCCCCCGCATCCGCGCGCACGGGCGCAGTCGAGCCGTCGTCGGATCTCGCCGCGGAGCTGGAATCGCTGCGCGAAGAGCTGGCGCTGGCCCACGCCGCCATCGAGGAGGCGGAGGCCCGGGCCGCGGACGCGGAAGCACTGGCCGAATCGGAGCAGTCGCTCCGCGTGGAGCTGGAAGACCGCATCGCGAGCGAAGAGCGAGCACGCGAAGACGCGAGGCTCGAAGCGGACGCGGAGGTGGAGGCCCGGAGCGCCGTGGAGGTGAGGGCCGAAGCGGAGGTCCACGCCCGCGCCCGAGCCGAGTCCCTGTTGAAGCAGGCCTCGGCGGCCCATGAGGCCTCGGAAGTCCGGGCCGAGTCGGCGACGGAGGCCCTCGCGGAGGTCGAGGCACGGCTCGCGGCCGAAGCCGGAGGCCGGGTGGAGGCTGAAGCCCGCGCGGAAGCCGAGGCTCGCGACCGCCGCGAAGCCGAAGCTCTCGCGGAGATGGCCCGGCTCGAGCTCGTCGAACTCGAGAAGCGGCTCGCCACGGAGGTCCAGGCGCGCGAGGAGGCCGAGCTCCGAGCCCGCCAGGAAGCGCAAACGCGCGAGGAGGCCGAAGCCCGCGCCGAGCTGGAGCTGGCCGCACGCACGGACGTGGAAGCGCGGCTCGAAGCCGAGACCGAGGCAAGAATCGCGGCCGAAGCCCGGGCGGAAGCCGAAGCCAGGGCCCGCGCGGACGCGAGTCAGCGAGCGCAAGCCGACTCCGACCAGGCGGAGAGCCGCGACACCGAGGACGCCGCGCTCCGTGCGGACCTGGATGCGCGGCGTGCCGAGGCGGAAGCCCGGGCCGAAGCAGAGGCGAAGGCTCGCACCACCGCCGAAGCGAAGGTGAAGCACTCCGCGCAGGCGCTGTCCCTGGTGGAGGTGCGAGCGCACCAGCTGGCCCAGTCTCTGTCCGAGTCCGAAGCGAAGTCGAAGCAATCCGCGCAGGCGCTGGCCCAGGCGGAGACGCGGGTGCAGCAGGCCACGCAGGCGCTGGCGCAATCCGAGGCGAAGGCGAAGCAGTCCGCGCAGGCCTTGGCGCAGGTGGAGGCCCGGGCGCAGCAACTGGCGCAGGTGCTGCTCCAGGGCGAAGCCAAGGCAAGGCAGTCCGCCCAGGCGGTGAGCCAGGCCGAAAGCCGCGCCACGCAAGCCGAGGAGGCCCGAGCCGCCGCGGAAGCCACCGTTGAACAAAACGCCGAAGCCCTGACCCAGGCGGAAGCCCGGGCCGCGAAGGCCGAAGAAGCCCTGTCCGAAGCCCAGGCCCGACTGGAAGACGCCGATGCGGCGAGGCTGCAGAACGAGGCGCGCTTCGCGGAGACCCTGAGCCAGGTCAACGCCCGGATGGAGCAGCTCAAGCAGGCCCGCCAGCGAGCCGAAGCCAAGGCCGCGCAGCCCGCCGAAGCCCTGCTCCAGGCGGAAGCCCGCGTGGAGCAACTGACGCAGGCCCTGAAGCAGGCCGAAGCGCGAGCCACCGAAGCCGAAAAGGCCCGCGACGCCAACACCGAGCAGCTGAAGCAGGCACGGGCCGAAGCAGAGGCCCGCGAAGAACAGCTCAACGCCGAAGCGAAGAAGATCGCCGAGCAGTTGGAGCAGGCTCGGGCCGAAGCAGAGGCCCGCGCGGAGCAACTCCAGCAGCTCCAGGCCAACTCGGGGAGCCGCGAGGACCAGCTCACGCAGGCCCAGGCCCGCATCGAGCAGCTCACTCAGGCGCACACGGAAGCGGAAGCCCGCGCGGATCAGCTCGCGCAAGCACGCACCGAAGCCGAGTCGCGCATCGAGCAGCTCACGCGTGCAGGCTCCGAGGCCGAAGCGCGCGCGGAGCAATCCACCCACGCGAGCACCGAAGCCCTGGCCCGCATCGAGCAGCTCACGCAGGAGCTGACCCAGGCCCAGGCCCGGGCGGAGCAACTCACGCAGTCCCTCTCCCAGTCGGAGTCCCGCGCGGAGCAGTCCACGCACGCCCGGACCGACGCGGACGAACTCGCACGGACCCGCCTGGCCCAGGCCGAACAGGCCCGCGCCGAAGCGGAAGCCACGGCCGAACAGCAACTCCAGGCCCGCACCGCCGCGGAAACCCGCGCCCTCCAGGCCGAGCAGAAGGCCGCCGAAGCCACCGCCAAGGCCACGTCCGAAGGCCGGCTGCGCACCGTGCTGGAGGTCCGCCTCGACTCCGAGGGCCGCGCACGCCAGGACCTGGAAGCCCGCCTCGAAACCGAGTCCCAGGCCCGCACCGCCGCGGAATCCCGCCTCGCCGCGGAAACCCACGCGCGCACCGAAGCCGAAGCCCGCGCCCGCTCCGAATCCTCGGACCTCACGCAGGCCCGAGACACCCTGCAAGCGCAGCTCGACCAGCTCCGAGAGGAACTCGCCCGCGAGCGAGAGACGCGCACCCGGCTCGAAGCCGAAGCCGTCGAACAGCGCCTCCAGGCCGAACGCGAGCGCGAACAACTCGAAGCCCGAGCGCAGCGGGACGCGGAAGAAGCCGCGGCCCAGGCCCGCGCCACCATCATCCCCCTCGAATCGCCCGGCCGCCCGGAGATGGCGGTGGCCCGCAGCGGCAGCCTCACGCAAGAGGGCCTCTCGCGCCTCATCCTGCGGCTCTGCGACGCGCGCATGGAGGTGCGCCTGGAGCTCAAGGTGATGAACGCCTTGCGCGTCCTCTGGCTTCGCGACGGAGCCCTGGTCGGCGCCGCGTCCTCCGCGCAGGGCGAGTCCCTCGTGGACCGTGCCCGCGCGGACGGCCTCATTGACGCGCGCCAGGAAGCCGAGCTGCGGCTCGTGCGCAGCGCCACCACCGGCACGCTGCTGGAAGCCCTGCGTGGGCGCGGCTACGTGCGCGAAGCCGAATCCGTCCCGCTGGTCCAGCGCTACACCGAACAGGTCTTCCTGGACGCGCTCGCGGAGCCCTCCACGCTCTACCGCCTGGTGCCGGAGCCCGCGCCCCACGAAGTGGCGCTCGCCGCCGCCACGCGCCCGCCGCTGCACCTGCTCGCGGAAGGGCTGCGCAACACGCTCACCGCCGAATCGCTCCTGGACGCGGCGGGCTCCCTGCGCGCCCAGGTCTCCCGAGGCGACGCGCACATGCCCCCCGCGGACTTCGGCCTCTCCGCCCGCGAGCTCCAGCTCCTGCAGGCCGTGGACGGCGAACGCACGCTGGAGTCACTGCTCCTGGGCGCGGGCCTGCCGCAGGACGGAGCGCTCAAGGCGCTCGCGGTGGCGCGGACGCTGGGCCTCATCGCGCTGCATCCGCCGTCGGAGGACGCGCACGGCCACCTGCCGCCGGAGTTGGACGTGCACCGCCTGGAGGCCAAGTTCGAGGAGATCCAGGACGCGGACTACTTCACCGTGTTGGGGCTCGCACGCTCGGCCGGCAGCGAAGAGGTCAAGAGGGCATACGCGCTGCTCGCCGCCGAGTTCCACCCGCTGCGCTTCGCCGGCCATCCGGACCCCGCGCTCCAGCACCGCGCGCAGCAGATCCGCGCGGTGTTGACGGAGGCCGCCCGGGCGTTGGGAGACGACCGGCTGCGGGGCGAGTACGCCCGTAATCTGCTCGACTGATGCCCGGTGGAACGGTTGCCCGTCGCGGTCCGGAGGGGTTAAGAGTCCCCTCCATGGTTCGCGAGATTCTCATCTGGCCCGACCCCATCCTGAAGCAGAAGGCCAAGCCGGTGGCGAAGGTGGACGACAAGGTCCGCGCGCTCATCAAGGACATGTTCGAGACCATGTACGACGCCGAGGGTGTCGGTCTCGCCGCCCCGCAGGTGGGCATCCTCCAGCGCATCATCGTCCTGGACACCCGGTCGCAGCAGCCGGACGCCAGGCCCCTGGCGATGATCAACCCGGAGTTCGTCTCGCTCGAAGGGGAGACGACCTACACGGAAGGCTGCCTCTCCATCCCCGGTGAAGCCGAGGACGTGGACCGCGCCGCCTTCGCCACGGTGCGCTACCTGGACGAGGAAGGCCAGGAGCAGACGCTGCGCTGTGACGGCCTGCTGGCCATCGCCGTGCAGCATGAGACGGACCACCTGGACGGCACCGTCTTCGTGGACCACGTCTCCACGCTCAAGCGCGAGTTCATCCGCAAGCGCATGAAGAAGCTCAAGGCCTCGCGCGAGCAGGGCGCTCCGGCGTCCGCCTAAGCCTTCGCGGTGGCGCGCACGCCCTTCTTCGGGCACTTCGCCGCCACCACGCAGGATCCGCAATCGGGCGAGCGCGCGAAGCACGTGCGCCGCCCGTGCCACACCAGCAGCTGATGCCCCAGCGTCCACCGCTCGCGAGGCAGCAGCGCCTGCAGGTCCTTCTCCACCTTGTCCGGGTCTTCGTGCGGGGTGAAGCCCATCCGGTACGCCAGCCGCTTCACGTGCGTGTCCACGGGGAAGGCCGCGTCGCCGCCCAGGTGGATGCACACCACGCCCGCGGTCTTCAGCCCCACGCCCGGCAGCTCCGCCAGCGTGTCGCGCACCAGCGGCACCTGCCCGCCGTGCTCGGCGACGAGCGTGCGCGCCGTGGCGACGATGTTCTTCGCCTTCGCGCGGTACAGCCCGCAGGTGCGGATGAAGGGCTCCACGTCGGTGGGCTCGACGCGCGCGTAGGCCTGGGCATCCGGGAAGCGGGCGAACAGGGCAGGGGTCACCAGGTTGACGCGCTTGTCGGTGCACTGCGCGGACAGGATGACGGCGACCAGCAGCTCCAGCGGCGTGCGGTAGTCCAGCTCGATGCGGGCGTCCGGCATGGCCGCCTCCAGACCGTCCAGGATCGACACCGCACGCTGCCGCTTATCCGCCACTGTCTCTCGCCGGGCCACGCGGGCGTTGTATGTCACGGGGAGGCCCCGCCCAAGCTCCATGGCGGGGCATCCCTTTTCACGCAGCGAGGAGAACCATGAAGCCCATCGACTTCCGCTCCGACACCGTGACGAAGCCCACGCCCGCCATGCGCAGGCTCATCGCCGACGCGGAGGTGGGCGACGACGTCTACGGCGAGGACCCCACCGTGCGCCGCCTGGAGGAGCGCGTCGCCGAGCGGCTCGGACTGGAGGCCGCCGTCTTCGTCCCCTCCGGCACGCAGGCGAACCAGATCGCCATCGGCGCGTACTGCCGTCCCGGCGACGAGGTGCTCACGGAGGAGGGCAGCCACATCCTCCAGTACGAAGGCGGCGCGGTGCCGGCGCTGTGGGGCGTGCAGCCCGGGCCCCTGCCGGGAGAGCGCGGCTTGCTGAAGCCGGAGACCGTCACGGCGGCGGTGCGTGAGGACAACATCCACAACCCGCGCACGCGCCTGCTGTCGCTGGAGAACACGCACAACCGCGGCGGCGGCACGGTGTGGCCGGTGGAGCGCTTCAAGGCGGTGGTGGAGGCGGGGCGCAAGGCCGGGCTCGCGGTGCACCTGGACGGCGCGCGGCTGTTCAACGCGGAGGTCGCGGCGGGCCAGCCCGCGTCCGCGTGGGCGTCGCTAACGGACTCGACGTCGGTGTGCTTCTCCAAGGGCCTGGGCGCCCCGGTGGGCTCGGCGCTCGCGGGCAAGAAGGACGTCATCCGTGAGGCGCGGCGGCTGCGCAAGCGGCTGGGCGGCGGCATGCGGCAGGCGGGCATCCTCGCGGCGGCGGCGCTGTACGCGCTGGAGCACCACGTGGAGCGCCTGGCCGAGGACCACGCCAACGCGCGCCGGCTGGCGGAGGGCCTGGCCCAGGTGCCGGGCGTGAAGGTGGACCTGGCGAGGGTGGAGACGAACATGGTGTTCGCGGACCTGGTGCGTCCGGCGGCGGAGGCCTCCGCGCTGCTCCTGAAGCAGGGCGTGCTCGCCAACCCCACGGGTCCGCACTCCATCCGCCTCGTGTGCCACCTGGACGTGTCCACCGCGGACATCGACGACGCCCTGGCGCGCATCCGTCAGGCTCTCGCTGCCTGACACGGGCGGCACCGGGCTCGCGGGCCGGCCGCGGTGTCCCGAAACCTGTCCGACTGTCGGACAGGTTCGTGCGGGTCGCCGTGGCCAGGCGCCGCTGTCAGGGGAATGACGGTCCTCCGGCACCCGGGGACGAGCCCCCTCCACGCGCCAGGTGCGGACCGCACGCACCTGTGCGCCAGGGGATGATCCACGGCCCGGAACAGGTGGACGGCCCGGCGCGGTGGTAGGCTCACACCGCCGTGCGCCGACCCGCCGTCCTTGCCCTGCTGGCCCTCTCCGCCTGCGCGACGCCGCGGCCGGGGAAGATGAGCTTTGAGGAGCTGTACGCGACCTCGGGCGACAGCGGCTTCGTCAGCTCCGGCACGCCCTTCCTCCCCCACGAACCGGAGCGCGCCCGCGGGCCGCTGGCGCCCGAACGCTCCACGGAGCTGGAAGCCGCCCTCACCGCGTTCGTGCAACAGGCCCAGGCCTACCGCGAGAAGGTCCAGCGCGGCAGCGCCATGCCCGCCGCACAGGTGCGCAACTGGGAGGCGATGAACGCGGCCATGGACGCCTTCCTGGCCCGCCCGGTGGAGCACACCGACCCCCGCGACCTGACGCGCGCCCGGGGTGTGATGGAGGCGGAGCTGGAGCAGGACGCGCGCCTCTATGGCGACATGCCGGGCTCGCTCGCGGAGGCCGTGGTGGTGCGCGTGGGCCGCCTCATCGTGCGAGCGTCCACGCTGCGCCGCTGGGAGCAGCCGCCGGAGCCCTCCGGCCCGCCGCGCCTCGCCTGGCCCGTGGAGCCGGTCACCATCACCAGCCTCTACGGCGACCGCTGGCACCCCATCACCGGCCAGCTGCGCCGCCACTCGGGTGTGGACCTGGCGGCCCGCCGGGGACAGCCCGTGGGCGTCGCGGACCGGGGCGTCGTCCTGCGCGCCGGCTGGAACGGCGACCACGGCAAGATGGTGGAGGTCCAGCACGACGGCCAGTGGGTGACGCGCTACAGCCACCTGTCCGAGGTCCTGGTGACGACCGGCGAGGTGCTGGCGAGGAGCGACGTGGTGGGGCTCGCGGGGGACACGGGCCTTGCGACCGGCGTCCACGTCCACTTCGAGCTCTGGCACGACGGCAGTTCACTGGATCCGCTGGAGGCGCTCGTCGCCCCCGAGGCGGCCCCGGACGCGTCCGAAGAGCGTCCCGTGGCCCGCATGCCCACGGAGTCCCCCGTCCTCACGTCCCAGGGGCGCCACCCGGCCGCGGGTTCGCGCCCCTGAGGGGGACGGGCCTTCACAACGGCCCTGCGACTACAGCGAGTTCTTCAGCTCCTTCGCGGGACGGAAACCGACCGTCTTCGAGGCCTTGAGCTTCATCATCTCGTTGGTCTGCGGGTTGCGAATCTTCCGCGCCTTGCGCGAACGCAGTGACCACGTGCCGAACCCGGGGTAGCTGAATCGGGTGTCCTTCTTCACCGCCTTGCCGATGTTGGTGAAGACGCTGTCGAGGATCTGGGCGGCCTGCTTCTTCGTGAGCTTCGACTGCGCAGCCACCACCTCCACGAGCTCTGCCTTGGTCATGACACCCCTCCCTCTTGCGTTGTCTGGCGTTGATCGAGCGGATGGCGGAGGTAACAAATCAAGCTTTCGACTGTCAATGCGCCACCCGCTCCCGGGCCGGAAATCGGCCTCCGGATGAAAACTGGCCTCTGAAAATACACCCTGTAGAGAGTCGGGAGGATCGCATCTTTTGATACATCCTCACACTCCTGCTTTTCACATCAGGGAAAGTGATCGCCTGGTGATCGCTCTTGCGTGAAAGGCATTGGAAAATCGATCACTTAGCAGTCGCCGCTGATCCAGCTCCAGCAGGGTGCCATCAGGGGGCTAGAGTGCCTGCCCGCGTGCCCACCCGACTGCTTCCATGGCTCCTCGTCCTGATGTGCGCCTGCTCGCGGCCGTCCCCACGGCCCCAGGCGACGGGCGAGCTGTGGGTGGACGGGGCGGCCTCGGGCGGCGATGGCACCCGGGAGCGCCCCCTGCGCTCGCTGATCGAAGCCCTGGCCCGCCCCGGCCCGAAGCACGTGCACCTGGCTTCCGGCCGCTATGAAGGCCCCTTCCGGCTGCCGGAGGGCACCCGGCTCACGGGGGAGGGCCCTTCCACGATCCTGGCGGCGGACCCCGGCACCCCCGTGGTCGAGGCGCCAGGGGACACCGCCCTGGAGTCCCTGGTGATCGAGGGAGGAGGCTGGGGTCTGGAGGCCCGGGGTCCCGTGAAGGTCCTCACCGTGACCTTCCGCAATCAGACCCGGGGCGCCATCCGGCTGGGCGCGGGTCCGCTGGAGGGCAGGGGGCTGCGCTTCGAGGCAGGGGCGAGCAGCCTGGCGCCGACCGCGGTGGGCGTGCTCGTGGAGGCAGGAACCGCAGGGGCTTCCGCGCCGTCCCTGATCCTCAGGGACAGTGCGTTCACGGGGGCCTACGACCGCGCGGTTCGGGCCCGGGGTGGAGCCACGGTGCGCCTGGAGGGGGTGGACTTCCAGGGCCCCCGGACGGCGCTGAGCCAGGAGGGCGGCGTGGCGGAGGTCGAACGGGCGCGTGTCTCGGGCGGCACGGGCACGGCGTTCTCCACGGTGGAGGGCGCGCTGACGCTGGTGGACGTCCGGGTCCAGGGCCACGAGTACGGCGTGACGGCCAACCAGGCCCGGCTGTCGGTGCGGGGCTTCAGTTCGGAGCACGCCACGCGCGCGGGGATGGGCCTCACCGCGACGAACGGCCTGCTGGAGGACGTGACCGTGAAGGACGCGGGCAACTACGGGGCGCTCCAGCTCACCGCCTCGGACCTGGAGGTGCGGCGCTTCCGCCTGGAGGGCTCACGCGAATACGGCGTGGTGGCGCTGCAGGGCCGCGTGCGCCTGAGGGATGGCGTCATCAAGGGCGTGAGCACCGCGGATGGCATCACGGGAGACGGGCTCCACCTGCGCCAGGTGGAAGCGGACGTCGACACCGTGACCGTCGAGGGAGCGAAGGGCACCTGCGTGCTGGCGACGCAGCGGGCCCGAGCGACGCTCCGCAACGCCCGGCTCTCGGGCTGTGGCCTGGCCGCGTTGGCGGTGGATACGAAGGCCACCCTGGAGTCCCGGAACGTCGACGTGCGCGACACGCCGGGCTCCATCCTGGTGGCCATCGAAGAAGGCCAGTTGCAGGTGGAGGACCTCACCGCGAAGGACGCGAGTGGCGAACTGGTCTCCACCGACTGCGAGGGCCAGACACGCGTCCAGCTCCGCCGCGTCGACGCGAGCACCAGGCGAGGACTGCGCTCTCCCTGCGTCCAGCTCGACGCCCGCTCGCCTCAGCCCTGAGCGGGAGCGGACGTGGGGGGCAGGGGCGTGGCGCGCTGTTCGATCCACGCACGAATGACGGGGTAGACCTCCATGGGCGCGCCGGTGCCGAAGATGAGGTCGCCGTGGCCGTAGTCCATCTTGTCCCCGCGGTCCCGGCCAAAGACATGCAGCGCGCGATCCGGTGACGTGAGCAGCGCGTACTGCGCCTCCACGTTGGCCGAGGTGGCCAGGCGGTCCGCGCTGCCGCCCATCACCAGCACGGGCAACTGGAGCTTCGCGATGCCCGCGCGCCAATCCGTCTTGCGGTCGTAGGACCGGAACGCGTCGTGGGAGATCCAGTCCTGGAACTGCAGCAGCACCTTGCGGCTCATCGCCGCCATCATGTTGACGGACAGCTGCCGCAGGACGCGCGGCGGAACATGTCGAGGGTTCACGACGATGTCCGACAGGGGCAGCGCGAGGTAGCCCAGGAAGGGCGCCATGCTGGCGCTCACCCACGACTGACGGATGCTCCCGGGCCACGCCGCGCGCACGCCCAGCGAGATGAGCGTCCGCAGGAACGGCTCCGACTTGAGATACACCGGCGCGCCCAACTCGAGCAGACCCGCCAGCTTCCCGCCATCAGGCCCCTGCGCCACGCCGTACCCCACCAGGCCGCCCAGCGAGTGACCCAGCCAGAAGGCCTGCTTCGCGCCGGTCTCCTTCAGTGCCAGCTCCAGCAGGGCCGGCCCGTCGTGGTTGATGTGGTCGTCCACGGTGAAGTCCGTGGGCCGCCGGCCCCTGGGCGGACGTTGCGAGTGCCCGGTGCCGCGCCACTCCACGCTGAAGCAGTCGAAGCCTGCCTCGGTGAGGTAGTGGGCCACGGAGTAGGGCGGCTCGAAGTCGAAGGTGAAGCGGTTGGCCGCCAGCCCGTGGCACAGCAGGACGGGCTCGGCGAAGCGGCGCACCGGGGCCCGCCGGGCGTGCACGGTCAACTCCCACCCATCCGCGCACTGCACGCGCAGCATCTCGGGAAGGGGCCCCTTGAGGCGGTACCACCGCCTGACGAGCAGGACCCACACCACATTCACCAGCAGCAGGACGGCCGCCGCGGTCAATCCCCACAGGGCCCACTGCCCGTACGGCATTTCTCCTCCCATGCGACCCGGGACTGACTCCGGCGCGAATAAAACCCTGCTAAGGTCCGTTCCCTCGCCGTTTCTGCCGCATGGGCAGCCGACCACCTGGGGAAGTCGAGGGAACGATGAAGCTGCGGAAACTGATGTTCGTGCTCCCGAACCTCTTCACCGTCACTTCCATCTTCTGTGGCTTCTACGCCATCACCCTGTGTTCGGGTGAGGCAGAACCGGTGCAGCTGTACCAGGCGGCCCTGGCCATCCTCTTCGCCATGTTCTTCGACGGGTTCGACGGACGGGTGGCCCGCCTGACGAAGACGCAGAGCGACTTCGGCATGCAACTCGACAGCCTCGCGGACGTCATGTCCTTCGGCGCGGCGCCGGCGCTCCTCGTCTACAAGTGGGCGTTGGCCCCCATGGGCTTCTGGGGCCTGTTCATCTCCTTCGCGTTCATGGCCTGCGGCGCCATGAGGCTGGCGCGCTTCAACGTGCTCGCCATGCGCAACCCGCACGGCGGTGGCGGCGGCTTCTTCGTGGGCCTCCCCATCCCGCTGGCGGCTGGCGTGCTCGTCTCCCTCATCATCTCCCACCACGTGGCCAGTCAGGGCGAGGCGCTCGGTGACGGCGCGCGACTGCCGGTGGCGGTGGCGGTGGGCGCCCTGTCGCTGCTGATGGTGTCCACGGTGCGCTACCGCACCTTCAAGGACGCGCGTCCCAGCCGCAAGACGGCGCTCGTCTTCATGGTCATGGCGCTCACGGGCGCGTTCATCGCCCAGCAGTTCCACCCGGCCTGGGTGCTGGTGACGTACTTCGCCGCGTACCTGGTCATGGGGCTGGTGGAGTCCGCGGTCTCCGTGCGCAGCCGGCTGGCGTCCCGCAAGGTCGGCGCCGTCGCGGCGGTGGCGGTGGCGGCCGGGCTCGACGAGGACGACGACGAGGACTCCGAGGCCAACGCCACGGACGACGGTCCCGCGTTCCTCTGAGCAGTCAAGCGCGGGAGCCGGGACGCGGGCCGTGTCGGCCGCTAGGATGCCCGGCCCATGCGCGTCGAGCTGCTGTGCACCGGTGACGAGCTCGTCACCGGCCTCATCACGGACACCAACAGCACGTACCTGGAAGCCCGCCTCTTCGACCTGGGCGTGAAGGTCGCACGGGTGACGGTAGTGGGCGACGTGCGTCCGGACATCACGGGCGCGTTGCTGGAAGCCTCGGCGCGCGCGGACGTGGTCATCGTCTCCGGAGGCCTGGGGCCCACGTCGGACGACTTCACGCTGGAGTGCGCTGCCGCCGCCGCGGGCGTGTCCATGGAAGAGGACGCGCGAGTGCTCGGCTGGCTGAAGGAGCGCTACGCCGCGCGGGGCATGACGATGAATCCGGGCGCCCTGCGCATGGCGCGCATCCCCACGGGCACCGAGCCGGTGCGCAATCCCCAGGGCTCGGCGCCACTGGTCATCCAGCAGTTGGGCCGCGCCCACCTGTTCTTCCTGCCAGGCGTCCCGCGCGAGTACCGCGCCCTGGTGGACGGAGAGGTGTTGCCGCGCATGCGGACCTGGCTCGCCGCCGAATCGGGTCGCACGTTCCGGGCCTTCCGCCTGCTGCGAACCGTGCGCCTGCCTGAGTCCGTGCTGAACGAGCGCGTGATGCCCCTGGCCCCCAGCCACCCCAGGGTGGTGTTCGGCTTCCGGACGCACGCACCGGAGAACCACCTGAAGCTGATGGCGGAAGCCCCCACGCAGGCGGAGGCTGACGCCGCGCTCGCGGCCGCGGAGGCCGCATGCCGGCAGGTGCTGGGCACGCACGTCTACGGCGCGGATGGCAGCGAATACGCGCCCGTGCTCCTCGACATGCTGGCGCGCGGCGGTCACACGCTGGCGGTGGCGGAGAGCTGCACGGGCGGCCTCGTCGCGCAGGAACTCACGGCCGTGCCGGGCTCCAGCCAGGTATTCATCGGCGGGGCGGTCGCCTACTCGGAGAAGATGAAGTCCGCCTGGGTGGGCGTCCCCCCGGACATCCTCGCGAAGCACAGCGCTGTGTCGTCCCAGACGGCGCTCGCCATGGCGGAGGGAGTCCGCGCCGCCTGCGGCGCCACGTTCGGCCTGTCCGTCACGGGCTACGCAGGCCCCGGTGGAGGCACGCCCGAGGACCCCGTGGGCACCGTGTACTGCGGCCTGTTCGGCCCCGGAATGGAGCCTCGCTGCGAGCGGATCTCGCTCGCGGGTGATCGGGACCGGGTCCGCCTGTTCGCCGCGTCCTACGTGCTGGAAATGTTGAGGTTGCACCTGCTCGCTGCCCCCGTGTCGCCATGAGTCGCTCCAAATCAAAGCGTCCCCGTCCTTCCGACCCGGAAGCGCCGTCCACGGTGCCCCCGGCCTCCGCCACCGCGGGCGAACCCGTCCCGGCCACGCCCGAGTCCTCCGCGCCGCTCGCCAGCCCCGCGGCGGCGACGGAGTCCACCAGCCCCCCCACGTCGCTGGCCGGAGCAGGAGTGCATCCGGTGCGGAGCGCGGTGCGCCTGTGGCTGTCCGCCTACCGGGTGGAGGTGGTGCTGTTCCTCGTCGCGTTCGCGGTGCTGTCCAGCTTCAGCTCGCAGCGCTTCCTCCGGCAGAGCGCCGCGCCGCACTTCATCTACCAGGCGCAGTCCTGGCTGGAGGGACGGCTCGACGTGGATCCGCAGGTGCTGCCCAACCTGGAGGACTGGGCCTGCGTGCGGCTGGTGGACGGACAGAAGGTGCGGTGCGAGGGACGCCCGCTTCGCGATGACCGCTGGTTCGTCAGCTTCCCGTCCTTCCCCGCGGTCGTGATGCTCCCCTTCGTCGCGCTGCACGGCTACCAGTTCAACGACACGTCCTTCGGCGTCTTCGTGGGCGCGCTCGCGGTGGCACTCTTCTATTCGCTGCTGCGCTTTCTCGCGCAGGAAGGGGAGACGGAGCGCAACCGCGACGACAACGTGGTGCTGTCGCTGGTGCTCGCCTTCGGCACGCTGTTCTTCTACTGCGCCATCCGGGGCGAGGTCTGGTTCGGTGCGCAGGTGATGGGCGTGGCGCTCACGTGTCTGTACGTGCGCAACGCCGTCAATGCGCGGCGCCCCGTGCTCGCGGGGCTCTTCTTCTCCATGGCCGTGCTCACCCGCACGCCGCTGGTGTTCGCGGGCCTCTTCTTCGTCCTGGAGGCGCTCTGCCCAGGGCCGGACCGGCTGGCCCAACTGAAGGCCCTGCCGACCGCGTGGAAGCCCGCCCTCCGCAAGCTCGTCCTCTTCGGCGCGGGGGCCGCGCCTCTCGCCGCGCTCGCGGCCGCGTACAACGTCTACCGCTTCGGCAAGCCCGGCGAGTTCGGCCACTCGTACCTCTTCAACAACCGGGTGAACGTCGACATCGACCGCTTCGGGCTCTTCAACATCGAGTACCTGTCGCGCAACCTCCAGGCCGCGTTCCTCAAGCTGCCCCAGGTGTCGCTGTCTCCGCCGCGGCTGTCGTACGACCCGCATGGGCTGACGCTGCTGCTCACGCTGCCCCTGCTGGTGTTCCTGCTGGTCCCCCGCACGCGTCCCCGTCTGCACTGGTCCCTGTGGCTGACCGTGGCGGTGTGCGCGCTGCCGGGGCTCTTCTACCAGAACACCGGTTACATGCAGTTCGGCTTCCGGTTCAGCCTGGACTACACGCCTTATCTGCTGTTGCTCTTCGCCATCGGAGGATGGTCGCTGCGGAACCGCGCGGTGATCGCCGTGCTGGCGCTTGGCGTGCTGGTGAACTTCTGGGGCGCCGTGGCCTTTCGTGGCTACACGGAGTTCGTGCGGAACTGGTAGGCCTCCAGGCTCCGGCGGCTTGAATCCGCCGGACCTCACCCGCACCTCAAGGGCGACATGCAACCTCCCACTGGCCAGCCCCCTCCAGGCAAGCGTTGGCACACCCGTGAGGACAGCGGCATCCGTCTGGATGCGGCGTTGCGCTGGTGGCACGACGACGAGCCCATCGAGCACCCGAAGATCATCGAGCTCTTCAACGCCTCGCTGGTCCTGGATGACGACGGGCGCTACCAGCTCCGCATCGCCCCGGACTGGTGCTACGTCCAGGTGGAGGACGCGGCCTACGAGGTCCGCATCGTGGACATCACCCCGGACGAGCGTGTGTCCCTGCGTCTGAGCGACCGGACGGCCGAAGCCCTGGACCTGGGGTCGCTCCAGCTCACGCCGGACGGAGTCCTCACCTGCCGCGTGAAGCAGGGCAGGGCGAAGGCCCGCTTCTCTCGTGATGCGCAGTACCAGTTCGGCGAGATGCTGGAAGAGAGCCCCGAAGGGAGACTGGTGCTGCGCGCGGGCCAACGCCACTGGGAGCTCCCCCTCTCACTGGATGCACTACAGGCCGCGACCTAGGCCGCCGCGGAGTCCGCGGACGGCACGGTAGGCGCGGTGGCTCCCACCAGGTCGCGAGCAAGGGCCTCCAGGACGTCCGGGTGCTCGCGCAGCCACTCGCACGCCCGCTCGCGGCCCTGGCCGATGCGTTCACCCCGCAGGCTGAAGTGGCTGCCCGACTTCTCCACCACGCCCGCGCTCACGGCCAGGTCCAGCACCTCGGCGGCGCGGTGGATGCCCGTGCCGTAGAGCACGTCGAACTCCGCCTCCTGGAACGGGGGCGCCAGCTTGTTCTTCACCACCTTCACGCGGGCCCGTGAGCCCACCACCGCGTCGCCATCCTTGAGGTTGCCCGTGCGGCGGATCTCCATCCGCACCGACGAATAGAACTTCAGCGCGTTGCCGCCCGTCGTCGTCTCCGGGTTGCCGAACATCACGCCAATCTTCATGCGGATCTGGTTGATGAAGATGATGCAGGTGCCGGAGCGGCTCACCGCGCCCGTGAGCTTCCTCAGCGCCTGACTCATCAGCCGCGCCTGGACGCCCATGTGCGCGTCGCCCATCTCCCCTTCGATTTCCGCACGGGGGACCAGCGCCGCCACCGAATCCACCACGATGAGGTCCACGGCGCCCGAGCGCACGAGTTGCTCGGTGATTTCGAGCGCCTGCTCCCCGGTGTCCGGCTGCGCCACGAGCAGTTCCTCCGTACGCACCCCCAGCTTGCGCGCGTAGGACAGGTCCAGCGCGTGCTCCGCGTCGATGAAGGCCGCGATGCCTCCCACGGCCTGCACCTGCGCGATGGCATGCAGGGTGAGGGTCGTCTTGCCGGAGGACTCGTTGCCGAACAGCTCCACCACGCGCCCTCGCGGATAGCCCCCCACGCCCAGCGCCCGGTCCAACCCCACCGAGCCCGTGGGAATGACCGCCACCTTCTGCTCCGGTGCGTCCGCGCCGAGCGTCATCACCGCGCCCCGGCCGAACTGCTTCTCGATGGACGCCACCGCCGCCGCCACTGCCTTCAACTTCTCCGTCAGCCTGCTCATCTCGTCTGCCTCCCTCGCCGCCCTGCGGGCTGGATGCCTTGGCGGTGGGCAGAGCAACGCTCATGCCGCGCGGGCTTCCAGGCGGAAGGGCCTGCAAGGGCGTCCAGGTTCGCCGGAGCCGTCCGAACTGGCGGAGCGGCGTGCCTGTCTCCCATGCGCTGAGAAGGCGCAAAGGTGCGGGCATCTCCGCATAAGCAGACACGAGGGGACGTGACAGTCCGCCTTGATGGGATGGAAGGCTTTGCGTTGAAACCCTGGCGCGTCGGCGTGACATCTCCTCTCGTGAATACGACCCGTGAGAACCTTCCCCATGTGGTCATCCTGGGAGGCGGCTTCGGCGGCCTCTACGCGGCCCGGTACCTGCGAAAGGCAGGGGTTCGCGTCACGATGGTGGACCGTCACAACCACCACCTCTTCCAGCCGCTGCTGTACCAGGTGGCCACGGCGACACTGAGTCCCAGCGACATCGCCGCGCCACTGCGAGCGATGCTCGGACGCAATCACGTCCAGGTGCTTCTCGCGGAAGTCACTGGCGTGGACACCGCGCGCAAGCACGTCCTCCTGGCGGACGGTGAGCTGGCGTACGACTTCCTCATCGTCGCCACCGGAGCGACGCACTCGTACTTCGGCAATGACGCCTGGTCGCGACACTCGATGGGATTGAAGACCGTCGAGGACGCGCTGGAGATCCGCCGCCGCGTGTTGCTCGCCTTCGAGCAGGCCGAGCGCGAACCGGACCCAGAGCGCCGCCGCGCGCTGCTCACCTTCGCCATCATTGGCGCGGGGCCCACGGGCGTGGAGCTGGCGGGGGCGCTGGCGGAGATCAGCCGCAATTCATTGTCGGGTGACTTCCAGAACATCGACCCTCGGGATGCGCGCGTCATCCTCATCGAGGGAATGGACCGCGTGCTCCCCACCTATCCCGAGAACCTCTCGGCGGAGGCCCGCCGGGTGCTGGAGGGGCTCGGCGTCGAGGTCCGTACGGGCACCCGGGTCACGAACATCGACGCCGTGGGCGTGGACATGGGGCCTGAACATCTGGCGGCCCGCACGGTGCTCTGGGCCGCGGGGGTGGAGGCCTCGCCCGTGGCCCGTTCGCTCGGCGTGACGCTGGACAGGGCAGGGCGCGTCCCGGTGACGCCCGAGCTCACCGTGCCCGGGCATCCCGACATCTTCGTCGTCGGGGACCTGGCGCTCGTGAATCAGGAGGACGGAAGCGCGGTCCCGGGAGTGGCGCCCGCGGCGATGCAGGAGGGCAAGCACGCGGTGCTCAATCTCCAACGCCAACTCGCGGGCCAGCCCATGCAGCCCTTCCGCTACTGGGACCGGGGAACCTACGCGGTCATCGGCAGAGGCCATGCCGTGGGCGTGGCCTTCCGCCGTGTGAAGCAGTCAGGCTTCGTCGCCTGGTTGGCCTGGCTCTTCATCCACATCACCTTCCTCATTGGCTTCCGAAGCAAGCTGGCCGTGCTGCTCAATTGGGCATACGCGTACCTGACCTTCGGCAGGTCCGCGCGCATCATCACCGGCCCCGCTCCCCGTCTGGAGGAGCGGAGCGTGCAGCCCCTGCTCCCGAGTGCAAAGTCAGCTGTCGCCGACGGAGAACCCCCGGCTCCCGACGTTCTCGGAAGCCTGGTGCCTGACAGTAGAGGCGCGGGGTAACGCATTCACCGCGCCCCGGGTATTGGCGTGGAGCCAGCCCCGGCGGTCCAGCATCCGGCAATCGACGGCGAGCCGCATGTCCACGTCCTCGATACGTCCGTGTCCCTCCAGGTCCGCGCGTGTCAGCGCGAGCTTGAGGATGCGGTCATGCGCCCGAGCGGACAGACCAAAATGAGTGACCGCGTCCTTGAGCGCCTTCTCCGCGGGCGGTGACAGTACGCAGTAGCGGCGCAGCAGATGCGAAGGCATCTGGGCATTGCAGTGCACCCCTGGCATCTCGTGGAATCGGGCGCGCTGTCGTTCGCGCGCGGCCTCGACCCGCTGCCGGTAGTACTGGCTGGGCAGCTCCTGACTCCTCTCGGCGAGATGGTGGTACTCCACCGGCCGCGTTTGCACGGTGATGTCGATGCGGTCCAGCAGCGGCCCGCTGATGCGCGAGTGGTAGCCGAAGATGCGGTGCTCGAGGCAGGTGCACGTGTGCCCGGGGACGTTGAAGTAGCCGCACGGGCAGGGGTTCATCGCCGCCACCAACATCACCCGGCAGGGATAGGTGATGTGCTGGGTGGCCCGCGCCAGGTGGATGGCGCCTTCCTCCAGAGGCTGGCGCAGCACCTCCAGCACGTTCTTGCGGAACTCCGGTAGCTCATCGAGGAACAGCACGCCGTGATGGGCCAGGGACAGCTCGCCGGGACGGGCCATGGGGCCACCTCCCACGAGTCCCGCATCGGACAGCGTGTGGTGGGGCGCGCGAAACGGGCGCTCGCGGATCAGCGCCTGCTCGTCTCCCAGCAGCCCCTGGATGGAGTAGACCTTCGTGACCTCCAGCGCCTCGTCGAAGGACAGCTCGGGCAGGATGCCTGGCAGCCGTCGCGCCAACATCGTCTTGCCCGACCCTGGAGGCCCTGCCATCAGGATGTTGTGGCCACCCGCCGCCGCCAGCTCCAAAGCCAGCTTCAGCTCCGGCTGCCCCCGCACATCGGCCATGTCCGCGGTAGCGGTGCGAGTACCGCTCACCGAGGTCCCCGTGCGCGTCAGCGACGTCAGCGGGGCCTTGCCGGTGAGGTGCCCCACGGCCTCCTTCAGGTGGGCCACGGACAGCACCTGGATGCCCTCCACCAGAGCCGCCTCCGCCGCGTTGGCTGCCGGCACCATGACGCCCTGGAAGCCGCCATTCCGGGCCGCCACGGCCAGCGGAAGCACCCCTTTGATGGCCTTGATGGAGCCATCCAACGACAGCTCTCCGCCAAAGAGGTACCGCTCCAGCGGTTCTTTGTCCATCAACCGCGCCGCCGCGAGCACGCCCAACGCGATGGGCAGCTCGAAGGCCGCCCCTTCCTTGCGGATCTCCGCAGGCGCCAGGTTGACCGTGATCCGCTTCTGCGGAAGGTCGAAGCCCGCGTTCTTCAGCGCGGAGACCACCCGGACCTTCGACTCCCGGGCTGCTCCCTCCGGCAGCCCCACGACGTTGAAGTAGGGCAGCCCGAGGGCCATGTCGACCTCGCACTCCACCACCACCGCGTCGATGCCCATCAATGCCCCCGACCGCACCCTCGCCAGCATCGTCTCCCCCTTCCAACCCGTACGGGAGGAAGGGAGAGCAATGCCCGTACCGGCGCACTGTCCTCACAGGCGGCCATCCGCGGCCATCCCACGCGTCAGACGTCGGGTCCCGCGCGGGGACATGGGGGCCTGAAAAGAAGAAGCCCGCTGGCGTCGGAACGCCAGCGGGCTTCGGATGGAATCGGTGACGGCGTGTCCGCGCGTCAGCCCTGACGGAAGAAGTGGATCAGGGAGTCG
Organism: Corallococcus exiguus; assembly: GCF_009909105.1. Classification (NCBI taxonomy): domain Bacteria; kingdom Pseudomonadati; phylum Myxococcota; class Myxococcia; order Myxococcales; family Myxococcaceae; genus Corallococcus; species Corallococcus exiguus. The sequence continues at coordinate 1,510,203 of NZ_JAAAPK010000001.1, forward strand.
GCGGGGCAGGGGGCGCGGGCGGTGCACCGTCCGGCGAGTTCAGCGTGCCCTGGATGACCGCGTTCTGGGGAAGCTCGGTGGCCATGCCCAGGATCTTCGCTCCCGCGGCACGGGCGCCATCCAGCGCCACCACGAGCTTGCCGTAGTTCGCCGCGTCATCCGCCATGAAGAAGACGACCTTCTCGTCCGGCTTCTTGGCGTTCAGCATCCGCTTGAGGCGGGCGATGTAGTCCGAAGCGGGGATCTGCTCCGTGTTGATGGAGTAGGCGCCGCTCTTGTCCACCTGCACGACGATCTGCTGATCATCGGGCTCCGGCGGCGGCTGGTTCTCCTCCACCTCCGTCTCCGGGACGCGGACGAGGATGTCCTTCTCCAGGAGGGGGGTCACCACCATGAAGATGATGAGGAGCACCAGCACCACGTCCACCAGGGGCGTGACGTTGATCTCCGAGTTCGGCGCGGACGCGGGCTTGACCCACTGACGCTGCTTGTGTCCTCGGGACATTACTTCTTCTCCTCCACACCCAGGGCGATCTGCTTCGCCTTCGCCTTGCGGGCCGTGTCCAGCACCTTGCGCACGTCGCCCACGTTCAGGGCGTTGTCGCCCTTCAGGAGGATCTTCTTGCCTGGATCCTTCACCAGCTCCGCGGCGATCTTCTCCTGGAGACCCTTCTCGTCGACCTCATCGTTCTCCACGAACATCTTCTTGTCCGGGGTGATGGAGAGGATCAGCGGATCGGCGTCCGTCTTGCCTTCTTTTTCAATCTCCGTGGCCTTGGGCAGCTCCACGGACTTGCCGCGCTGGAGCATGGGCGTCACGACCATGAAGATGATGAGGAGCACCAGCACCACGTCCACCAGCGGCGTGACGTTGATCTCGCTCTTGATGCCCCCTTTGGGGCCTGCTGACATTCCCATGCGTGCACCTGTATCCGGGAAGGAACGCCCACCCTGGGGCAGCGCGGCTTCTCAGCCGGACCGCCCTCATGGGTGGGGACGTCCCAGGGTGGGGCTACGACTAGGCCGCGTGCGACGAACCGCCGCCCACGTGCCGGGCCACCACGTCCAGGAACTCGTTGGAGGACTCGGAGATGTCCACGGAGCGGGCATCCACCCAGCCCTGCAGGAAGTTGTAGGCCATGACCGCGGGGATCGCCACGAGCAGACCGAACGCCGTGGTGATGAGCGCCTCGGAGATACCCGCGGAGATCGTCGCCAGACCGCCGGAGCCCGCCGCCGCCATCAGCTGGAAGGCGTTCACGATACCCATCGTGGTGCCCAGCAGACCGACGAACGGCGCCGTGGAGCCGACCGTGGCCAGCAGGCCCAGGCCGCGCTTGAGGCTCTGCACCTCGCGCTGCGCCTGGCGCTCCAGCGCGCGGGCCACGGACTCCACCGCCAGGTCCTTGTTCCCAGGGGTGATCCGGTACGCCGTCAGGCCGGAGTTGATCACGCGGCCCAGGTGGCCCACGTCCTTGCCCAGGTTGGTGTTCGCCGCGGTGGTCAGGTCGCCCTTCGCGAGGATCGCGCCCATCTTGGCGGCGAAGTTGCGGCTGTCCGAGCGGGTCTTGCGGAAGACGATGACCCGCTCCGCCATGACGACCAGCGACGCCACCGACATGATGGCGAGGGTGAAGATGATCATGCGGGCGAAGAGGCCCGTGTGGTGCCAGATATCAAGCAGGGTAAATTGCATGGCTGTGGAGCGCTCCTCCTCACGAGCGCGAGGTGATGTTCGGCGGACTGCTCAAGCGGGGCTGCCTGCTTTGGATCAGCGCGGCAGCTTCAGGTTGAAGTTGAACGTGTACTGCACTTCGACCGGCCTGCCCTGGAACGTGACCGGCTTGTAGCGTGAGGCGGTGAGCACGTCCATTACGGCCTGCTCCATGTGAGGGAGCGGCTTGATCGTGCGGCAGCGCTCGACCTTTCCCTCGGTCGTGATCACGCACTTCACGATCATCAGGCCCTGCACGCGCGCCTCGAGGGCCTCACGCGTATAGGACACTTCCGGACCCGCGATCTTCTCGGGACGCGTCATGCCCTGGCCGAACGCCAGCACGTCCGTGCCCGTTCCACCCAGCTGACCGCCCACCACGCCGCCGATCACGCCACCCACCACGCCACCCACCACACCGCCCGCGACGCCACCCTCCACGCCACCCTCGACCTCGGACTCGCTCGCCTCGGGCTCGTCAGGCTCGGGCGGGGTCTCCGTCTCCTGCGGCTTCTGCTGAGGGATCTCCTTCGGCTGCACGATCACGTCCTTGGGCTTCTTGGGCGTGACCTTCTTCTCCGTCTTCGGCTTCGACGCCGGGGGAGGCGGCGGAGGTGGCGGAGGCGGCGGAGCCATCGTGGCCTTCAGCGTGACCTCGACCTCCTTCTCCTCCACGGGAGGCGGACGCGTGGAGAGATAGGCCACAAGACCCAGCAGGCCAACGTGGAGCAGCGTGGAAACGCCTGCACCCACGCCGAAGCGCGACCTGGGTCCTTGGCCGCGGTCAAGGACTGAATCGAACATGCACGTAACTCCTCTTCACCAGTGGACTACCCGTCCCCGCCATGCCCGGATTGAAGGGCGGCCACCATACAGAAAAGGGTTCCGGGTTCAAGCAACCGTGTCTGGTGCCGCCGACGTGATCGCGCAATGCCCCACTGGTCACCAAAAAGCAACGGTCTATTGACAACTGCTTGACCTCGGATATTTTCCCAAGTCATTTTCGGTTGCAGCCCACCTTGGAGGGGTTAGGTATGCAAGTGAAACAAGTACTTCGGGAAACCGGAGTCGTCCTTGCTGCGGGTCTGTTGTATGGATCCGCAGCTTTCGCGCAGTCCAGCGTCATCATCGGCACTGTCATCAACACTGAAGACAAGAAGCCGGCTGCAGATGTCGTTGTGACCGCCACCTCGCCCAACCTGCAGGGCGAGCAGACCGTGGTTACTGACGCACAGGGTAACTACCGTATTCCCCAGCTCCCGCCGGGCACGTATACGTTGCGGTTCGAAAAGGAGTCGTTCAAGCCTTTCGCCCGCCCTGAAATCCAGCTGCTGCTCAACCGTACCATCCGCGTGAACGTGGAGCTGCTCCCTGAGAGCTTCTCGTCGACGGAGACCATCGTTGGCGCCCCGCCGACGATCGACGTCGGTTCTACGAACCAGGGCGTCAACGTTGATCAGGAGTTCATCAAGCGCATCGCGGTGGCCCGTCCGGTCGGCAAGGGCGGCGCGACGCGCTCGTTCGAGTCCCTGGCCGAGCTCGCCCCGGGCGCCCAGTCCGACCAGTACGGCGTGTCCATCAACGGCACGACCTCGCCTGAGAACGGCTACGTGGTGGACGGTCTGTCCACGAACGACCCGGCCTTCGGCGTGAACGCCAGCCCGCTGAGCATCGAGTTCGTGCAGGACGTGAACATCATCACCGGCGGTTACATGCCGGAGTTCGGTCGCTCCACGGGCGGTGTGATCAACGCGGTGACCCGGTCCGGTTCCAACGAGTTCCACGGCTCCGTGTTCGCCAACTGGACGCCGGGCTTCGCGGAAGGCAACCGCAAGCTGGTCATCGAGGACGGCACCACGATCACCGGCCTGAACGCCCTGAGCAACCTGGGCGACTTCGGCGCCACCCTCGGCGGTCCCATCCTCAAGGACAAGCTCTGGTTCTTCGCCGGCTTCGCGCCGTCGTTCCAGCGCTACGAGCACACCCGTGCGCTCAACGCCTTCACGCTGGATGACAACGGCGCGGTGGCGAAGGATGCGAACGGCTTCAGCGTCGTCCAGCAGATCCCGGGTTCCGAGCGGACGTACTTCGCCGACTCCCGCACGATCCAGTTCATGGGCAAGCTGACGTACCTCATCAACCAGGACCACAACGTGTCGTTCGCCCTGAACGGCACCCCGACCGTGTCGGGTGGTCTGGGCAAGCTGCAGATCAGCCCCCGCTCGGGTGGTCTGCCGGCGGCGCAGAACTCGCGCCCTGAGGACATCGGCCAGACTGAGAACCGCGCCAACACCACGGCGCTCGCTCTCAAGTACGCCGGCGCCTTCATGGACAAGAAGGTCCTGGTCGACGCCAACCTCGGTTGGTTCCACCAGACCGCTGGTACGCCTCCGGCGGACGGCAGCGCCATCGGCTCGACGGACGGCCTGGCGGGCTACTCGCTGGCCATGTACACGCGTCGTCGCCCGATCACCACGTTCGAGAACGTCCCCAACGCCGCGGAGTACTGCGGCACGACGGCGGCCGAGCAGGCCGTGCGTTGCCCGGCGACGAACTACTACGTGGGCGGCCCCGGCTTCATGTCCGAGGCGACGCTGGATCGCTACCAGATCAACGCCAAGGCCACGTACCTGCTGAACGCCCTGGGCACGCACGTGTTCAAGGCGGGCGTGGACACGGAGTTCCTGACCTTCGATCAGAAGAAGGCCTACTCCGGTAGCGTGTTCCTCCAGGAGGCTGGTGCCGCGAGCGATGTGCAGCTCAACGGCGTGACCCGCCGCATCTGGTCGGACAACCGTCGCTACGGCTACCAGACGGCCCCGGACACCCCGGTGTTCGAGACCCTGCAGCAGTCGTCCACGAGCGGCACCACCATCGGTGGCTTCCTCCAGGACAGCTGGTCCATCGCCAACCGCGTCACGCTGAACCTCGGCGTGCGCTACGACGTGCAGAACATGTACGGCGGCGACGGCAACCTGGCGCTGAAGCTGGCCAACCAGTGGTCGCCCCGCATCGGCGCCGTGGTGGATCCGTTCGCCAACGGCCGCGCGAAGCTGTTCGTGAACTTCGCTCGCTACTACGAGCAGGTTCCGCTCAACATGATGGACCGCGCCTTCCCGGGTGAGCGTCGCTTCAGCGCGCGTCGCTACCTGACGGAGCCGGGGTCGGATGTTCCGGGCTGCGACCCGTCCACGCTGGAAGGCCAGCGCGGCAACTGCTCGGATCGCCAGTACATCGTGCCCCGCGCCGAGGCCACGCTGAACTCCAACCAGTACTTCAGCGGCGGTCTGGTGCAGAGCGAGCCGGTCGATCCGGACATCGAGCCCCAGTCGTCCGACGAAGTCGTGGTCGGCGGTGAGTACGAGCTCCTGGCGAACACCCGCCTGGGCGCGACGTACACGCACCGCGACATGGGCAAGGTCATCGAGGACATGAGCCGCGATGACGGCAACACGTACTTCCTCGGTAACCCTGGCAGCGGCTTCGCCAAGGAGTTCCCGACGCCCGTGCGTGACTACGACGCGGTCACCGTCTACCTGAACCGCACGTTCACGGAAGGCTGGCTGGCGCAGGCGAGCTACACGTGGTCCCGCCTGTACGGCAACTACCCCGGTCTGTTCCGCCCGGAGAACAACCAGCTCGACCCGAACATCCTCGCGGACTTCGACCTGGTGGCCCTCCTGAACAACCGCTCGGGTCTGCTGCCCTTCGACCGCACGCACGCCATCAAGGTGTTCGGCGCCAAGGAGTTCAACATCTCCAACGCGCTGTCGGCGAGCATCGGTCTGTCCTACCGCGGCAACTCCGGTACGCCCATCAGCTACCTCGGCGCGTACCCGGGCTACGGCCAGGATGAGACGTTCATCCTGCCGCGCGGCAGCGGCGGTCGCACCCCGTGGATCAACAGCGTCGACTCCAACGTCGGCGTGAACTACCGCGTGAGCAAGGACAGCGTGGTGTCCTTCACCCTGGACGTGTTCAACCTCTTCAACTTCCAGGGCGTGGACAGCGTTGACGAGTCCTACACCTTCGAGCAGGTGCTCCCGGTGTACGACGCGAAGACCAACACCCCGGGGTCCGTGGCGGACCTGCCCACTGCTGACAGCGCGGGCAACGTGCCGGCGGCGGCGGGTGGCAAGCTGGCCTACGAAGACGTGAACCAGAACTACAAGAACCCGGACCGTTACCAGGCGCCGCGGCAGATCCGCTTCGGTGTTCGGTACACGTTCTAACCACCCGACCACGTGAGGAAGATCAGCATCATGCGCAAGAGCATTCTTTCATCGCTGGTGATGGTGGCGGCCGCGGGCAGCCTGACCGCCTGCGACGTCGAGCAGCCGAATCCCGGCTGCATCGTCCAGGACGCGAGCTTCGCGAACTGGTGGGCGAAGTATGACGTCGTGAGCGGCCCGACCCGTGCGGATGGCACTGCCTGCACCGCGGCCGAGGCGCTCGAAGTGGGTGACAACCTGGGCGTGTGGAAGTTCGCGGACCCGAAGACGGGGAGCAACATCCTCGTGGTTCGGCCGCAGTACATGGCCCGGCTGGGATCGTCGGACGCGAACAACACGTTCGACAGCCTCCAGGTCACCGGTGGCCTGAGCGCGGACACGACGGACGACTTCTGCCTCGCGCCGGAGTTCAACACCGCCACCGTGAACCCCACGCAGGCCGGTGTGACGTCGAACATCTCCTACACGTTGAAGAACGTGAAGGTGTACTCGTCGCCCAGCTCTCCCGGCACCCAGATGTCGGGTGAAGTGACGTTCGTGCGGAATGGCTGCACCTCCACGTACGTCATGCGTGCGGTGTGGCCGGCGACCCCGTGCGATCCTCGCGCGGACCAGTCGGATCCGGACGAGGGCTTCGCCAACTGCGGCTCGGGCTCGGGTATCAACCCGGACTTCGCGCTGCAGTGCGAGGCGGTTCCGGCTCGCTTCTGGCTCGAGTACTTCGGCAGCCCGGATGACGACCCGGACTACATCGAGGGCCGTTGCGTCCCGTCGGAGAGCATCCCGTCGTTCAAGTAGTCGGCACTGACCGACCCTGAAGGCCAACGCGGCCCCGGCAGCCCCTCCCCCACGCGGGAGTGGCGGTCCGGGGCCGCGCTGTTGTTAGGTGTCTGGAATCCACTGTCGGGAGGACCATGGAGGGCCGTTACGAACTCATCGAGCACGTCTGCTCACTGCTGGCGGACGAAGCAGGGACGCTCCGCAAGGAGGCGCCCTACCGGGTCGCGCTCTGCTACCCGAGCCCCTACCACGTGGGCATGAGCTCGCTGGGCTACCAGGCCATCTACCGGGAGGTGCATGAGCACGCGGGCGCGACCGCCGAGCGTGTCTTCCTTCCCGATGATGTCGAGACATACAAGAGAACACGGACGCCATTGTTTACCTGGGAATCCCAGGCACCCGTGTCTAGCTTTGAAATGCTTGCCTTTTCAGTTGCCTATGAATTGGAGCTTTCAGGGTTGTTCACGATGTTGGATTTGTCTGGTTTGCCGGTTCTTTCATCGGAACGGGATGCCAGACATCCGCTGGTGGTGGCGGGCGGCCCGCTGACGTTCTCCAACCCGGATCCGCTGGAGCCCTTCGTGGACGTGCTCGTCCAGGGGGAGGCGGAGGACTTGATCCACGTGCTGCTGGAGGCCGCCGCCTCCATGGAGCGCGAGGCGCTGTTGGATCACCTGGCGAAGGTCCCCGGCTTCCGGGTGCCCGGGCGGGGTGGGACGCGCTACCACGTGGCGAAGGCGACGGACGCCCGGCTGCCAGCGCGCACGCAGATCATCACGCCCCACACGGAGCTCCGGTCGATGTTCCTCATCGAGCCGGAGCGGGGCTGCTCCCGTGGCTGCCACTACTGCGTCATGCGCCGCACCACGAATGGCGGCATGCGCACGGTGCCTCCGGAGCGCATCCTGTCCCTCATCCCTGAGCACGCCAAGCGCGTGGGGCTGGTGGGCGCGGCGGTGACGGACCACCCGCGCATCGTGGAGCTGCTGCGCACCATCGTGGACTCCGGGCGTGAGGTGGGCGTGTCCTCCCTGAGAGCGGACCGGCTCACGCAGGAGCTGGTGGATCAGCTCCGGCGGGGTGGGGCGATGAGCCTCACGGTGGCCGCGGACGGGGCGTCCCAGAAGATGCGGGACCTGGTGGACCGCAAGCACTCCGAGGAACAGATTGTCCGAGCCGCGCAGTTCGCGCGCACGGCGGGCATGAAGCAGCTCAAGGTCTACAACGTGGTGGGCCTGCCCCATGAAGAGGACGCGGACATCGACGAGCTGATCCGCTTCACCACGGAGCTGTCGCGCATCCTTCCGGTGGCGCTGGGGGTCGCGCCCTTCGTGGCGAAGCGCAACACGCCGCTGGACGGGGCGCCCTTCGCGGGGCTTCGCGAGGTGGAGAACAAGCTGGAGCGGCTGCGCAAGGGCCTGCGAGGGCGGGCGGAGGTGCGGCCCACGTCCGCGCGCTGGGCCTGGGTGGAGTACATGCTGGCCCAGTGCGGTCCGGAGGCGGGGCTCGCGGCCATGGACGCCTGGCGCGCGGGGGGCAGCTTCGCCGCATGGAAGAGGGCCTTCAAGGAGCGCGGGTGCGAGCCGTACATGGCCCGCCGGGTGGAGGACGGGCGGCGCCAGCCCACGGTGTGGCCCATCGTGCCGGGCCGCCCGCCGCCCCAGCCGTCCGCCGCCTGACGGGGCCCGCAAAGGCCGTATTCGCCGGGCTCCGCTTTCGCTAGAAGATGGGCAGCGGGGCCGATGGCCGGCACTCGCATGGCCTCGGAGAGCATCTGGTGAGCACGCAGCGGGTGGAAAAGTCGTGGCAGAAGACGGGCCTCAAGGACTACTCGACGGAGGCCCTGCTGAGCACGCTGGGGCACTACGGCATCCCGGTGGGTGAAGAGGACTACCGCAAGCTGGCGGAGTCCGCCTATCCGCTCGGCATCGCCCAGCAGTGGGCGGCGAAGTGGAAGGGCACCGGCCCCTTCAAGGACTACGTCGTGGCCGCGGCCGTGGAGCTGTGGCGCCGGTGGATGCCGGACCGCGTGTCCCCGCAGGACTTCACGCAGGGGCTGGCGACGCTGATGCAGGTGCTCGTGCACAAGCTCAACGGCGCGAAGGAGGCCCCGGTGGCCTCCTCCTTCGAGCACGTGAAGGCCCTGCGCTCGAAGCTGACGGTGGATGACAAGGGCGCGCTGCCCCAGCCGTTCCTCCAGGAGGCGCTGGCGCCCTTCTCGGAGAAGGACGCGGAGCTGTTCGACAGCCTGGCGGAGTCGCTGGCCGCGCAGGGCCACCTGGACGACGCCTCGGCGTTCGCCGAGGTGGAGGAGTTCCTGCTGCCCGACCGGCGCGGCATCTCCCAGGCGGTGGTGCGCGCCGCGAAGGGCGAGCGCGAGCCCGCCATCCAGGACCTCAAGAACCTCATCCACGACATGGCTCGCGCACCCATCTCGCGCCTCCTGGCGGTGGACGGCCTCATCCACCTGCAGGCGTGGATTGACGCGTCCGTCGAGGGCCGCGGCCTGCTGGCGGAGGCGGAGAAGGCCAACGACATCCACCTGGCGCTGGACCTGGTGCCCCGCCTGGAGCACGTCTTCAAGCAGCAGAACGACCGGTCCGCGCTCCTGGAGCTGATGGGCACGCAGGAGCGGCTGGAGGCCCTGCACGACAAGATGCACCCGGGCCACCGGGCGCACCGTCACCAGCACGCGCAGCCGCAGCGCCGCCGCTAATCGGCCGGGCTTCAGGTCCCCGTGCGCCGGGGGCTCCGGGCTTCCGGGGCCTCGGGCGCCGCGGGTTCACTGGCCGCGGCGGGCGTCGCGCCTTCCGCGTCCGGCGTGCCGGGCTTCAAGCCGGGCTTCTCTGGCGCCGCGCGCTTGATCTTCACGGTGGTGACGCCGGGCACGCCCTCCGCCACGTCCCGCACGGGCACGACCGCGCCCACGGTGGTGTAGCGGATGGCGCCCGTCTGGGTGAAGGCGTGCTTGAGGGCGTACTCGCGGGCGCGGGGGAGGAACCACTCGCGCACCCGGGGCAGGGGCAGGGCGTGCAGCTCCCCCTGCGTGAGGAACACGTACAGCATCAGGTCCGCGCCGCTGTAGAGGAAGCAGCCCGGTGTGTCCTTCTCCAGGTTGGAGATGAGCTCGAAGAAGTAGCGGCGGCGGGTGGCCTGACGGTCGCCCTTCACTTCAATGCCGCGCACCTCTCCGGAGGGCAGCTCCCAGAGCAGGTCCACGCCCCGGTGCTGGAAGCGCGGGTCCAACTGCACGTCGTGCACTCGCGACCCGGGCTCCGTCTCCAGGAGCCACGCGCGGGCGTGCTGCACGGCCCGGTCGGCCGCGCCCTGCACGCCCCTCATGCTGAAACTGCGGCCTCCCATCGCGGCTAGCGGCGCAGCTCGACACCGGAGGCCACGAGCTGAATCTCGCGGGGCTTGCCGTCGGTGCCGCGGGGGACGATGGCGCCCTCGGCCTCGTAGTGCTTCGCGTGGGCGTCGCTCAGCTCCGCGACCTTCACCACGCCCTCCACGCGCGCCTGCGAACCCGCGGAGTCCAGCGGAACGAAGAAGCCGTAGTCCTTGAACGTCACGCGCACGCCGGGGCTCTTGGCGTCCTGGGCCAGCTCCATCCAGCAGCCCTTCTTCTCACACGCCTTGCGCACCTGGCCCTCCACGCGCACGACCTTGCCGTCGTGGGCCTGGGGCTTCGCGAGCAACTCCGCCAGCTTCACCGTCTTCTCGCCCTTGAGGGGCTCGCCACGGGTGAGCGTCCATCCGGTGTCGGCGGCCTTGGCGGCCTCGGGCGTCTTCGCGTCGGCGGGGTGGTGGCAGTCGCTCGCCGCGGCTTCGGCCTTGGACGCTTCCGCGGCCTTGGCGGCGGGCTTGGGCGTCTTGTCCGCCGCGAGGGCCACGAGGGGCGCGGCGACCAGCATCACGAGGGCGGTGCGGAGCATGTGCATGCCCGTTCGCTTAGCCCAGGTTTCCGGGGCCCGGCAAGGCACCCCTTCCATCCTCGCGACTTGTCCCGCACACTCGGCGCGAGGTGCGCATGAAGGTCACCATCCCCGCCCCCAACCGCCGGTTGGGCACATTCGAATGGCTCGGGCTCGTCGGGCTCGGGGGGCTGCTCGTGGGGCGCTATGTCCCCGTGGCCCGCATCATCCCGTTCTGGGGCTGTGTGCTGCGCGAGCACACGGGCTGGCCCTGCCTGGGCTGTGGGCTCACCCGCGTGGCGGACCGCGTCGCGCACTTCAACATCCCGGGAGCGTGGGAGGCGAACCCCCTGGGCACCGTGTGCGCGCTGCTGTTCGCGCTGGCCGCGGTGGCGACGGTGCTGCACTTCCTCTTCGCGCTGCCCATCCCGGAGGTGGAGCTGGAGGAGCGCGAGTGGCGGTGGGTGCGCATCGCGTTCCCGCTGGTGTTGCTGGTCAATTACGCCTACGTCGTGGTGCACACCCGTTTCCCGCACCTGCTGTCCTGAAGGGCGGGACCCTGTCCTCTTCCGTGCTCTCCGCCTTCCTCCTGCTGGGCTACCTCTGCGGCTCCATCCCCTTCGGCGTGCTGCTGACGCGGTGGTTTCGTGGGGTGGACGTGCGCGCCAGCGGCAGCGGCAACATCGGCGCCACCAACGTCACGCGCGTCGCCGGCAAGAAGCTGGGCGCGGTGGTGCTGCTGCTGGACGCGCTCAAGGCCGTGCTGCCCGTGGCGCTGGCCGTGCACTATCTGCCTGGGGATGCGAAAGCGCACGCGCTGGTGGGGCTGGCCGCGGTGCTGGGGCACGTGTACCCGGTGTGGCTCAAGCTCCAGGGCGGCAAGGGCGTGGCCAGCGCGCTGGGCGTGCTGGTGGTGCTGGTGCCCAAGGCGGCGCTCGCGGGGGCCATCATCTACGGGCTGGTGGTGTCCCGGTGGCGCGTGAGCTCCGTGGGCTCGTTGTCCGCGGCGGTGGTCGCCATCGCCACCGCGTTCCTCACCGCGCCTTCCCGCGAGTACGTGCTGCTCACCGCGGGGCTATTCCTCCTGATGCTCTGGACGCACCGGAGCAACCTCCTGCGACTCGCCCGCCGCACTGAACACCGGCTTTGAGCCGGGAGGCAGCGACGGGGCGCGGTAGCCCAGCAGCGTGCAGGGGATGGGGCCGTTCCACACGTCGCGGCGGGCCATGGGGCGCGCGTGGAAGGCGCTCTCGAAGGCGGGGTTGCCGGACAGCACCCAGACACGCCAGCCCGGCAGCGCGCGCAAGCTATCGCCCAGCTTGAAGTAGAAGGTCTTCATGCCCTTCTGTCCGCCGGAGCCAAGCCGGTCGCCATAGGGCGGGTTGGTGAGGACGAGCCCGCCGCCTTCGGGCAGGGGCGGGAGCTTCGTCGCGTCGCCCTCCGCGAGCTGGATTTCCTCGCCCAGCCGCGCGGCCTTCACGTTGCGGTCCGCGGCCTCCAGGGCCTCGTCGCTCTTGTCGAAGCCGAGGATGGGGACCTCCACCTTGCGCTCGTTGCGCCGCGCGTCCGCGCGCAGGTCCGCGAGCAGCTCCTTCGCGCGCACGCCCAGGTGCGGCCAGCGCTCCACCGCGAAGCCCCGGTTGATGCCCGGGGCCCGCTTGCGCGCGATGAGGCCGCCCTCGATGACGATGGTGCCCGAGCCGCACATGGGGTCCACCAGCGCCTCCGTGCCGGTGTAGCCCGCCGCGCGCAGGAGGGCCGCGGCCAGGTTCTCCTTCAGGGGCGCGGGGGTGGGGCGCACGCGGTAGCCGCGCCGGTGCAGCGGGTCACCGCACAGGTCCAGGGAGAGGGACAGCTTCTCCTTCACCAGGTGCGCCACCACGGACACGTCCGGGTTGCGCGTGTCCACGTCCGGCCGCGAGCCCAGCTTGTCGCGCAGGCGGTCCACGATGGCGTCCTTCACCTTCAGCGCCACGAAGCCGGAGTGCGCGTGCTCGGTGTCCTTCAGGTTCGCGTCCACCGCGAACGTCACGTTCGTGGTGAGGTGCTCCTCCCACGGGACGCTGGCCACCGCGTCATAGAGCCCCTGGGCACCCTTCGCTTCGAACTCGCCCAATGGATAGAGCACGCGCATGCCGATGCGGGACCAGAGGCAGACGTTGAGGGCCTCGTCGAGCGAGGCCATGAAGCGCACGCCGCCGCGGTCCTGGCGGATGCGCTTCGCGCCGAGCTCCTTCAGCTCCTCGGCGAGCAGGTCCTCGGTGCCGCGCGCGGCGGTGACGAATAGGGCAAGACGTTCAGCCATGGTGCACCGCCCTTAGACGACCCGGGGGCGATTGGGAACTGCTCAGGTGGCCACGACCTCGTACATCGTGAAGGTGGCGTCCTCCTGGGACGCGCTGGCCCCCTTGGCCCGCTGGAAGTCCTCGGACTGGAAGTAGGCCCGCATGGCGTCCCGGTCCTTCCACCGCGTGACGAGCAGGATTTCAGGCGAGCGCTCGAACGAACGCAGCACCTCCAGGCCCAGGAAGCCCGCGTGGCCGTCCACTCGCCGCGAGCGCTCCTGGAGCCGGTGGACCCAGCCGTCGGCCTCTTCGGGGGACGCGCGGAAGCGGGAGATGGCGACGATCATTCGGCCGTCCGGGGGGAAAGTAGAGCGGGGGCGCCCGGAAGCTTTCCGTGGCGCCCCCGAGGGGAAAACCGCCGGGGAACGGGCGTCCGTTCCCCGGGCCTTGAAGGGGTGGCGTGGGGCTACATCGCCCCGGCGCCGGGCATGTCGCCCAGGCCGCGCAGCAGCACCTCGCGGGGCTTGGCGCCGTCCGCGGGGCCCACCACGCCGTCGCGCTCCATGCGCTCAATCATGCGCGCCGCGCGGTTGTAGCCGATGCGCATCTTGCGCTGGAGCATGGAGATGGAGACGGAGCGCATCTCGCTGACCGCCGCGAGCGCCTGGTCGTAGAGTTCGTCGGACAGCTCGTCCTCCTCGCCACCGCCGCCCTCGCTCTCGTCATCGCGCGGCTTGAGGATGGACTCGTCGAAGACGGGCTTGCCCTGGGCCTTGAGGTGGTCCACCGCCTTCTTGATCTCCTGCTCGGAGACGTAGGCGCCGTGCACGCGCTGCAGGTGGGCGCTCGTGGGCGGCATGATGAGCATGTCGCCCATGCCCAGCAGGGCCTCCGCGCCCACCGTGCCCAGAATCGTCATCGAGTCCGGCTTGGAGCGCAGCATGAAGCTGATGCGCGTGGGGAAGTTGGCCTTGATGATGCCCGTGACGACGTCCGTGGACGGGCGCTGGGTCGCGACCATCAGGTGGATGCCGGCCGCGCGCGCCATCTGCGCGAGGCGCGCCACGTAGGTCTCCACCTCGCGGCTGGCGACCATCATCAGGTCCGCGAGCTCGTCGATGATGACCACGATGTAGGGCAGCTTCTTGAGTTCCTTCTTCTCCGGGGAAGCGGCCTCCGCTGGAGTGGACTCCTCGCCGTCCTCCTCGAACTCCGCGTCCTCCTCGCCGTCGGCCTCCAGGGTGGGAGCGGGCTCGGAGACGATGGCCTCACGCAGGTCCTCGTCGTCCTCGCGCGGCATGGCCACGCCCAACCCGTCGCTGGCGGAAGCGGGGGCGGGCACGGTGCTCCCCTCCACGTCCACGACGAACATCTTCTTGGGCTTGGTCTTCTTCTTCGGGGCGGGGGCGGGGGCGGGCTTCTCCTCCGACGCCTGCGTCTCCACCAGCTTGTTGTAGCCGGCGATGTTGCGCACGCCCGCCTCGGACAGCAGCTGGTAGCGGCGCTCCATCTCCTCCACCGCCCAGCGCAGCGCGAGCGCGGCCTTCTTGGGGTCGGTGACGACGGGGAGCAGCAGGTGCGGGATGCCCTCGTAGACGGAGAGCTCCAGCATCTTCGGGTCCACCATGATGAAGCGGACCTCCTCGGGCGTGGCCTTGAGGAGGATGCTCATGATCATGGAGTTCACCGCCACGGACTTGCCGGAGCCGGTGGTACCCGCGATGAGCAGGTGGGGGGCCTTCACCAGGTCGAAGACGTACGGCATGCCTTCGATGTCCTTGCCCACGCACATGGTGAGCTTGCTGCTGCTCTTCTGGAACGTGTCCTGCTCCGCGATCTCCTTGAGGAACACCGTCTCGCGGTCGCGGTTGGGGACTTCAATGCCGACCACGCCCTTGCCGGGGATGGGGGCGACGATGCGCACGCGCATGGCCTCCATGGCCATGGCCAGGTCGTCCTGGAGCGCGGCGATCTTGCTGACCTTGATGCCGGGCCCGGGCAGGAACTCGTACATGGTGACGACGGGGCCGGGGCGGATCTCCACCACTTCGCCCACGATGCCGAAGTCCGCCAGCTTCGCGCGCAGCTTCTCCGCCGTGACAAGGAACGCGTCCTTGTCCAGCGCGGAGCGCTCCTTCTTGTCCGCCTCCAGCACGTCCAGCGGCGGCAGCGAGAAGCTCTTGCGGTCACCCACGAACTCGAACTGGTCCTGCGGCCGCTTCACGGCGGTGGGCTTGGGCGGCGCCTTGGGCTCCACGATGAGCGGCATACGCGCCAGCGCGGAGGGCGGCGCGGGGATGAGGGCGTTGCCCGGCGCGGCGGCGGCCGGCTTCTCCGCGACCACGGGCTTCGCGGCGGGCTCGGCGGCCGGAGGCGTGAGCGACGCGGCGGGCACCGGCGGCGTGGACGGTGCGGAGGGCGGGGTGACGATCTGCGGCGTCTTGCGCGCGCGGCGGGGCGGCTCGCCCGCGTCCGCGTTGGCGGGCAGCTGCGGCTGGGGCGCGAGGAAGGACGCGGCCCAGGCGGGGTCGGCGCCCGGGGAGCGGCGCTCGGCGCGCTCGGGCGGCAGCGAGGGCTGTTCGTCGGAGGCGTCGTCCTCCTCGTCCTCGGACGGCTCCTCGCGGGCGAGCTTCTTCTCCAGCTTCTCGCGCTCCTTCTGCTCCTTGAACGCCTTCTTCGCGTTGGCGATCTGCTCCTTCTCGTTCTGCCGGGCCAGGCGCACGGCTTCTTCCGCCAGGGACTCCGCCTCGGCGGCCTCGGCCTCGGCGGCGATGCGCTCGGCCTCGGACAGCTCCTCCTCCTCGGCCTCCAGCTCCGCGAGGAACGCGGCTTCCTCTTCCTTCTCCTGCGCGAGCCGCTCCTGGCGGGCCGCGTAGTTGACCTTCTGCTGCTCCCAGAAGACGTGCGCGTTCTCGGAGATGCGGCGGCCCAGGACGGTGAGGCCGGCCCAGACCAGCGAGCACAGCTTGAAGAACGTGTACTGGGTGCCCACGATGAGCGCCGCCGCGCTGATGGCGGTGACGAGGATGATGGTGCCGACGGTGGAGAACATCCCCTCCATCAGGCCGCCCAGGCTCGCGCCCAGCGCGCCGCCGGGCGGGTGGGCCCAGCCCTTGTCCTTGGCGAACATGAGCTGCGCGAGCACGGACACGCTGCAGGTGAGCAGCGCCAGGGAGATGATCTGCGGCATGCGGCGCCGCTCGCGGTTGCCCACGAAGAGCACCACGGCGGTGTAGATGCCACCCGCGGGGATGAGGTAGGCGCACACGCCCAGCGCGCCGCGCAGGGTCTCCGCGATGAGGTGGCCCATGGGGCCCACCGCGTTGTGGAAGCCGGGCCCCACCCGGTCATGCGCGTCGAACGTGGCGACCGCCAGCAAGGCCAGCAACGAGGCGGCCAGGATGAAGACGCCGATGAGCGCCCGCTTGGCGGGGCTCGCAGCGCCCGGGGCCTTCATCTTCTTGTTGTTGAGCGCCTTGCGGCGCGTCGCGATCTCCTGCCGGGAGAGCACCGCCTTCTCCGCCCGGCCACCCTTCTTTGCCGCTGTCATGGACCCCTGTTCCCTCTGCCCGATTCCAGCCGCGTAGCGAGCTGTAGCAATCCGCCCGGCGAGAATAGGGAGGGAGGGGGCGGGGTCAATTTTCCGGCAGGCGTCCAAGGGGGCCCCGAGGAGGCGGAACAAGGCCTACATTTCGGGCGCGTCCCCGCGGCGAGAGGGTATGGTGCCTGCCGCCAAGGAGAACCCGAGACCATGTCCGACCTGAGCCCCGACAAGCCCTCCCACAACGAAGACGACTACTTCGCGCGCGAGGAGATTGAAGCCAAGCGCAAGCTGGCCCTCCAGCAGTCCCACGAGATGGCCGCCCAGCAGCGCGAGTCGCTCAAGCAGCTGCACTACATGAAGTGCCCCAAGTGCGGCATGGACCTGCAGACGCTGAAGCAGGGGGACGTGGAGCTGGAGAGCTGCTTCAACTGCCACGGCGTCTGGCTGGACGCGGGCGAGCTGGAGCAGGTCATCAAGCAGCACGGCCACGAGGGCAGCGGCAAGGTGATGAACGCCGTCCTCAACCTGTTCAAGCGCACGCCGCCGTCCCCGTAGCACCGCAGGTCAGAAGGAGGAGGCTTCCCCATGGCCCTCACGCTCGAGCAGGTCCGGCACGTGGCCACCCTGTCGCGGCTGTCGCTGACGCCGCAAGAGGAGGAGCGCTACGCCACCCAGCTGTCCGCGGTCCTGGACGCGGTGGCGGAGCTGGAAGCGCTCGACATAAGCCAGGTGGAGCCCACCTCCCACGCGACGCTCGCGTCCTCGCTGTTGCGCGAGGACGTGCTGCGTCCGTCACTGCCCCCGGAAGCAGGGCTCGCCAACGCGCCGGCGAAGGTGGGCACCGCCTTCGCGGTCCCGAAGATCCTGGAGTAGCCCGCCATGTCGTCGCTCACCGACCTGTCGATGCTGGAGCTGGCGGCGAAGCTGGCTTCGCGAGAGGTGTCCTCCGTGGAGGCCACCCAGGCGAGCCTCCAGCGCATCGCCCAGGTGGACCCGAAGGTGCGCGCCTTCCTGCGCGTGGACGAGCCCGGGGCGCTGAAGTCCGCCGAGGCCAGTGACGCGCGCCGCAAGGCGGGCAGCCCGCTGAGCGCGCTGGACGGCGTGCCCGTGGGCCTCAAGGACATCTTCCTCACGGAGGGCGTGGAGACCACCTGCGCCTCGCGCGTCCTGGAGGGCTTCGTCCCGCCCTACGACGCCACCGTGGTGCGCCTGCTGAAAGAGGCGGGCCTGCCGCTCGTGGGCAAGCTGAACATGGACGAGTTCGCCATGGGCTCGTCCAACGAGTCGAGCGCGTACTTCCCCACCCACAACCCATGGGACCTGACGCGCACGCCGGGCGGTTCGTCCGGTGGCTCTGCGGCGGCGGTGGCGGCGCGGGAGGTGTTCGGCGCGCTGGGCACCGACACGGGCGGCTCCATCCGCCAGCCCGCGGCGCTCACCAACACCGTGGGGCTCAAGCCCACGTATGGACGGGTGTCTCGCTACGGCGTCATCGCCTTCGCCTCGTCGTTGGATCAGCCGGGCCCCATGGCTCGCACGGTGGGGGACACCGCGGCGCTCTTCCAGCTCATCGCGCGGCATGATCCGCTGGACTCCACCTCCGCGGACGTGGAGACGCCGGACTGCCTCACGGGGCTGGAGGACGGGGTGCGGGGCCTCAAGCTGGGCGTGCCTCGCGAGTACTTCGCGGAGGGCATGGACCCGGAGGTGGCGGGCACGCTGCGCGCGTCGCTGGAGGAGCTGGAGAAGCTGGGCGCGACGCTGGTGGACGTGTCCCTGCCTCACACGAAGTACGCGCTGGCGACGTACTACCTGCTGGCCTCTTCGGAAGCGTCCAGCAACCTGGCCCGCTACGACGGCATCCGCTACGGGCAGCGGGCGAAGGACGCGCGCGGGCTCAAGGAGCTGTACACGCAGACGCGTGGGCAGGGCTTCGGCGCGGAGGTGAAGCGCCGCATCATGCTGGGCACCTACGCGCTGTCCGCCGGCTACTACGACGCGTACTACCTGCGCGCGCAGAAGGTCCGCACGCTCATCCGCGAGGACTTCACGAAGGTGTTCCAGCAGGTGGACGCCATCGTGTCGCCCACGTCGCCGGTGCCGGCGTTCAAGCTGGGCGCGAAGGTGGACGACCCGCTGTCCATGTACCTGATGGACGTCTACACGCTGCCGTGCAACCTGGCGGGCCTGCCCGGCCTGTCCGTGCCGTGCGGCTTCACGCAGGCGGGGCTGCCCATCGGCATGCAGCTGTTGGGGCGCCCCTTCGACGAGGCCCGCCTGCTCCGCATCGCCCGCGCGTTCGAGCGCGAGCACGACTTCTTCCGCCGCGCCGCCCCCGTCTAGCGGGCGCGACACAAGGGTGACACCGCCATGCCCCTGAGCGACTTCCAGACGGTCATCGGCCTCGAGGTCCACGCGCAGCTGCTCACGCAGTCGAAAATCTTCTGCGGCTGCTCCACCGCGTTCGGCGCCGAGCCCAACCACCACACCTGCCCGGTGTGCCTGGGCATGCCCGGCGTGCTGCCGGTGCTCAACCAGCGCGTGGTGGAGTACGCGGTGCGCACGGGCCTGGCGCTCGGGTGCACGGTGAAGGCCACGAGCGTGTGGAGCCGGAAGAACTACTTCTATCCGGACCTGCCCAAGGGCTATCAAATCACCCAGTATGATCAGCCCATCTGCGAGTGGGGCGAGCTGGTCATCGACACGCCCTCGGGTGAGAAGACGGTGCGCGTGCGGCGCATCCACCTGGAGGAGGACGCGGGCAAGAGCGTGCACGACGCGGCCGCGTCCGCGGGGCAGAGCCTGGTGGACCTGAACCGCGCGGGCGTGCCGCTGATGGAGATCGTCAGCGAGCCGGACCTGCGCGATGCCGACGAGGCGGTGGAGTACCTCAAGGTGCTGCGCGACGTGCTGGTGTACCTGGGCGTCAACGACGGCAACCTGGAGGAGGGCAGCTTCCGCTGCGACGCCAACGTGTCGGTGATGCCCAAGGGCTCCACCACGTACGGGCAGCGGTGTGAGTTGAAGAACCTCAACTCGTTCCGCTTCCTCAAGCAGGCCATCGAGTACGAGGCCGCGCGGCAGGTGGACGTCCTCGAGTCCGGCGGCAAGGTGGACCAGGAGACGCGCCTCTGGGACGTGAACAAGGGCGTCACCCGGTCCATGCGCTCCAAGGAGGACGCGCACGACTACCGCTACTTCCCGGAGCCGGACCTGCCGCCGCTCCTCGTATCGGACGCGCTGCGGGACTCGCAGCGGCAGTCGCTGCCGGAGCTGCCGCGCGCCAAGCGCACGCGCTTCATGAGCGAGTACGGCCTGCCGGCCTACGACGCGCGCATCCTCACCGCCGAGCGCCCGCTGGCGGACTTCTTCGAGGCCTGCGCGAAGCACGTCTCCGACGCGAAGAAGCTCTCCAACTGGTTCCTGGGTGAGCTGAGCCGCCTGCTCAAGGAGGAGGGCACGCCCATCTCCGCGCTGCGCTTCACCCCGGCGCAGCTGGGCGAGCTGCTGGCCACGGTGGAGAAGGGCACGGTGTCCGCGAACGCGGGGAAGGACGTGCTCGGGGAGATGTTCCGCACGGGCCGCCAGCCCGCGGACATCATCGCGGAGAAGGGGCTCGCGCAGGTCAGCGATGTGGGCGCCGTGGAGGCGGTGGTGGACGACATCCTCGCGAAGAACGTGGGCGAGGTGGAGAAGTACAAGGCCGGCAAGAAGAGCGTGTACGGCTTCTTCGTGGGCCAGGTGATGAAGGCCATGAAGGGCAAGGGCAACCCCGGCCTCGTCAACGAACTGCTCAAGAAGAAGCTGGGCGAGTAGGGCGCTCGTGGCCCGGCTCCTGACGGTGAACGGTGTCTCGTACCGCTGGAGCCTTCGGGGGCGGCGGGACGCACCGGAGGGAACGGGCTGGCGGCTGCTCACGGTCGCATGGCCGAGGCCACCCGGCAGGCGTTGCACGTCCGTGTCCGCCACGATGATCCGTGGCTCCACGTCGACGACGGCGACATGACCGGACTCGTGACTCGCGACGTGGGCCCCGACCTGGTGGCGCGGGTCATCGTGATGGCGCGGGACCTGGGATGGAAGCCGGAGGAGCGCGGCCCCACGCTCAAGTTCGTCCTGGAGGACGACGCTCGGCTCGTGCCGCTGGCTAGCGAGACACCGTGACGTGGAGCACGTCCTCGCCGCGTGGATCCGCGGACCGGGCGAGCACGTGCACGTCGTCCGGCCCCCGGCGCTCCAGGATGAGCGAGGGCGCCTCGAAGGTGTTGTCGAAGAAGCCGCCGGTGAGCTGCGGGTTCACCGCGTAGCGCACGCGCTTCAGGGTGCGCAGCTGCGTGAAGAGGCCCTCGTTGAACCACTGCTCGCTGCGCAGCTGCGTCTCACCGGGCGCGTTGAAGGCCCAGGGCGCGTCCCAGCTCCAGGCGTTGGCGGAGGGCTGCGCGAGCACCTCCACGCCCAGCGCGTCCAGGTACTGCGCACACGGAACGAAATAGGGTTCGCCGGACGTGTGAGGTTCGCGGAAGCCGTCGTAGCAGACGAGCGTCCCCAGCTTCCCGAACGGCGTGTCCAGCACGGGCAGGTCCTCCGGGCGGCCCGGGCTCAGGTGCAGCACGTCCTCCTGCGTGGGCACCAAGTTCACCTTGCGCGTGACGGCCACGCAGTGGCCATCCGGTGAGAACGTGTAGCTGGTGTTGAAGGTGCGCGCTCCCGCGGGCTCGTACTCAGGGGTGTCCGGGCCCAGGCGGTTCGTGGGCAGCAGCGCGCTTCCGGCCACCACCCACAGGCCGAAGTCGCGCGCGATGCCGGAGAAGGTCTCGTACATCGCGCGGTGCACGCGGGGCGCCACCGTGGCGTAGAGACACTCCTCCATCGTCGGTGGATGGAAGGCGCTCCACGTGCGGAACATGCCGAGCCACTCCGCGAGAGCCACGCGCGTCAGGGCGCCGTTCGTCGTCTTGCGGCGGCGCACGCGTGACAGGTGCCCCATCAGTCCCAGCGCCGCGCCCACCATCTCCGGCCAGACAGCGAGCGCGGGGTTCAACGGCCGGCCCGAGGCGTCCCGAGGACGCAGCGCGTCCGCCCGTGCAGCGAGCGCCCGATGGTGCGAGGCGAACGTCTCCTGCGATGCATAGTCGTCGAGCGTGACGCGCGGCTGGATGGCGAACAGATCAAGGGAGGTGGTCACGGTGCCGCGAGGATGGCACCCACCCCCATGCCGCGCGAGCCTCGCGGCGGTGGACCGTCAGGTTCCGGGAGTGCCGCCGTCGAGGCCGTGCCCGGAGGCCGTGATGCGCATGAAGAGGACACTCCACGTCGAAGTGCACCCGTTCGTCGACGCGGCGGAGGCGCTCGCGGGACGGAACGTGAAGGCCCTGGGCGTGGCACCCGACAACACCGTTTGGTGGCTCGCGGAGGGCGACGAGGTCCTCCACTTCGCGGACGGTTGGGACACCTGGGAGCGCTTCACGCTGCCTCGCGGTGCCCCGGACTTCCACTACGTCCAGCCGCTTCCCGATGGCGAGGTGCTGCTCGTGAACGGGCGTTGCCGTTACCGCTCGGAGACGGGATACGAACGCAACGCCCACGTCTACTCGCAGGAAGGCACGTTGCTGCGGGAGCTGACCCTGGGGGATGGCATCGAGGATGTGCAGACGACGTCCGACGGACAGGTCTGGGTCAGCTACTTCGACGAAGGTGTCATCGGCAGCCTGACCCGGGGCGGCGATGGGTCACGGTCGCCCGTCGGCGCCGAGGGCCTGGAGCGCTTCGATGCGCTGGGGCAGCGGCAGGAGAGTGGTGTGCAGATGGCGCTCGGCCTGGGGCAGAGCATCCTGGAGTGCTACGCGCTCAACGTCGCTTCGGAGCGGGAGACCTGGTTCTACAGCTACACGGACTTCCCGCTCGTGCGCATGAGGCCGGGAGAACCCTCCACGGTCTGGTCCTCCCCGGTGCATGGCGCACGCGCCATCGCCGTCAGTGACACGCACGTGCTGTTCGGCGGGTGTTACGACGACAAGGCGCTGCTCCAGCTCTACCGGCTGTACTACCGGGGCGAGCAGCGCCTGGCCCCGCTGACCCGTGTCGTCCTCACGGACGAGACGGGCCGTGCGTGGCAGCCCTCGTGGCTCAAGGGCCGGGGGCCCTGGCTCCATGGCGCGGAAGGGACTCGCCACTTCCGCGTGTCCATGGAGGAACTGCTCGCCCTCGCTGCGGCTACTTGAGGAAGCCCAGCTCGCGCAGGCGCTGCTTGAGGAACGCGTCCGCGGTGATGGGCGGGTGGCGCGCGGGGTTGTCCGGCGTCTCCGTCTGCGGCAGCGGCTTCAGGATGCAGTCGGAGAACGGGTGCACGAAGAAGGGCATCGAGTAGCGCACGGTGTCCTGCTCCGTGCTGGGCGGGTTCACCACCCGGTGCGTCGTGGACGGGATGACGCCATTCATCACCCGGCTGAGCATGTCGCCCGAGTCCACGACAATCTGCCCGCGCAGCGTGTCCACCGGAATCCACTCGCCGTCGCGCGTGAGCAGCTCCAGGCCGCCGGCGGTGCCCTCGCACAGGAGCGTGATGAAGTTGATGTCCTCGTGCTCCGCGGCGCGCACCGCGCCCGGGATGAAGCGGTCCTTCAGCGGCGGGTAGTGGATGAGCCGCAGCACGGAGTTGCCGTCCACCGTCATGTCGCTGAACGTGTTGCGCGCGATGCCCAGGTAGTCCGCCAACGCCTGGAGCATCACCGTCGCCGCGTCGTCCAGCTCCCGGTAGAGCGTCAGCGTGTGCTCACGGAAGCTGGGCACCTCTTCCGGCCAGACGTTGGCGCCGTAGTCGTCGCGGTACGGGTGGCCCACGGGCAGCTCGCGGCCCACGTGCCAGAACTCCTTCAGGTCCCCCACCTTGCGGTTCTTCGCGTGCTCCTGGCCGAACGCCATGAAGCCCCGCTGCCCCGGACGCTCCGGCACCGCGTAGCGCGTCTTGGTGGACTCCGGCAGCTGGAAGAAGCGCTCCACGTCCGTGTACGTGCGGCGGATGAGCGCGTCCTCGACGCCGTGGCCCTCCACGGTCACGAAGCCGAACTCCTTGAGCGCGTCGCCAAACACCTGGACGAAGCGGGCCCGCTCCTCGGGAGTGCCGGAGCGGTAGTGGGACAGGTTCACGGTGGGGATGCGTCGGGCCGAGCGGGACATGCGCGCATCCTATCCGCGTGACACCTTCCTGACACGTCGCAGTCCGCCGCCCAACCGTCACCCCGGCCCAAGGGCGGGGGACCCTCCTCACTTTGCGACACCCACCCTTGGCGGCAGTGGATGCCGGGCTTCCGGGATGTGCAGATTGGGCAGGGAATTGGCCAGGGGGGCGCGGTATGGCCGAAGTCGCGAGGAACGAGCGCACGTGCTCAGCGTGCGGGCGGGGACATGGCGAGGGGACGTCGTGCGACACGCTCGTCCGGGAGGCGGGGGGCGGCCAGGGCAAGGCCGTGGAGCCGCCGGCCGCCGTGGCAGCGGCGGACGAGGTGGACCCGCTGGTGGGGACCCAGATGGGCAGCTTCCGGCTGGTGCGCCGGGTGGGCCGGGGCGGCATGGGGTCCGTCTACCTGGCGGAGCACGTGTCCATTGGCAGCCGCGTGGCGGTGAAGGTGCTGCACGAACACCTGACGCGCTACCCGGAGCTGGTGCAGCGCTTCCACGCCGAGGCCCGGGCGGTGAACCTCATCGGGCACGAGAACATCGTCAGCATCTTCGACCTCAACGCCTCGGCGCCCCGGCCGTACCTCATCATGGAGTTCCTGGAGGGGGCACCCCTGTCGGCGTGGGTGGGGACGCCCCTGTCGGCCGGGGCGGTGGTGCCCATGCTGATGCAGGTGTGTGACGCGCTGCATGCGGCGCACGCGCGGGCCATCGTCCACCGCGACCTGAAGCCGGACAACATCTTCCTGGTGAAGCGCGGGCGGGGGATGCCGTTCGTGAAGGTGCTCGACTTCGGCATCGCGAAGCTGGTGGACGCGAGCATGCCGGAGACGGTGGCGGGCATCATCGTGGGCACGCCGGAGTACATGGCCCCGGAGCAGTCCCTGAGCCGGCGCCTGGACGGCCGCGCGGACCTGTACGCGGTGGGCGTCATCGCCTACCAGCTGCTCACCGGGCGGCTGCCCTTCCCCGACGAGGGGCTCACCGCCCAGCTCGTGGCGCACCAGACGCGCACGCCCCCATCCCTTCGCTCCATCTGCCCTTCGGTGCCACCCGCGCTGGAGGCGGTGGTGCTGCGCGCGCTGGCGAAGACGCCGGAGGAACGCTTCCCCCACGCGCTCGCGCTGCGGGCCGCGTTGGAGCAGGCCCTCGCCACGAGGCCCCCGTCGCCGCGCGCGGCCGTGGGCGCTCCCCGTCCTGTACAGGGAGGGGCCTCCCCGGGAACTCCCGTCACCGGGCCCCAGCGCACCCCTCCGCTGGCCCCGCCGGGCGCGTCCGGGGGAAAGACGCTCCCGGTGCCCGTGCAGGTGGTGCTGCAGCCGGGCGCGCAGCCCCGGGTCTTCACGGGGTCGGACCTGTCGCGCGGTGGCGTGTTCCTGCACGCGACGGGGGAGCTGCCCCCGCTGTTCGCCCAGGTCCAGGTGGTGCTGCCGCTGTCCACGGGGCCGCTGTCCGTCACATGCGAGGTGGTGCGCCACGTCTCGCCCGAGCAGGCCCAGGCCTGGAGCATGCGCCCGGGCTTCGGCGTGCAGTTCGTCGCGCCATCCGCCGCGCTGAAGGCCCGCGTGGAGCAGCACCTCGCGGGCGCCACGGCCTCTCCGCTCCCCGCGCCCCGGGAGCTTCCGGACGACGCAGATGCCGAGCGCGTCCTGGCCATGTGGCGTGGACAGCTGGCGGGGGAGGGCACCCACTACACGGTGCTGGGGCTCTCACCGGACGTGGAGCTGGAGTCCGCGCGGGAGCGCGCGCGGGAGCTGTGGACCGCCCTGTCCGCGCTGCGGCAGCGGCCCCTGTCGCGCGGGCAGCGCTCGCGCCTGGAGTCCATGCTGATCCGCGTGAGGGACGCGGGCGACACCCTGGGCATGCCGTTGCGCCGAGCCCGTTACGACGCCCGGCTGGGCAATGCCCGGGGCGTGGCACGGTGCCTGGAGGCGGGCCTCACCGCGGTCCAGACGGACGCGCTTCACCGGGAGTACCTGGCCGAGCAGCCCCGGGCGGTGGGCACCGCGCGGGTGCACTTTCTCACCGGCAACGCGCTGGAGCGCGACGGCCAGCTCCAGCGGGCCCTGGAGTCCTACGAGCGGGGACTGGAGCTGGACCCCCTGGAGTGGGAGTACCAGCAGCGCCGCCGGGTGGTGGACCGGGCGCTGGGCGCTCGCCTGCCGGGTGCCCGAAATGAAAGAGCCCGATTCCCTGGGGAGGGAACCGGGCCCTGAAGCCCGCGGCGAGCGCCGCGGGATGAGGCGATCAGTCGGCGCTGATGGAGGCCGCGCAGGCCGCGCTCACGGTGCCGCCCTTCGTGGAGCAGGCCACGAGGTCCGAGAGGATGCGGGTCTGCTCGGCGGTGGACTTGTCGGAGCAGCTCTTGACGCTGTCGATGCAGTCCAGGACCGCGTCCAGCTTGTCCTTGTCGTCGTCGGAGCAGTCCTCGAGGGCTTCCTTACAGGCGTCGCGCTCCGCGTCCGTCGGCTCGTCCGGGGTGGCGCTGGTGTCGAAGCCACACTCCTCGAACTTGGAGGACAGGTCCTTGGCGAGGTCCTCGTTGCGATCGCAGTAGTCGCCACCGCAGGCGGTGAGCGTGAGCGAAGCCATGGCGGCCAGACCGAACAGGATCTTCTTCATGATGGTTCTCCCCCTCAGGGATGAGGTACAGGTGGAAAGCAAGCGGCGCGCATCCTAGCGAGCGCTCCGTTGCGGTCCAGTGGACTTTATTCCGGGAATTCTATTCAAAAGCAAATAGGGGGGCTGGAGGCGGGCTGATCCGCCAACTGCCTTGACTACCCCCCAGGATTCTCGTAAGTCCCGCCGTCTTTTAGCGCGCCGGCCGGTCCTCCGTCCGAAATGCGCGTTGGATTCCATGGGTTGAACCAACCCGAAGCTGACAGGGGTTCGACGATGTACGCAGTCATTCGCACGGGCGGAAAGCAGTACCGCGTCGCCGAGGGCGACGTTGTCCGGATCGAGAAGATCTCCGGTGATATCGGCGCTGAGGTCTCGTTCACCGAGGTCCTCCTGCTGGGCGGCTCTGAGAGCCCGAAGGTGGGCCAGCCGACGGTGGCGGGCGCGAAGGTCGTGGGCAAGGTGCTGGCGCAGGACAAGCACCGCCGCGTCCTGCACTTCCGGAAGGAGAAGGAAGGCTGGACCCGTCGCCGTGGTCACCGCCAGTCGTACACCGAGGTGAAGGTCACCTCGATCTCCGGCTAATCGCCTTTCCGGGCATTCCCCACACGAACTTCAAGGAGCAGGTGTCATGGCCCATAAAAAAGGTCAGGGTTCTTCGCGCAACGGGCGTGATTCCAACCCGCAGTACCGTGGCGTGAAGGTGTACGGCGGTGAGACGATCTCGGCGGGCAGCATCCTCGTGCGCCAGGTCGGTACGGTCATCCACCCGGGCACGAACGTGAAGCTCGGTCGCGACTTCACCCTCTTCTCGACGGTGGACGGCGTGGTGAAGTACGAGCGCCTCGGCCGCGACAAGAAGAAGGTGTCCGTGTACCCGGCCGCCGCCGAGCAGGCGAGCGCCTAGTCAGTGGCCCTGGGGCGACCCAGGGCACGGCTTACCGAGCGGGTCGTTCCCGGTCCTTCTGTTCCCGTTGGGAACGGGTGGATGCGAGGACGGCCCGCTTTGTGTTTTTCCAGGAGGGCGTTCGCCCCATGAAGTTCGTCGACGAAGTACGCATCTACGTGAAGGCGGGAGACGGCGGGAACGGAGCGGTGGCCTTCCGGCGTGAGAAGTTCATCGAGCGCGGCGGCCCCAACGGCGGGGACGGCGGCAATGGCGGCTCCGTGGTGTTCGTGTCGAACCCGCAGCTGACCACGCTCCTGGACTACCGCTACCAGCAGCACCACCGTGCCAAGAACGGCGAGCACGGCATGGGCAGCGACTGCAACGGCCATGGCGCCGAGGACATGGTGCTCCAGGTGCCGGTGGGCACGCTGATCCGCAACGAGCAGACGGGCGAGCTGCTGGTGGACCTGAGCGACCCGGGCCAGCAGTTCGTGGCGGCCAAGGGCGGCCGGGGCGGCCTGGGCAACATGAACTTCGCCACCTCCACGCGCCAGACGCCGCGCTTCGCGCAGGACGGCGGAAAGGGTGAGGAGATCACCCTGCGGCTGGAGCTGAAGCTGCTGGCGGACGTGGGCCTGCTGGGCTTCCCCAACGCGGGCAAGAGCACGTTCATCTCGCGGGTGAGCCGGGCGCGGCCGAAGGTGGCGGACTACCCGTTCACCACGCTGGTGCCGAACCTGGGCATGGTCCAGTACAAGGACAGCCTGTCCTTCGTGATGGCGGACATCCCCGGCATCATCGAGGGCGCCAGCGAGGGCGTGGGCCTGGGTCACCAGTTCCTGCGCCACGTGGAGCGGTGCAAGGTGCTGGTGCACCTCATCGACATGGGCGCCGAGGGCGAGGGCCGCAAGCCGCTGGCCGACTTCAACATCCTCAACGCGGAGTTGAAGAAGTACAGCGCGGAGCTGGCCGGCAAGCCGCAGGTGGTGGCCGCCAACAAGCAGGACCTGACGGAGGGCCGCGACCGCCTGGGGCCCTTCACGGAGGCGCTGCGCCGCCGGGGCATCCGCGTGTACCCGGTGTCCTGCGCCACGGGCGAGGGCATGCAGGCGCTGATGGACGCGGTGGCGGAGGTTCTCTTCACCGGCCGCACCGACAAGATCCACGTCGAGATGCCGACGACGAGGTCCGCCTCCAAGGCTCCGGCGAAGAAGGCCGCGAAGCAGGCGGCGCGCAAGGGACCGGCGAAGAAGGCTCCGGCCAAGAAGGCTCCGGCCAAGAAGGCCGCCGCGAAGAAGGCTCCTGCGAAGAAGTCCTCGCGCAAGCCCGTGGCGAAGAAGGCCGCTGCGAAGAAGGCTCCTGCGAAGAAGTCCTCGCGCAAGCCCGTGGTGAAGAAGGCCGCCGCGAAGAAGGCTCCTGTGAAGAAGGCCCCGGCGAAGAAGTCCGGCGGGAGGCGCTGAGCCGATGGCTGGTGGAGGCCCCCGCTACGAGAAGTTCGAGCGCGACGTCGTCGAGCCGGAGCAGTTCCTGCTCGACGTGCGGAAGGAGAAGATCGACCGCGTCGTCAGCCAGCGCACGCGCAACTTCGTGGTGGTGCTCGACCGGCTGGAGGACAACTTCAACATGGCCGCGGTGCTGCGCACCTGCGAGTCCATGGGCGTGCAGGAGGTGCACGTCGTCATCAACCCGGAAGCGCCCTTCATCCCCAACCTGCGGGTGGCCCAGGGCTGCGACAAGTGGTTGGACGTGCACCTCTACAAGACGTTCGCGGAGTGCCGCGAGCACCTGAAGGGGCGGGGCTTCAGCCTCTACGCGTCGGCGCTGCGCGAGGGGGCCACCAGCCTCTACAGCCTGCGCTTCGACACGAAGTTCGCCATGGTGTTCGGCAACGAGCGCTACGGCGTGAGCGACGACGTGCTCAACGGCGTGGACGGCACCTTCTGGGTGCCCATGAAGGGCTTCAGCCAGAGCCTGAACATCTCCGCGGCGGCGTCCGCCAGCATCACCCGGGCGATCGCCTGGCGGGACGAGCACCTGGGGAGCTCCGGGGACCTGTCCCCCGAGGAGTCCCAGGAGCTGCGTGAGCGCTTCTACCTGCTGGGCGTGAAGCAGCGGAAGCGTCTGGTCAAAGCCACACAGCGGTGAATGCCGGTCCCCCGGGGTCCGTCCGGATGCGATAGATGGACCCTGCGGGCGCCCCGGGTGCCCGCTCCGGAGGCGCACGCCATGTTGCTGGAATCCCTGCTCTTCACGCTCCTTACGCAGGCCCCCACCACCGCCGCCCCCACCGCGCCCGCGCCGAAGCCCGCGGCCGCCGCCAAGGCCCCCGCCGCCGCGCCGCAGCCCGCCGCTCCCAAGGATGCCGGCACGGCCGCCATGCCCCCCGCCGCGAAGCAGGGCGACGCGAGCGTCGCCGCCAGCGCCACTCCGAAGCCGATGGCGCCCGAGGTGAAGACGCTCGTGGACCGGATGCAGGCCTTCTACGAGAAGACGGGCGACTTCAAGGCGGGCTTCAAGCAGGACTACAAGTACAAGGCCTTCCGCCGCACGCAGACGTCCACGGGCACGGTGACCTACAAGAAGCCGGGCCTGATGCGCTGGGAGTACGAGAACCCGTCCAAGCGGACGTTCGTGCTCGCGGGCAACAAGGTCTACATGCACGACCCGGAAGCGCAGACGCTGTCGGTGGCGGCCATGGACACCAGCCAGCTGTCCGCGTCGGTGACGTTCCTCTTCGGCCAGGGGAAGCTGGCGGACGAGTTCGCCATCACCAAGGGCGCCTGCAAGGACTGCAAGGGCACGCTACTGGTGCTGGATCCGCTGAAGAACGAGCCGCGCTTCCGCCAGGTGCGCCTGGAGGTGGACCCCTCGACGGCGCAGGTGCTCAAGAGCACGGTGGTGGATCCGGACGGCAGTGAGAACACCATCGCCTTCCTGGACCTGAAGACGAACGTGGGCATCTCCGCGGACAGCTTCAAGCTGAACCCGCCCGAGGGCACCCGCGTGGACGACTTCACCAAGAAGGCGCAGTAGGACGGCCCGCCCTCCATGCGCGGCGTGCTGCTGGCGGGATGCGTGCTGCTGGGCGCGGGGTGTCACTCCACCGCGCCCGCGGGCCCTTTACGTCCCACGAGCCTCGCGGGGCAGACGCTGCCCCTCCTGTCGTCGCCCGCGCTGCGGCTGACGGTGGCGGGGCGGTTGGGGAACCGGGCCGTGCCGGTGGTGCTGGACGTCACGCGGCCGCTGTCGCTCGTGTCCTCCAGCTGCTTCGACGGCGCGCCGCCCGCGGCCGCGGGGACCGCTCGCGTGCCGGAGTCCTCCGGAGGTCATCGCTCCTGGCCGGAGGTTCCGGCGCCGCCGTTGACGGTGGGCCCGGTGTCGCCGCCCCTGCGCACGTTGCTGCTCTCCGGTGAGACGGGCTGCTCGGTGACGCTGGGGCAGGACGTGCTGTTTCCGTATGCCCTCACGGTGGATCCGCTGCGCCGCGAGGTGACCTTCACCGCTTCACGTCCCCGGGAGGCCTACGACGCGGAGCTGCGCGGGACGGACGCCGTGCGCGAGTCGCACGTGGTGGAGCTGAGCCGCGAGCCGCTGGGCGACTGGCCGCTCCTGGCCGTGCAGGTGACGCAGGGCGGGGCGAGCATCACCGGCCCCTTCGTGCTGGGCACACGTGAGCCCTTCTCCCGTCTGGCGGTGGACCCCGCGCTGGGGCAGGGGCTTCAGCCGCTGGAGACGGCCGCGGGCCTGCCGCCGCGCACCTTCGTGGTGGACGCGGTGGAGGTGGCCGACGGCCTGGGCGTGAAGCCCCTGGTGATGGAGGCCGCTGGGCGCTGGCCGTCGCGGAGCAGCCTGGGCCGGCTGGGGCCGGACGTGTGGGGCCGCTTCACCACCACCGTGGACGCGCAGGGTGGGGCGCTGGTGCTGCGCAGGCCCCACGTGCGCACGCCCGTGGGCGGAGGCCGGCAGCAGTGCGCGGGCGAGGGCGGCGCGTTCAGCGAGGAGGGCTGCTACGGCATCTTCGTTCGCGAGGAGCCCGACGGCGCGGTGGCCCTCTCCGGCGAGGTGTTCCGGGACGTGCCGGAGGGCGTGCGCCTGTACGTGGAGCCTCGGGGCGTGGAGGGTCAGCGTCTGGAGACGGGCTGCCAGGTGGGCCTGAGCTTCCCGACCACCACCCGTGGCGCCAACACGCAGCACCGGCTGCCGTGGGCCTCGCTGGCGAAGACCCTGCCCGCGTGCCACGCCGCGCTCCAGGGCGCGAAGAGCTACGTGGTGTCGCTGGTGGAGGAAGGGCGTCAGCCCGAGTGCCCCACGACGTGCGCCTTCGTCACCGAGTCCGCGTCGCGGCGCACCGTGTGCGAGTGCCAGCCCACGCCACTGGGCGAGGGCGTGGCGGTGCCGACGAAGGGCTCGGGTCCGCAGCCGCCGCCTGTCGAGGAGCGCGAGCTGGAGCCCGAGGATCCGAAGTAGGGCCCACGAACGGTTCGAATTCGCGGCCCCCGCCCGTCGGCGAGTGCGCTGGAGCCCGAGGATGCGCCGGTGGACCCGCGAGCGCCGCTCATCGCGGTGCTGGCTCCGATGCCGGTTGCATCTGCCCGGAGCGCTGGCCGGTCACCGGCGCATCGGGCCCACGAACGGCTCGGGCCCGCGACCGCCTCCGGTGGGGAGGACGGGGCGGGCCCGGGGCACGGCCTTCGCGGTGACGGGCTACTCCGGCCGCGGCTCCGGCGGACGCGCCAGCGCCTTCATCGGCACGGGCGCGGGATGGGCCTCGCGCGGGGTGTGCTCGCGCTGCTTCGGATCCGGGCGCTCCACCACGCGGGCGATGAGGTCGTAGTCGTGCGCCTCCGTCACCTCCACGGTGACGAACTCGCCCGGGTACGCCAGACCGTCGTTGATGTAGACCTGCCCGTCGATTTCCGGCGCCTGGCCCTCGTGACGGCCCACCAGCAGGTGCTCGGACTCCTCGCTGGGGCCCTCCACCAGCACGGTGAGCTTCTGGCCCACGAGCTTCTTGTTCTGCTCGCGGTTGATGCGCTTCTGGATGGCCATCACCTCGCGCCAGCGGCGCTCGATGGTCTTCGCCGGGACCTTGTTCGGCAGGTCGAACGCGGCGGTGTTCTCCTCGTCCGAGTACTGGAACACGCCCAGGCGCTGGAAGCGCTGCTCCTTCACGAACTCCTTCAGGAGCTCGAAGTCCTCCTCCGTCTCACCCGGCAGGCCGACGATGAGCGAGGTGCGCATCACCAGGTTCGGCACGCGCTCGCGCAGCTTGCCCAGCAGCTTCTTGAGGAACTCCGAGTTGCGGCCGCGCTTCATGGACAGGAGCAGCTTGTCGCTGGCGTGCTGCACCGGCATGTCCAGGTACTTGGCGATCTTCGGCTCGGTGGCGATGACGTCGATGAGCTCGTCCGGGAACACGCGCGGGTAGGCGTAGTGCAGGCGGATCCACTTCACGTCCACCTTCACCAGCTCCTTGAGCAGCTCGTGGAGCTTCGGCTTGCCGGGCAGGTCATGCCCGTACGCCGTCAGGTCCTGCGCGACCAGGTTCAGCTCCTGCACGCCGCTGTCCACCAGGTTCCGCGCCTCCGCCACGATGTCCTGCACCGTGCGCGAGCGCTGGCCGCCGCGCAGCGTGGGGATGATGCAGAACGCGCAGGCGTTGTCGCACCCTTCGGAAATCTTCAGGTACGCCGTGTACTTCGGCATCGAGTTGATGCGCGGCGTCTCCGCGTTGTGGATGTAGTCCGGATCCGGAATCACCTGTCGCGGCGTGGCCTCCGCGGCCAGCAGGTCGCCAATCTGGGCGTACGCGCTGGTGCCCAGGAAGTGGTCCACCTCCGGCATCTCCTGCGACAGCTCCTGGCCGTAGCGCTGGGACAGGCAGCCGGTGACGACGAGCGTCTTGCACGAGCCCGACTTCTTCAGCTCCGCCATCTCCAGGATGGAGTCCACCGACTCCTGCTTCGCCGGCCCGATGAAGGCGCACGTGTTGACCACGATGACCTCGGCCTCCGAGGCCTCCTGCACGAGCGAATAGCCACGCGTGCGCAGCGTGCCCAGCATCACCTCGGAGTCCACCCGGTTCTTCGGGCAGCCGAGGGTCATCATGTACAGGCTCTTGGTCTCTTCCACGCGCGTCTACCGCTTTCCCAGTTGCGTTCGCTCGAAGTGGTCCGCACTCCAAACGAAGTTGATGATGGCGCCGTTCGAGTAACCGATGTTCAGCGCCCCGTCTTCTTCCAGCTCCACCGAAGTGGCGCGACCCAGCGCACAGGTGGCGGCCGGCCAGTCGAGCACTCGCTGGGCTGTCTTCCCCGACACCACATAGAGCCCCATGCGGAGCTCGTCGTCGGAGTCGCATTGACCCTCGACGGCATAGGGATTCTTCCCAGTGAGCACGGTAACGACCGGTCGTCCGTCCGGCAGGCTTAATGCTTCCGGCAGGTTCACGCCCATCTTCGAGGCGTCCACGGCCGTGGGGGCCACCAGCGCGCGCAGCGAGGCGGGGGTGAGGGCCTGTTCGCCCTGGGCCCAGTCCGGGTAGCTGAACAGGCTCCAGCCCAGCCAGCCGGTGGGCGCCGCCTCCAGCGCGGTGACGCTGGCGGGGGGCTTCAGCTTGAGGTTCTTGCGCGCCTCGTCCGGCAGGCGCAGCGCTTCACCCTCCGGCATGGTGCCGCCCTTGCAGTTGGACACCGGCACCACCTTGGCGCCCACCTGGTCCTGGTCCTCGTAGGTGATGCAGAGGTCCATGACGAGCGGATCCACGGCGGGGAAGCGGGGCAGGGCGCGCACGGGAATCATCGCCACCACCGACAGGGTGTCGCCCTGGCGGTGCACGGCGGCGTTCACCAGGCTTTGCGCGAACCTGGGCGTGCCGCTGTCCGCCCCGGAGGTGCGCTGACCGTCGAAGGCGAAGCGGTAGGTGTAGCCCGTGGCGGTGGTCCCCGAGTCCGGGAAGTAGAGCGTGAGGGTGATGATGTCACCCGCGAGCAGCTGGTTGTCCGTGGCCTCCACGCCCACGAAGAGCGTGTCCTTGCGCCAGCCCACCCGGGCGGAGAAGTTGGCGGTGGCGCCCTCGGTGGACAGCGGCTTGAGGACCAGCGGCGAGCCGAAGTCCTTGAGCCCCTTCTCCGGCCGGGGTGCCTTCTTGAGCACGGGCACCGGCTTGCTGGGCCGGGGCGCCCCGTCCTGCGCGAGCGAGGCGGTGGCGAAGAGCAGGCAGAGCGGCAGGGAGGCCAGACGGGCGGCGTGCATGGCGGAGGGGCGCCTCTAGTCGCGGAAGTTGGTGAACTGCATGTCCAGGCTGAGGCGGTCCTGCTCCTTGCGGAACAGCGCCATGGCCTCTTGCAGGTCGTCCCGGTTCTTGCCCGTGACGCGGAGCTGATCCGCCTGGATGGAGCCCTGCACCTTGATCTTCGACTCCTTGAGGACCTTGATGAGCTCCTTGGACTTCTCCACCGGGATGCCCTGCTGGAGCTTGATGGGCTGCTTGACGTTGGACAGGCCCGTCTTCTCGATGTCGCCGAACTCCAGCACGCGCAGGCTGATGCCGCGCTTGGCCAGCTTGCCGAGCAGGACCTCCTTGGCGGCCTGGAGCTTCTCCTCGCTGTTGGTCTTCAGCGTGAGCAAGGAATGATCCGGAGCGATTTCGATTTCGGCCTTCACGCCCTGGAAGTCGTAGCGGGTGCTGAGCTCCTTCCGGGTCTGATTGACCGCGTTGTCGAGTTCAGCCAGATCGATTTTGGAGATGACGTCAAAGGAGGGCATGGGGGGGACCTTTTCGCGCCCTTACCATACCTACACCCGGACGACCAAGGGCACCACCAGGGTGCGCCGGGAGGTGTGCTGCTTGAAGGCCCGCTTCACCGCCTTCACGAGCTCCTCCCGCGCCAGGGCGTCGTCCCCTCGGAGCAGGGGGTTGAGCTCCTCGAAGAAGGCCCGCGCGTCCTGGGCCACCCGGGCCAGCACGCCCTGCTCGTCCGGGCTGAGGCCCTGGCCGGACAGCTGGGGCCCCGCTACCAGCGCCTGGGTGTCGCGCCGGAGCACCACCGCCGCGGCCACCACGCCCGTCTCCGCCAGCCGGTTGCGCTCCACCAGCGTCTCCGGTGTCACCACCCCGTCTCCGGAGCGCTCCATCATGATGCGCCCTGAAGGCACGCTGCCAGTGAAACGGCCCCGCCCCTCCTCGAACGTCACCACGTCCCCGTCGTGGGCCAGCAGCAGGCCCTCCGCCGCCATGCCGGCCTCGCGGGCGGTGGTCAGGTGTCGGTGCAGGTGCCGGACTTCCCCATGCACGGGGATGAAATTCCGGGGGCGGATCAACTCCAGCACCCGGCGCTGCTGGGGGCGGCTGGCGTGTCCGGAGACGTGCACGCCGGGCTCCACCTGCGCGTAGACGATGCGGGCGCCGCGCCAGTGGAGCTGGTCGAGCAGCGCGCCCACGGAGCGCTCGTTGCCGGGGATGGGCCGGGCGCTGACGATGACGGTGTCTCCGGGCTCCAGGCGCACGGGCCCATCGCCATTCGCCAGTTGGGTGAGGCCCGCGCGCGGTTCGCCCTGCGCGCCGGTGGTGAGCACCGCCACGCGGTGGGGCGCGAGCTTGGGCACGTTGTCCAGGTGCACGAAGAGCGAGTCGGGCACGTCCAGGTAGCCCATCTCCCGCGCCAGCTCCACGTTGCGCACCATGCTGCGGCCCTGGAGCGCGACGAGCCGGCCGGTGCGCTCGCACAGGTCCAGCAGGTGCCGGACGCGGTGGAGGTTGGAGGAGAACTGGGCCACGACGATGCGGCCCTTCGTCTCGTGGAAGAGGCGCTCGAAGGTGGTCTGCACCACGCGCTCGCTGCCGGTCTCTTCCACATGCTCGGAGTTGGTGGAGTCCGACAGCAGGCACACCACGCCTTCGTCGCCCGCCTCGCCCCAGCGCTCCAGGTCCGTCTTGAGGCCGTCGATGGGGTCGGGGTCCAGCTTGAAGTCGCCGGTGTGGATGACGGTGCCTTCGGGGGAGCGCACGATGAAGCCCACCGCGTCCGGCACGGTGTGCGTCACGCGCGTGGCCTCCACGCTGAAGACGCTGCCCACGGGGAAGGGCGTGCGCGGCTCGATTTCGCGCAGGTCCGCCTTCACGCCCAGTTCCTCCAGGCGCTGACGCGCGAGCGCGAGCGTGAAGCGCGTGCCGTAGATGGGCACGGGCATGTCGCCCAGCAGGTAGGGGAGCGCGCCGATGTGGTCCTCGTGCCCGTGCGTGAGGAGCACGCCCTTGAGCTGGGCCGCGTTGCGCCGCAGGTGCGTGAAGTCTGGGACGATGATGTCCACGCCGGGCATTCCCGACGAGGGGAACATCAGGCCGGCGTCGATGAGCAGCATCTCCCCACGACAGGCGAGCACCATGGCGTTGAGGCCGATTTCGCCAAGGCCGCCCAGAGGGATGACGTGGAGCATGTGTCCGGAAGTCTAAGGGCCCGGCCCCTCCAGTGCGTAGGAATCCGCACACCCCACCACCGCGAGCCGCCGCCCGCCTGCTTGACGGATTCAAACTAAAGGCTTAGTTGTATTCGAACTAAGGGTTTAGTTCGAAGCCGGGAGGCCATGCCCGTGACGAAGCCGCCGTCCGTCGAGGAGTCCAAGCCGCTCACGCCCGTGGAGCTGGAGCTGATGCAGCTCGTGTGGAAGCTGGGGGAGGTGAGCGTGGCGGACGTGCTCGCGGCGCTGCCGCCGGAGCGCAAGCTGGCCTACACGTCGGTGTCCACGGTGCTGCGCATCCTGGAGCAGAAGGGCGTGGTGCAGAGCCGCAAGGAGGGGCGGGGGCACTTGTACTCGGCGCGGCTGTCTCGCGAGGCCTACGAGGCCCAGAGCGTGCGCCACCTGGTGGCGACGGTGTTCGACGGGACGCCGTCGTCGCTGGTGGCGCGGCTGGTGGAGGCGGTGCCGCTGTCCCCAGAGGAGGTGGAGCAGATCCGCAAGCTGCTGGGCCGCAAGGGAGGCCGGGGATGAGTGCCTTCGTCCGGGACGTGCTGGCTGCGTACCTCACGGCGGCGGTGCTGGTGGCGGTGGGCTTCGGGCTCTTGCGCGCGGCGCTGGCGTTGGGGATGGAGCGGAGGCTGGACGCGCGGCAGACGCTGCGCGTGGGGCGGGTGGCGCTGGGGCTGGCGGTGCTCCTTCCGTTCGTGGCGCTCGCCGCGCGGGAGTGGATGCCGTCGGCGCCGCTCTTCAAGTTCGAGCGTTCCCTGGTGAGCTACGCCGCGCCGCTGACGCCTGTCGAAGCGCGGCCCGTGCTCGGCGCCGTGACGGAGACGCGGTCCTCGGGCATGGGCCTGCCGTGGGCGATGGTCGGAATGGGGTTGGTGGGGGCGGGGGCGTTGGCGTTCCTGGCGTGGGAGCTGCGGCGGTATGCGCGCTTGCGGCGGAAGCTGGAGGCGCTGCCCGTGCTTCGCCGCGTGGGCCGCGTGCGCGTGGTGCTGGGGGACGCGGCGGACGGCGCGTTCTCCGTGTGGTTCCCCTTTGCAGGCGCGTGGGCGGTGGTTCCCGCTGAGGTGTTGGAGGACTCGGAGGCGCTCCGGCTCACGGTGCGGCATGAGCTGCAACACCACCGGCAGAGGGACACGGTGTTTGCCTATGCGCGGCTGGGGTTCGACAGCGCCTTCTTCTGGAATCCGTTCGCCCGGGCGTTCTCGCGGTGGTTGGCGGAGCGTCAGGAGTTCGCCTGTGACGAGGCGCTCGTCGCCATGAAGAACGTGTCCGCGGATGCGTATGCGCGGTGCCTGTTGCAGGCGTCGCTGCGTGTCCCTGCTGCCCTTTCTCTTCCCGCCGGTGTCACCGGCATGTCCCACCCCACTGTCAGGAGGATCCACATGCTGTTCCAGCCTCGTCCCCGTAGCCCCGTGCGCACCCTGGGTCTGTCGTTGTCGCTGGCGTTGGTGCTCGCGCCGCTGGCGCTGTGGGCGCAGGGAACGGTGCGGGGACGCGCGGTGTCGCTGACGGAGGCGCGTGCCCTGGCGGAGGCGGGGCAGAAGGCGGGGGACCTGCCGGTGGTGGTGGATGCCGCCGTGGTCGAACAGCTCAACAAGTTCGTCACCACGCCGAAGGGCCGCGACTTCATGCGCAAGGCGCTGGCGAACCTCCAGGAGCACCGCGAGGCGATGACGGGCACGCTGCGCTCGCGCTCCCTGCCGGAGGGGCTGCTCGCGGTGGCGATGGTGGAGTCGGCGGTGAGCAATCTGCCGGAGACGTCTCGCGAGCCGTCGATGGCGCCGGGGCCGCGGGGCGCGGGTGTGTGGATGTTCATTCCGGAGACGGCGCGTCGCTACGGCCTGAAGGTGGAGGCGGGGCGTGACGAGCGGCTGGACGTGGCGCGGGAAACGGAGGCCGCGGCGTCCCTCTTCCAGGCGCTGTATGAGCGCTACGGCGACTGGCGGCTCGCGCTCGCGGCCTACAACCAGGGTGAGGGTGTGGTGGACCGAGTCCTCGCGGAGAGCGGCGTGCGCGACGTGAGCGAGCTGGTGCGCACAGGCAAGCTCAATGGCTACACCGCCACCGTGCAGGCCGGAGTGCTGCTGCTGCGCAACCCGCACCTGCTCGACTGAGCGTTTGTCCACCGCGCGGGGAATGTCCCCGCCACACCGGGGTTCGGATGCTCGCCACCCTGCTTTCGCGCGAGGATGGCGGCGCTCAGTGCCAGGGGTGGGAAACGCCATGAAGATCGTCGCGCTCGTTCGTCCCGCGGGTGAGGTTCCGGAAGCAGCCCAGGTGCTCGCCGCCGCGGCGGGCATGGCCCCTGCGGAGGCCCGCATGCGGCTGGCCCCCGAGCCTCCCGCCCTGATTGCGCGCCTGGCTCCCGATGCGGCGGATGCCCTGGTGAAGACCCTCAGGGACGCGGGCCTCGCGGCGCTCGCTATCGACGAGTCGGAGGTCGCGGAGCGCGTCACGGCACGCACCGTCACGTTCAGCGCGGCGCAGGCGACGTTCACGCCTCGCGCGGGCGCGCCGCTCACCATGGCCTTGGAGGACGTGACGCTCATCCTCCGGGGCGCGTCGTCCCTGCGCACGCAGAGCGAGCACACGGAGAAGACGACACAGGTGGCGCTGGGCACGGCCCTCCTCACGGGCGGCCTGAAGCTGACGAAGACGGCGGAGAAGAGCGTGCGCGGCTCGCAGGAGGAGACGTCGCAAGTCGTCTTCGTCTTCGACCGTGACGGCCGGGGCGCCGTGCTGCCGGAGGTGGGTTTTGACTTCTCGTGCCTGGGACCCGCGATGCAGGCGTCGCGCACCGCGAACATGGTGACCCTGGCGCGCCTGGTGCGTGAGCGCGCCCCGGCCGCGTTCTACGACGAGCGGCTTCTGCGGCTGGGACGCCGGCCCGTGCCCTTCGTGCTGGGCGGAGCGGTGCAGGTGGTCAGCGGCACCATGGCTCATTCCCGCATCAACACCGCGCATGGCCTGGACGTACTCGCGGAGGCCATGCGCCTGGGCGTGGCCCGGGGCGACCTGCCCTGACCGTGCATGCGCGGCGAGGATGACCCCGGCCGGGCCGGGGACGCCCCGACGGCTCAGGACAGCGGCGTGGCGCCCCCCTCCGGGGGCGGACGGGAGATCCACGCGGCGATGAACACGTCCAATTCGCCTCGCATCACGTCCTTCACTCGGGGCGTCCCCGCGCCCGTGCGTGGATCCTCCACCCGCGCTCCACGGCCCAGGAAGTAGCGGCGGGCTTCGTCGGTGCTGGCGCCCTGGCCGGCGACGACGCGCGCGGCGATGCCCTTGAGCTCGTCCAGCTCCCCGGCGCCAATGAGCGTGAGCACGCGGCCCGTCGCTTCGTCCTTCGCGGTGACTTCGTTGCGCACGCGCTGGAGGTACTCGCCTTCGCGGCTCTTCACCGGCCGGCCTTCCAGCACCAGCAGCTCCCGCTCCACCTCCTCCATCGGTCCGCCCCGGTGCACGCGCACGTACGCGCGCTGGCGCTTCTCGTCCTCCAGGCGGCGGTGCAGCCCCGCCTCGCCCGCGAGGAATCCGTACGCGCCCGGTCCGGCGATGCGCACCACCACGCGCGCGGGGGCGTCCGCTTCCGCGACGGCGGTGGCCTCGTAGCCCCGGCGCTGCGCCCAGCCCAGGTACATGGTGGCCAGCTCCTGCACCCACGCGTCCTGCAGCTCGGACGCGTCGCTGGCGCAGATGTCCACCAGCGCCTCGTTGTCCAACGTCGTGGCCCCGGCGGCCCGCAGCGCCTCCGCCATCTGGACCTCTCGCGCGACCTCCTCCACCTGCTTCGCGGCGGAGCCCAGCTGCACCTCGTTCTTCGCCTCGCGCACCAGCCGGCGCCCGAAGTTGCACGCCGCCTCCAGGCGGTCCAGCTCTCCCAGCTGCGCCTCCACCGTGCGGAAGGCGCGGAGGACGTCCGCCGCGCGCTGCGAGTCGTCCCAGAGGTTGGGCGCCTGCGTCTCCGCGAGCAGCGCCGCGCGGCGCGCCTCCAGCTCCGACCGCCCCGTGGACTCGGCGAGCGCGCGGGCACGGCCCACCAGCCGGTCCATCTCAATCAGCAGCGACTTGCGGTCCAACCGGCGCTTCACCGCCGCGGCCTTCGGCGTGGGCAGGAGCAGCTGCGCCGTCACCTCGCGAGGAGTCGGCACGGGCTCCGCGACCGCCACCACGCGGCCTCCAGGACGAGCCTCCACGCGCACGGGCGTACCCGGCGGCAGCGGCCTGCGAGCAATCTCCACCGCGAGCGCCGCGGTGAGCGTCTTCTCGATTTCACGCTGCAGGTAGCGCGCGCCGAACTGCGGCGAATAGCCGCGCTCCACC
This sequence comes from Corallococcus exiguus, assembly GCF_009909105.1. NCBI lineage: Bacteria > Pseudomonadati > Myxococcota > Myxococcia > Myxococcales > Myxococcaceae > Corallococcus > Corallococcus exiguus. The sequence goes on from NZ_JAAAPK010000001.1 coordinate 1,551,147, forward strand.
AGCCGGTCCACCACCTCCGGTGTCACTTCCACGTCCAGGGCGCGGGCGCGGATGCCTTCTCGCTCCAGCACGCGGCCCACCTCGCGCTGGGCAATCTTGCGGATGTCCACGCGCGACAGCGGACGGAAGTGGCAGATGGCGTCGAAGCGGTTGAGGAACTCCGGACGGAAGGCCTCCGCGATGCGGCGGTCCACCTCCGACACCTGCTCGTCGGCGCGCTTGTGCGCGGCGAAGCCCAGGCCCGCCTCGCGGTACACCTCCGAGCCCACGTTGGACGTGGCCACGATGAGCGTGTTGTTGCACGACACCGCCTCGCCCGCGCCGTTGACGAAGGTGCCCTCGTCGAAGAGCTGGAGGAAGCGGTCGTGCACGCTGCGCGCGGCCTTCTCGAACTCGTCCAGCAGCAGCACGGTGAACACCTTGCCGTCGAGCAGCGCGGACAGCTCTCCGCGCCGCGTCTCCAGCGCGGGCGCCCACGACGCGCCGAAGGGGACGCTCTCGTCGCCGTCGTTGGGGTAGTCCGCCATGTTCAGGCGCACCAGCCTGTCGGCGGAACCGAAGAGGTACTCCGCCAGCAGCTTCGCCAGCTGCGTCTTGCCCACGCCCGTGGGCCCGGCGAAGAGGAACACGCCCAGCGGGCGGCGCGGGTCGTTGAGCCCCGCCTTGAGCAGCGCCACCGAGCGCAGCACCGCGGCCACCGCGTCCGTCTGGCCGAGCAGCCGTTCCCCGAAGAAGCGCTCCGTCTCCTCCAGGTCCAGCGGCATCGCGTCGTCCACGACGAAGCGGGGCAGTCGCGTGGCGGCGCAGAAGCGGGTGAGCACATCCTCCGGCCCCACGTGGTCGCGCGCCACGCCCGCGGCCTCCGCCGCCGTCTCCTTGAGCAGCTCGATGGCCTTGCGCGGCATGTGCTGCGCCAGGAGGAACTTCGCGGACAGGCGCAGCGCCAGGTCGCACGCGGCCGGGTCGATGGGCAGCCGCAGCTCGCGCTCCAGCTCCTCCGCCACGCGGCCGACGATCCAGCGCGCCTTCTCCAGCGGCGGCTCGTTCAGGGGCAACAGGTGGAGCCGCTCGGCCAGGGCCTCGTCGGCGCGCAGCAGCTCCTGCACGCGCTTGGGTTCGGTCTCGAAGATGAAGCGCAGGCCGCCGGTGCGCAGCGCGCGCACGGCCACGGGCGCCAGGGGCCCGCCCAGGGCCACCGGCAGGTCACGGATGTAGACGATGGGGCAGGGGTGGCGGCCCAGGTGGATGAGCAGCTCCTCGAAGGACTCGGCCGCCTGGCGCTGGGTGCTGCGCGCCAGGATGTTCGCGACGGACACCTCCACGAGCCGCGCCTGGGCCAGGTCGCCGTCCACTCGCCCTTCGGCGATGCGGCGGGCCACCTCCTGCACGAGCGCGCTCTTGCCCACGCCGGGCTCGCCCGCCAGCAGCGGGTGCTTGCCTCCGCGCGTCAGCAGCCCCAGCACCTCCGTCACGGCGGTGTCCACGCCGTGGGCGGCCGGCAGCTTGCCCTCGCGCGCCATCGCGGTGAGGTCGCGGTCGATGAGCCGCTCCTGGTCTTCGTTCTTCCTCGTCGCCATGGTGTGGTCCGGAACGCCCCCTCGACGTGCGGCACTCTAACCGTTGCGGCGCGGAAGCGAAGTCCCGGCCCACCCTTGGGCCGGGACCTACGCTTCCAGCTCCGTGTGCCAATAGGCCACGTCCCTCAGGAACTTGCGCCAGGACAGGGGCAGGCCCTTCTCCACGAGGAACGAGACGACCAGCGCGTCCGGCAGCCGCTTCGGCTTCGCGGGCACGGTGCGCAGCGTCATGCGCGCCTGCGCCGGGGTGCGGTTGCCCTTCTTCTGGTTGCAGGGCACGCAGGCGATGACGATGTTCTCCCAGCTCGTGCGGCCGCCCTGCGCGCGCGGCAGCACGTGGTCGTACGTGGCCTCCGGACGGGTCACCTTGTGGCCGCAGTACTGGCAGCGGCACTGGTCGCGCTGGTAGACGTTCTCACGGCTGAAGCGCACGCCGCGCGGGCCCTTCCACAGGGCGCGCACGAAGCGGATGACGGACGGCATGCGCAGCTCCACCGTCACCGAGCGGATGACGCGGTCCTCGTACTCCTCGACGACCTCCACCTTGCCCTGGACGAGCAGCATGATGGCGCGTTGCCAGGGGATGCGTGCGACGGGTTCATAGGACTGGCTCAGCACCAGCGTTTCCATGACACAGGGCCTTTCGGGCGGGACAGGCCGCCAGGGAGTCGAACCCTGCTCGTCCGGATTTGGAATCCAGACTGCACCCGGTGCGCGGCCTATGTGGGTGAGGGAGTGGGGACGCTGGGAGTCGAACCCAGCGGGCTTCCAAGGGCTCCGGCTCTACAGGCCAGCGCGTCTCCGTAACGCTCTACGTCCCCGGAAGGTGAGCGGGAGCCCGGACGTGAAGAAGGCCGGGTCCCCTTGTCGGGAGCCCGGCCTCCAGGGCCATGCCGCGTCAGGGACGGAGCAGGGCGCCTTCAGGAGCCGGGCGAGGCGAGGCGATAGGACGCGAAGTCCCGCCAGCGGCACGTGGAAGGAGCGGTCGCCGGGCTGGGACGCGAGGCCGCGTCGATGCCGTGACCGGAAGGATTCGGGTGCTTGAGGTTCATCGGGGCCTGCTTCGTCGCCTGGCGCATCGGGACCGCTCCTTTCGCTCCCAGCGACGGCGGCGGAAATTCAGTCCTGACAGGCAAGCGGTGTGGACGTTAGGACTCCGCGCATGAAAGCCATCCGCTACCACCAGGTGGGAGGGCCGGAGGTCCTCCGTTGGGAGGACGCGCCGGAGCCCGTGCCCGGGCCGGGCCAGGTGCTCGTGCGAGTCCATGCCGCGGGCGTGAACTTCGCGGACACCGAGCGCCGCCGCGGGCTGTACGACGCCCAGGCGCCCCTGCCTCGCATCCTGGGCAGCGAAGCCGCGGGCGTGGTGCGAGCGGTAGGGCCGGGTGTGGACGCATCCTGGGTGGGCCGCCGCGTGGTCGCCCTGACGAAGGAGGCCTACGCGGAGGCCGCGCTCGCGCCGGTGGAAGAGTTGCTGGTGCTGCCACCGGAGGTGTCCTTCGAGGAGGCCGCCGCGCTGCTGGTGCAGGGCCTGACGGCGTACCACGTGGTGCACACCGTGGGGCGCGTGGAGGCGGGGCAGACGGTGCTCATCCACGCGGCGGCCGGCGGCGTGGGGCTGCTCGCGGTGCAGCTGGCGAAGGCGGCGGGAGCGCGGGTCATCGGCACGGTGTCGGGCGAGGCGAAGGCGAAGCTCGCGCGGGACGTGGGCGCGGACGCCGTCATCCGCTACGACCAGGAGGACGTCGCGGCGAGCGTGCGCGAGCTGACGCAGGGGCGCGGCGTGGAGCGCGTGCTGGACTCCGTGGGCGCGAGCACCTGGCAGGCCAGCCTGGATGCGCTGGCGCCCTTCGGGCACCTGGTGAGCTACGGCAACGCCAGCGGCCACCCGCCGTCCGTGGAGGTGGAGTCGCTCTACGCGAAGTCGCTCACCGTGGGCGCCTACTGGCTGCGCACGCCCACGCCCCCGGAGGTGCAGCGCAAGGCGCGTGAGGCGCTGCTGGCGGAGGTCGTGGCGAAGCGCCTGCGCATCGTGGTGGGACTGGCGCTGCCGCTGTCCCGCGCGGAAGAGGCCCACCGCCAGTTGGAAGGGCGGAGCACGGTGGGCAAGGTCGTGCTGCTGGGCTCGGACTGAAGTCCTTCAGTGAGTCGCGGGCGCGCCCACCACCGGCGGTGATGAAGCGGAGCCACGTCCGATGCGCAGCACCACCAGTGCCGCCGCGAGGCAGATGACGCCCGCGACGACCCAGGCGGGCGTGTACGTCTCCAGCGACGTGCGGATGACGCCCGCGCCCAGTGCTCCCAGGCCCGCGCCCACCTGGTGCGCTGCCACCACCCAGCCGAAGGCGATGGGCCCGTCCTCCGCACCCACCGTCTGCGTCGTCAGGCGCACCGTCGGTGGCACCGTGGCGATCCAATCCAGGCCGTAGAACACCGCGAACAACGGCAGGCCGAAGAGGGACATCTCGAAGGCGCTCGGCAGGTAGAGCAGCGCCAGCCCTCGCAGGCCGTAGTACCAGAACAACAGCCAGCGGTTGTCGAAGCGGTCCGACATCCAGCCGCTCGCCGTCGTGCCCACCAGGTCGAAGATGCCCATCAGCGCGAGCAACCCCGCAGCCCGTACCTCCGGGATGCCGTGGTCCATGCACGCCGGAATCAGGTGCGTGCCCACCAGCCCGTTCGTCGTCGCGCCGCAGATGAAGAAGCTCCCCGCGAGCAGCCAGAAGTCCCGCTTGCGCGAAGCCCGCCCCAGCGCCCCCAGCGCGTTGGCGAGCGGATTGACGCTGGACGGCTTCACCTCCTCGTCCTCCGGAGCGGCTCCGTAGGGCTTCAGCCCCACGTCCGACGGCCGGTCGCGCACGAGCCATGCGACGAGCGGAATCACGCACGCCACCACGCCCGCCACGGTGAAGGACACGACGCGCCAGCCGCGGTGCTCCACCAGCATCGCGAGCAATGGAAGGAACACCAGTTGCCCCGTGGCCGTGCTCGCGGTCAGCACGCCCATCACCAGCCCGCGCCTCGCGACGAACCAGCGCTGCACCACCGTGGCGCCCAGCACCATCGCCGTCGTGCCCGTGCCCAGCCCCACCAGCACGCCCCAGAAGAGCAGCAGCTGCCACGGCGCGTGGATGAAGTTCGTCAGCGCCACGCCCACCGCGATGATGCAGAGGGACACGAGCGTCGTGCGCCGGATGCCGAACTTCTGCATCAGCGCCGCGGCGAACGGCCCCACGAGCCCGTAGAGCACCAGGTTCACCGACACGGCCGAGGAGACGAGGGCCCGGCTCCAGCCGAACTCCCGCTCCAGCGGGACGATGAAGACGCTCGGGGTCGCCCGCACGCCCGCCGCGCACAGGAGCACCACGAAGATGGCCGCGGCCATCACCCACGCATAATGAAACCGGCGTGTCCTCATAACGGTGTCTCCTTCAAGCGGCCACGCCCGGGCCCACGTATACTTTCCGGCAGCGATGTCCCAAGACGAACTCCAGCGCACCCTCTGCAATTGCCTGGCGCTGCGGCAGGCCAGCCGTCACGTCACTCAGTTCTATGATCAGGTGCTCGCGCCCAGCGGCCTTCGGACGACGCAGTACTCCATCCTCCACCGCGTCCAGACCCAGGGCCCGCTGACCGTGAACGCGCTGGCGGATCAGCTCGTCATGGACCCCTCCACGCTCACCCACAACCTGAAGCCCCTCTTGAAGGACGGCTTCGTGGTGCTGGAGGTGGGCCGCACCGACCGGCGCCAGCGCGCCATCGCCATCACTCCGGAAGGGCAGGGCGTCTACCGCAAGGCCCGGCCCCTGTGGCTGCGCGCCCAGTCGGACTTCGAGAACGCCGTGGGCAACACCCAGGCCACCGCGCTGCGGGACCTGCTGGCCGCCGTCTCCCGGACGGGACTGGGCGAAGCCGAAGCGGAGGCCGAAGCCCCTCCGGCTCCCAAGGGCAAAACTCGCCGCAGCGGACGCTGAGCGCATCCCCACGGCTCACCCCTCCTCGAGGAACTTCAGGAACGCGGCGACCTGATCCGCCCACAGCTCCGGGTGTGCCTGGGTGAAGTGGCCGAAGGAGCTCGCGCTGCCTTCCTGCACCACGAAGCGGCCGCGCTTTACCCTCGGCATCAACGTCTCCAGCGTGCGCAGGGTGACAGGGTTGAACTCGTCGTCGGAGAAGTTGAGCGCGAACACGTGGGCCTGGATGTCCCCGAGCGCGCCCTCCGGGTCGTAGTCCCGCGAGGACTCCAGCGAGTACAGGATGTCATTGGCGTCCATGCCCGCCGCCTGCGCCCGTGCCGTCGCGATGAAGGCATCCGCCGACTGCGCATCCGGAAGCGTGGCCTGCAGGTGCGGCACCCCGTCCAGCATCATCCGGAAGACCGGGAACGCCTCCAGCCAGCCCCGGGGCTGCGCGGTGTAGAGGCCGTCCTTCCATTCCGGGTCGTTGCGGATCTGTCCCGACACGAAGCGCCGCCACAGCAGGTTGCGCCCCGCGATGCGCGTGGGCAGGGACACGATGGGCATCACGCCCTCCACCGCGTCCGGGTACAGCTCGCTCCACTGCCACGCGTTCATGCCGCCCATGGACAGGCCCACGATGGCGTGCAGACGCCGGATGCCCAGCGTCCGCGTCACGAGCTGGTGCTGAAGCTCCACCATGTCCCGGTAGCCGTAGGCCGGGAACTTCGTGCGCAGGCCGTCGCTCGGCTTGCTGGAGCGGCCGTGGCCCACGCTGTCCGGGAAGATGAGGAGGTATTTCGTCGCGTCCAGCGGACGGCCCGGCGCGAACAGCGCGTCCTGGAAGGACTTGCTCCGCAGCACCTCGCCGCTCGCGCTCGTCCAGTGCAGGAGCAGCACCGCGTTCGTCACCGCGCCGGAGGCGTCCCGGCGCGGCGTGCCCAGCGTCGCGTAGTGGATGCGCACTTCCGGCAGCACCGCCCCATCCTGGAAGCGGTAGCTGGTGAAGACCGCGTCTGCCTCCTGGGCCACGAGTGGCTCGGACGCCGACACCGTTGTCTCCACAGGCGCCGAGGCGGCCTGGGGACGCGCGGTGGCGCACCCCAGGGACAGCCCCAACAGCACGGACAGCAGGACGCGAGGCCGGCGGACGGAAATCGTCATGCCGGGGGAAATACCTGCATGTGCAGGTACTGTAAAGCGCCCCTCAGGGCTTGGGGGCCGTGGCGGTGGCGGCCTTCAGGTAGCGGTCGAAGAACTCCAGGACGCGCCGGTCCACCTCCGCCTCGTTCTTCTTCTTCTTGAAGCCGTGGCCCTCGTCGGGGAGCAGCAGGTACTCCACGGGCACGCCGTTCTTCTTCACCGCCGCGACGATGTCGTCAGATTCCGCCTGGGGGACGCGCGGGTCGTTGGCGCCCTGCACGACGAACAGCGGCTTCTGGATGCGCTCCGCGTGGAAGAAGGGGGAGATCTCCTTGAGCATCACCTCCTGCGTCTCCGGGTTGCCCATCTCCTGGAACATGGCCTGACGGAAGGCGCCCCACTCGGGCGGCATGCTCTTGAGCGTGCGCAGCCAGTTGGACGGGCCGAAGACGTCCACGCCCACGTCGAAGGAGTCCGGGTGGAAGGCGAGCGCCGCCAGCACCATGTAGCCACCGTAGCTGGCGCCGAGGATGCCCACGCGCGAGCCGTCCACGTACGGCAGGCTCGCCAGGTACTTGCGCGCCTCCACGCAGTCTCGCAGCGGATCCTTGCCGTGCTTCTGGTCGTCCGCCCTCAGGAACGTCTTGCCGTAGCCGGTGCTGCCCCGGTTGTTGATGCCCAGCACCACGTAGCCGCGGTTCACCAGGTACTGGACGAAGTTGTTGTAGCCCCGGCTCGTCTGGCCGCCGGGGCCGCCGTGCACGTAGACGATGGCGGGGGCCTTGTGCTCCGCCGTCGCCTGGTGCGGCTTGAAGAGCAGGTTGGGGATCTCCATCCCGTCGAAGGACTTGAAGCGCACCACCTGCGCGTCCACCAGGTCCTCGGAGTCGAGCTCGCGGCTCATCGTGTCCGTCACGCGCCGGGTCTTCTTCGTGGCTAGGTCCAGGACATAGAGGTTCGCGGAGGTGCGGTCCGTCTCCAGCTGGACCGCCAGCTGCTTCTCGTCACGGGAGAAGACGACCTCGGAGATCATCCCGGCGGGGAGCTGCGTCAGCGGAACCTGGGTGCCGGCCTTCACGTCGTGCAGGCGCACCTCGATGCCAGCGTCCACGTTGATGATGGAGACGCGGAACGCCCCCGAGCGCGAGAAGTGCGTGCCATAGATGTCCCAGTCCGCCTTCTCCACGTCCTCCCACCTGCCGGCCTCCTTCGCCGGGCGCACCACCCGGGTGAACTCCGAGCCGTCGTCCGTGATGACGTACAACTCCCCGGTGACAGGGTGGATGTCTCCCACCCGGTAGCTGGCCGAGCCCGTGTGGGGCGTGAGGTTCTTCAGTGCCTTCGTCGCGACGTCGTAGCGCCACACGTTGCCGTCCGACGTGGTGATCGCCTCCTCCAGCGCCACCCAGCTCTCGTCCGGGGCCACGGCGGCGACGCCGAACCCCTTGTCGTTCTGGGCCAGGAGCGTGCGCGCGTACGTCTTCGCGTCATAGCGGTACACGTCCATGGCGCCCGGGTCGCGCTCGTTGGTGGTGAGGTAGAACGCGCTGTCGTCGTGGCTGAAGCCCAGGAAGCCGGCCACGCCCTGCTTCATGGGCGTGAGGTCCTTCTCCTTGCCGTCCGGCGTGCGCACGTAGACGTGCGTCTGCTCATCGCCGCCCTTGTCGCGCTCGAAGAGGAAGCGGCTGTCGCGCGGGAAGGCCCCCACCACCCGGATGCTGTCCGTCTTCGAGCGCGTCAGCGCGGTGGGCTTGCCCCCACCCACCGGCACGCTGTGCACGTTGAAGATGCCGGACGCGTTCGACGAGAAGAGCAGCTGCTTGCCATCCGAGGTGAAGACCGGGGCCATCACCTCCGTGGACCCCATGAACTGCTCCACCGAGTACTGCTTCGACGGCCGGGCCGCCGTCGCGCCCGCGACCGCCTTCACGGCCGAAGCGGGCTTCGTGGCGGGCAGGGTGGCGGGCGGCGCGGCCCCCAGCAGCGGCAGGAGCAACGTCGGGGCAAGGACACGGGACAGGGACTTCCACGCGGGCATGCGGCCTCCGGGAGCGGCGGACCGGGGCACTCTGGGCCAGGCCCCGCCGGGTTCAACAGAGGCGGCGACAAACCTGACATAAGGCTGTCACTGGCAGGGGCGACATTGGGTTCGTTCCCACAACGCGGCACCGGAGATTCCGCCATGACCCAGAACGACCTTCAGAAGACCCCTGCCCTGAGCGGCCTGCACACCTACGCGGGCGGCTGCCTGTGTGGCGCCGTGCGTTACGAGGCCTCCGTGGACCTGGCGGACGTGACCCGCTGCAACTGCACCATCTGCATGAAGTACGGCTACGGCGGCGGCGCGGGGATGAAGCCGGACGCCTTCCGGCTCCTCAAGGGCCAGGACGCCATCAAGAAGTACGGGCGCGACGGCAGCCCCAACACGCGCAGCTTCTGCGGTCGCTGCGGCGTCGTGTGCTTCGGCGACGGCGACGTCCCGGAGCTGGGCGGGAAGTTCGTCTCCATCTACGTCAACACGCTGGATGACGTGGACCCGTCGCTGCTCACCTTCAAGTACTGGGACGGCCGGCACGACAACTGGATGGCCGGGGCGCGCTCCACTCCGTGGCCCTTCCAGGCCGCCGCCTGAGGACGCCCGGAGGGGCAGGGGCCTTGACGCGCCCCTGCCCGTCACCGCCCATGACTACACATTCCCCGAGGCGGCCCGGCCCGCGGCGCGGCCGGAGAAGATGCAGCCTCCCAGGAACGTGCCTTCCAGGGCGCGGTAGCCGTGGACGCCACCGCCTCCGAAGCCGGCCACCTCACCTGCCGCATAGAGCCCTGGGATGGTCTTCCCCTGGGCGTTGAAGACGCGGCCCTGGAGGTCCGTTTCGAAGCCGCCCAGCGTCTTGCGCGTGAGGATGTTCAGCTTCACGCCGATGAGCGGCCCCGCGTTGGGGTCCAGGATGCGGTGTAGCTTCGCGGTGCGCACCAGCTTGTCACCCCGGTAGTTGCGCGCCTGGCGGATGGCCGCGAGCTGCAGGTCCTTGCTGAAGGGGTTGTCCATCTGGAGGTCGCGGGCCTTCACCTCGCGCTCCACCGTGGCGAAGTCCAGCAGCGGGGCTTCCGTCTTCGCGTTCATCCCGGCGACCAGGTCGCGCAGGTTGTTGGAGATGACGAAGTCCTCGCCCTTCTCCTTGAAGGCCTCCACCGGGCCCATGGCCTTCTTGCCCACGGCGCGGTTGAGCACGCCCAGCCAGTCCTTGCCCGTGAGGTCCGGGTTCTGCTCCGAACCGGAGAGCGCGAACTCCTTCTTGATGATCCACTGGTTGAGGATGAACCAGGTGTGCTCGTGGCCCGTCTTGAGGATGTGCTCCAGCGTGCCCAGCGTGTCGAAGCCGGGGAACAGCGGCGGCGGCAGGCGCTTGCCGGTGGCGTCCAGCCACAGCGAGCTGGGGCCCGGCAGGATGCGGATGCCGTGACGGGGCCAGATGGGGTTCCAGTTCCGCAGGCCCTCCGTGTAGTGCCACATGCGGTCGCGGTTGATGAGGCGTCCACCCGCGGCCTCCGTGATGGCGATCATCCGGCCGTCCACGTGGTCGGGCACGCCCTGAATCATGAACTTCGGCGCGGGGCCCATGCGCTCGGGCCACGCCTTGCGCACCAGCTCGTGGTTGCCGCCAATGCCGCCGGACGTGACGATGACCGCGCTCGCGCGCAGCTCGAAGTCGCCCGTCGTCACGCGCGAGCTGCTGGCGCCCCGGGGGACGTCCGTGGGCTCCAGCACCATGCCGCGCACGCCCACCACCGCGCCGTTCTGCGTGAGCAGTTCGTCCACGCGGTGGCGGAAGTGGAAGGTGAGGGTGCCCTTGGCCTCCGCGGCCTTGGCGCGGCGGACGAAGGGCTCCAGCACGCCGGGGCCGGTGCCCCAGGTGACGTGGAAGCGGGGGACGGAGTTGCCGTGGCCCACGGCGCCGTAGCCGCCTCGCTCCGCCCAGCCCACCACGGGGAACCAGCTCATGCCCTGTTGGACCAGCCAGGGGCGCATCTCGCCCGCGGCGAAGTTGACGAAGGCCTCCGCCCACTGACGCGGCCAGTGGTCCTCTTCGCGGTCGAAGGCGGCGGTGCCCATCCAGTCCACCATCGCGAGCGCGTGGGAGTCCTTGATGCCCATGCGCCGCTGCTCGGGCGAGTCCACGAGGAACAGGCCGCCGAACGACCAGAACGCCTGGCCGCCCAGGTTCTGCGGTCCCTCCTGGTCCACCACGGCGACGCGCTTGCCCGCATCCGCGAGCTCGGTCGCGGCGACGAGTCCCGCGAGCCCTCCGCCCACGACAATGACATCCACTTCCTGTCCCATGCGTGCCTCCCGGTAGCACCTGGCGCGCGGATGATAGCGTTTCGCGCGGAGAGCAGAGCTTTCCTTCACCTGCGCATCCCGGCGCTCCGGAGGCTAGACTCCCCGCGCATGGAGCCAGATGTGAAGGGCAACACGGGACCGATGGGCCATGATGCCGCCGCCTACGCGCAGCGTCAGGACGGGCTGTCCCCGGAGCCGCTGCGGGACGCGGCCTGGAGCGTGGCGGGGCAGCGGGCCTTTGGCGTGGTGCTCGACGTGGGCTCGGGCAGTGGTGGGTGGATCCGCCGGCTGCGGCAGAACCCCGCCGTCGAGCGCATCCTCAGCACGGACATCCACGACGCGGGCGCCAGCCGCCTGCCGGGCGTGGAGTTCCAGCTGCGGGACGTGTCCCGGGACGCGCTGCCGTGGGGCGATGGGTCGGTGGACTGGGTGTTCGCCATCGAGGTGCTGGAGCACCTGGCCAACCCGCGCCACTTCGTGAAGGAGGCCTTCCGCGTGCTCAAGCCCGGAGGCCACCTCTTCTTCACCACGCCCAACAACGACAGCCTGACGGCAAGGTTGTCCTTCCTGGTCCGGGGCTACTTTCCCGCGTTCTGCGAGCAGGACTACCGGGACTCCGGACACATCACGCCCATTACGGAACTGGACGCGCGGCGCATGGCCGTGGAGGCGGGCTTCCAGTCCATCGACTTCGACTATCCGCTGCCCGGGCGGATTCCCCGCAGCAGCGTGTACTGGCAGCGGTTCGTGCCGGGGCTGCGCGGCCGGTGGTGGAGTGACGGGCTGTTCGCGCTGCTGACGCGCCCGCGCTGAAAAGACAGGCGACGGGACTGGCCGCCTGTTCAGTCTTCGTGGTAGCCCCTGCCGCGAACCAGCGAGGAGCGCGGATGCAACAGCGTTGCGTGTGGGTGGGGACGGATCCGCTGTACCAGACCTACCACGACGAGGAGTGGGGCGTGCCCGTGCGCGACAGCCGCGCGCTCTGGGAGATGTTGATGCTGGAGGGCTTCCAGGCGGGGCTCGCGTGGATTGTCATCCTGCGCAAGCGCGAGGCCTTCCGGAAGGCGTTCAAGGGCTTCGACCCGAAGGTGGTGGCGCGCTTCACGGAGAAGGACGTCACGCGCCTGATGGCGGACGAGGGCATCGTCCGGGCTCGCGCGAAGATTGAAGCGACCATCGGCAACGCGCGCGCCTACTTGAAGATGCAGGAGGCGGGCGAGGACTTCTCCGCGTTCGTCTGGGGCATGGCGGGCGGGAAGCCCATCCGCAATGTGTGGAAGGGCCGGGGCGACGTGCCGGCGAAGACGGAGCTGTCGGAGGCGTACGCCAAGGCCTTCAAGCAGCGCGGCTTCAAGTTCGTGGGGCCCGTCATTGTCTACGCGTGGATGCAGGCCACGGGCATCGTGGATGACCACACGGTGGACTGCTTCCGGCACCGCTGAGCGCAGGGGGACATCGCGGGCGGTGGGGCTGTGGACCTGTGCCGCCGGGTGCTGGTTTAACGGAGCGCATGCGCTTGCCCCTCCTCGTCGCGGTGCTGTTGCTTTCGTGGAAGACCGGGGCTGAACCGGCTCCCGTGGTTCCCCGCTTCGAGCCAGGCGCCTGCGCCGTGGAGGTCGCCGCTACGGAGCGCATCGACTGCGGCCTGCTGGTGGTGCCGGAGAACCGGCACAAGGCGGACAGCCGCTCCATCCGCCTTCCCGTGACCCTCTTCCGCAGCCGTGCCGCGAAGCCCCTGGCGGATCCAGTGCTGTTCATGCCCGGGGGCCCGGGCCTCAGCGCGGTCGAGCACTTCACCTCCGGCAAGAACAACAAGCTCCTGGACCAGCGCGATTACATCGTCCTGGAGCAGCGCGGCGCGAAGTTCGCGCAGCCGTCGCTCCTGTGCCCGGAGACCTCCACCCTCAGGGGCGAGCTGGCCGCGGGCAGGCTGCGCGGGCCGGCGGCGACCACCGCGCTGACGCAGGCCGCGGGACGCTGCCGGGCGGTGCTGACCGCGTCGGGCGTGGACCTGGACGGCTACACCAGCGAGGCCGCCGCGGATGACATCGAGGATCTCCGCAAGGTGCTCGGCGTGGCGCGGTGGAACCTCTACGGCGTGTCGTACAGCACGCGGCTGATGTTGACCGTGCTGCGGCGGCATCCCGCTGGCGTCCGGAGCGTCGTGCTGGATTCGGTGCTGCCGCCGGAGGTGAACTTCGATGAGGTCTCCGCGACGAACGTGCTGCGTGTCCTGAACCAGGTGTTCGACGGGTGCGCGGTGGACCGCGAGTGCGGCGCAAGGTATCCCGACCTGCGCGCCCGCTTCACGAAGCTGGTGGCCGACGCGGACCGCCGCCCCTTGAAGCTGGCCATCCGTGCGGGCGGCGGACCGGTGGAGGTCCGGGGCGCGCAGGTGGTGGAGGCCGTCTACTCCGCCATGCACGAACCCGTGCAGATCCCCCTCATTCCCAGGCTCATCGTGGACGCCTCCGAGGGGCGTTTCGAGACCCTGCGCGGGCTGATCAGCGACAACCAGGGGCCTTCGTCCATGGCCTGGGGCCTGCGCTATTCAGTCTGGTGCGCCGAGGAAATGCCCTTCGAGGACGCGGGGCGCATCGCCGCGCAGCTCGCGCCCGCCATGGGCCTGGGCGGAGTGAATGAGGGGACGGCTTCACCGCAGGAGTGCCGCGCGTGGAACGTCACCGCGGCGCCCGCCGTGGAGAACGAGCCGGTGAAGAGCGATGTGCCGGCGCTCGTCTTCGCGGGCGAGTTCGACCCGGACACGCCTCCGGAGTGGGGTCACCGGCTGCTCGATTCGATGCCCAACGCGTACCCCGTCGACATGCGGGGCCGCAGCCACGCAGCCTCCTTCAACACGTGCGGCGTGAGCATCGTGGAGGCCTTCCTCCAGGACCCCTCGCACCCGCCCGCCGTCGACTGCGCGCTCAAGCGGCGCGGCGCGGACTTTTCCCTGAGCGTGCGGCCCTAGCAGGCTGCTGAAAAACTCTGGTGCGGGGTCGACCTCCCGCACCGGCGCATGATCTCCTCCTGACCTGGAGGG